>JBEPZM010000120.1:0-9685 GCA_041640835.1 Blastococcus sp.
CCCGGGCCGGCCGGCGAGCTGCGCCTCGTCGTCGTCGAGCAGCTCCGCCACCAGCCCGGGGAGCACGGCGGGCCGGAGGTCCGGGACGCCCAGCTCCAGCAGCTCCCCCGCGTGCCCGGCCAGCTCGCGCTGGAGCGCGGCGTAGGCCTGGAGCAGCGCCGCCCAGGTCGCGGCGTCGCTGCCATGGGTGCGCAGCCGCTCGCCACCGTCGGGCAGGAGCAGCAACCGGCGAGCCGGGTCGGTCGCCAGCGGCACCAGCACCGCGTCCGGCACCCGGGCGCCCAGCGCTGCCGAGAGCGGCACCTCGGAGGCGGAGCCGGCGCCGGGTGCCTTGAGCCACGCCGCTCCCCCGCCGCGCAGGGGCAACCGGAACGCCGTCGACCAGATGCGGACGTGCGGCTGCTCCGGTTCCCCGTCGACGGCGAGCCCGGCCCGGCCCAGCTGCTCGCCGGCCCAGGCCAGGACGTCCGCCCGCCACGTGGGATCGCCCCAGGTGGCCAGCCCCGTCGTCGCCGCGTCGTCGAGCACCGCGCGACCGTAGGGCGTCGGCAGGCCTGGCGCACCCGGATTCAGGCCGTGCCGGGCACGGGATCGGCGCCCCGGGCGCCGCCGGGCCGGCAGCGCACCAGCCGGCGGGCGGTCAACCAGGCACCCCGGCCCGCGCCGTGCCGCTCGATCGCCTGCACGGCGTAGGCCGAGCAGGTCGGCTCGAAGTGGCAGCACGCCGCCCGCCGGGGGCTGATCTCCCGCTGGTAGACGCGGACGGCGGCGACCATGCGCTCAGCGAGCCGGCTCCCCCGCTCCCCCGTTCCGGCCCGGTGGACCTCGCGGGCGGTCGCGGGTGCCAGCAGGAACGCATCTCCTCCGCAGCCGATCGCATTGGCCAGGCAGCAGCCGGTGTTCAGGAACAGCAGGTCGCGCAGGCAGGAGTCGTTGCGCCGTCCGTACCCGTAGCCGGGGCCGTAGCCGCGCGGCGGCCCGTAGCCGTACCCGCGCCGTGGGCGGCGTCGCCGGGGCCCCCAGCCGCTGCTCCAGATGAAGACCATCAGAGGATCGGCTTGCCGCCGGTGACGGCGACCCGCGCTCCCGACACGTAGGACGCCTCGTCGCTGGCCAGCAGCACGTAGACCGGCGCGAGCTCGGCGGGCTGGCCCGGGCGGCCGAGGGGCACCTGCTGGCCGAAGCTCTCCACCTTCTCCTCGGGCATGGTCGCAGGGATCAGCGGCGTCCAGATCGGGCCGGGCGCGACGCTGTTGGCGCGGATGCCCTTCTCGGCGAGCATCTGGGCGAGCGAGGCGGTGAAGTTGGCGATGCCGGCCTTGGTCATCGCGTAGGCGATGAGGTTCGGGCTGGGGTTGTCGGAGTTGACCGACGACGAGTTGATGATCGACCCGCCCGGCCCCATGTGCGGCAGGACGTCCTTGGTGAGGGTGAACATCGCCGACAGGTTCGTGGCGACGGTGTGGTCCCACTCCTCGTCGCTGATCTCGTCCAGCGAGTCGTGGCTCAACTGGAACGCGGCGTTGTTGACCAGGATGTCCACCCGGCCGAACTCCTCGACCGCCTTCGGGATGATCGTCTTGGCGTGCGCCCGGTCGGAGAGATCACCCGGCACCAGCACGCACTTCTGGCCGGCCTGCTCGACGTAGCGGGCGGTGTCCTGGGCGTCCTCGTGCTCGCTCAGGTAGGAGATGAGGACGTCGGCGCCCTCACGGGCGAAGGCGATGGCAACGGCGCGGCCGATGCCGCTGTCCCCGCCGGTGATGACCGCCTTCTTGCCGGCGAGCCGGCCGGAGCCCTGGTAGCTCTCCTCGCCGTGGTCGGGCTTCGGGTCCATCTCCCCGAGCGTGCCGGGCGGGGTCTGCTGCTGGGCGGGCTGGGACTCGGGGCGGGGCGACGACATGGTTCTCCTCCGGTGCGCTGAGCGAGGCGGCCCGGGTTGTGCTCACCGGGTCCGACCTCCGCGCGCTACCCGCCGGAGAGCGGGAGGAACCTGCTGGTCGCGCTCAGGCGGCGCGGGACAGCGGAACGGCCGACGAGGCGGCCGACACGGGCAGCTGCCAGCGCATCTCGAGCCGACGACGGCCGGAGCCGTCGACGACGGGCACCCACCGGCACTCCGGGCAGTCCTGTGCGCGCATCGAGCGTCCACCTTCCGTTCACCTGTTGTTCACCTTGCCTCCTTCGACCGGGATCCGCTGGTTCCGTTACCGCTTCGTGACCTCGCGGCTCGTCGGGCACGGGGTCGCGGGAAGCGTTGGGGCGTCGGGCACGCTGGTGCTCCTGATGACCACGACCGTTGCCCCTCCCCTGCTCGACGACGCCGACGACCTGACCGCCCTGCGCGCGACGGGCGCCGACCCCGACGAGCTGTTCGCCGACTTCGCCGCCTGGGCCGAGGGGAACGGCACGACGCTCTACCCGGCGCAGGAGGAGGCGCTGATCGAGCTGGTCAGCGGCGCGAACGTCGTCCTGGCCACTCCCACGGGCTCGGGCAAGTCGCTGGTGGCCACCGGCGCCCAGTACGCCGCCCTGGCGGCCGGCCGGCGCAGCTACTACACCGCCCCGATCAAGGCCCTGGTCAGCGAGAAGTTCTTCGCGCTGTGCGGGGTCTTCGGCGCGGCCAACGTCGGCATGCTCACCGGTGACGCGTCGGTCAACGCCGGTGCGCCGATCATCGCCTGCACCGCGGAGATCCTGGCCAACGTCGCGCTGCGCGAGGGCGGCGGGACCGACGGCGTGGGCAACGCGCTCGTGGTCATGGACGAGTTCCACTTCTACGGCGACCCGGACCGCGGCTGGGCCTGGCAGGTGCCGCTGCTGGAGCTGACCAAGGCCCAGTTCCTGCTGATGAGCGCCACGCTGGGCGATGTCACGACGCTGCGGGAGGACCTGAGCCGGCGCACCGGCCGCCCGACCGCGCTGGTCGCCAACGCCGAGCGCCCCGTGCCGCTGCACCACTACTACGCGACGACGCCGATGCACGAGACGATCCAGGAGCTGCTGGACACGAAGCAGGCGCCGGTCTACGTCGTCCACTTCACCCAGGCCTCGGCGCTCGAGCGGGCCCAGGCGCTGATGAGCGTCAACGTGTGCAGCAAGGAGGAGAAGGCCGCGATCGCCGACATGATCGGCGGCTTCCGCTTCACCTCCGCGTTCGGGACGACGCTGTCGCGGCTGGTCCGGCACGGGATCGGCGTCCACCACGCCGGGATGCTGCCGAAGTACCGGCGGCTGGTGGAGCAGCTCGCCCAGGCCGGGCTGCTCAAGGTCATCTGCGGCACCGACACCCTCGGCGTCGGCATCAACGTGCCCATCCGCACCGTCGTGTTCTCGGCGCTGTCGAAGTACGACGGCGTCCGCACGCGACTGCTCCAGGTGCGCGAGTTCCACCAGATCGCGGGCCGGGCCGGGCGGGCCGGCTACGACACCGCGGGCACCGTCGTCGTCCAGGCGCCCGAGCACGAGGTGGAGAACCTCAAGCAGTTCGCCAAGGTCGCCGACGACCCGAAGAAGCGCCGCAAGCTGGTGCGCAAGAAGGTGCCCGACGGCATGGTGCCGTGGAGCGAGGCGACGATGAACCGCCTGGTCGAGGGCGAGCCGGAGAAGCTGACCAGCAACATGCGGGTGTCGACGGCGATGATCCTGGACGTCGTCGACCGGCCCGGTGACCCGTTCGCCGCGATGCGCCGGCTGCTCACCGACAACCACGAGCCGCGCAAGAAGCAGCTCAAGCTGATCCGCGAGGCGATCGGCATCGCGCGGTCGCTGCTGCAGGCCGGCGTCCTGGAGCGGCTGCCCGAGCCGGAGCCGGACGGCCGCCGCTACGACCTCACGCTGGACCTGCCACCGGACTTCGCGCTCAACCAGCCGCTGTCGACGTTCGCGCTGGCCGCGATCGATCTGCTGGACCCGGAGAGCGACACCTACGTCGTGGACGTCGTCAGCGTCATCGAGGCGACGCTGGACGACCCGCGCCAGATCCTCGCCGCCCAGCTGAGCAAGGCCAAGGGCGAGGCCGTCGCGCAGATGAAGGCCGAGGGCATCGAGTACGACGAGCGGATGGAGCTGCTCGAGGAGGTCACGTACCCGAAGCCGCTGGAGGAGCTGCTCGACGCGGCGTTCGAGGTCTACGTCCGCACCAACCCGTGGGCCGCGGACGCGCACCTCTCGCCGAAGGCCGTCGTCCGCGAGATGTGGGAGCGGGCGTTCACCTTCCGGGAGTTCGTGAACACCTACGGCCTCACGCGCTCGGAGGGGGCGGTGCTGCGGTACCTGTCCGACGCGTTCAAGGCGCTGCGCTCCGGGGTGCCCGCGGACGCCCGGACCGAGGAGGTCACCGACCTCGTCGAGTGGCTCGGCGAGCTGGTGCGCCAGGTGGACTCCTCGCTGCTGGACGAGTGGGAGTCGCTGACCAACCCCGACGACGAGGGCCCGATCGCCGAGGTCGCCGTCCCCGCGCGGCCGCGGCCGCTCACCGGCAACGAGCGCGCGTTCACCGCCATGGTGCGCAACGCGCTGTTCCGCCGGGTGGAGCTCATCGCCCGCCGCCGCTGGTACGACCTGGGCGAGCTGGACAAGGCCTCGGGCTGGGACGCCGAGCGCTGGGAGCCGGTCGTGCGCGGCTACTTCGCCGAGCACGCCGAGGTGCAGACCGGCGGCGACGCCCGCGGCCCGGCGATGCTGATCTGGGACAAGTCCGAGCCCGGCGTCTGGCGGGTGCGGCAGATCGTCGACGACCCCGAGGGCAACCACGACTGGGGCTTCGACGTCGAGGTGGACCTGGAGGCCTCCGACGAGGAGGGCTCGGCCGTTCTCCGGCTCGTGGACGCCGGCCGCAAGGACTAGCTCTCCGGCGCCTCCCCGCCCAGTGCGGACTTGCGGTCGGTGACACGGCCGGACCCACCGACGGTGGCCGCCACAACCCCGCACTCGGTCTGGACGCGGGCGACGTGCAGGCAGACCGCTCGGAGATGTCGACCCCGTCGCTCGGTCGCCGCGTCACGATCGGGCATCGATGCTGGTCGGTGCCGTGCCGGTAGCCCTACGGTCCCGCCATGAGGAGCCTTCTCGGCAGCGTGGCCGTGACCCTGGCCCTGGTCCTGGTCGCCGGTTGCTCCGGCTCGTCCGGCGACGAGTCGAGCAGCACCGCGGACAGCGGGGGTGCGGGGGCCGTCGCCGACGAAGCCGGCGACCCGGTCGATGCCGATGCCGAGCGGCAGGTGATCACCACCGCGACCGCGTCGCTCGTCGTCGACGATCCCGCCGACGCCGCCCAGGAGGTGAGCGAGCGGGTCGAGTCCGCCGGCGGACGGGTCGACGAACGCACCGAGCACGCGGCCACCGGGGATGACGAGGACGAGGGCTCGTCCGCCGACCTCGTGGTGCGCGTGCCGTCGGACGCGCTGACCGACGTCCTGGCTGACCTGGAGGATCTCGGCGAGGTGGCCAGCGTGTCGGTGTCCCGCTCCGACGTGACCGGGCAGACGGTCGACCTGGACGCGCGGATCGCGGCGCTGCAGACCTCGGTCGCCCGGCTGCAGGCCCTGCTGGACGAGGCGCCCAGCACCGAGGCCCTGCTCGCCGCCGAGGGTGCGCTCTCCGGGCGGCAGGAGCAGCTGGAGTCGCTGCAGTCCCAGCGCGGGTTCCTCGCCGACCAGGTGGAGCTGTCCACCCTCCGCCTGCACCTGCAGCAGCCCGGCGTCGCCCCGCCCGGTGGCCCCGACGGCTTCGTCGACGCACTGGGCACCGGGTGGAAGTCCCTGGTCTCCGCCGGAGGCGCAGCCGTCGTCGTCCTCGGCGTACTGCTGCCGTGGCTGGCGCTCGCTGCACTGATCACCGCCGCGGTCCTGGTGACGCTCCGCTGGGCGCGTCGCCGAGACGCAGTGCCGACGCCGGCCGCGGAGGCGGAGGTGTGAGGTACCGACCTCGCCACCACGCCGTCTTCGCGACGTCCGCGGTGGCGGCCCTGGTGCTGGCACTCGGCGGGTGCACCGAGGTGCCCGAGGAGGTCGTGCGCACCAGCGGCCCGCTGGCCGAGGGGTTCGAGATCGAGCCCGGGTCGGCCCTGGTGGGGGCCGTGTTCGCGCTCGGCTACGGCGAAGGGCATCAAGCCGTCCTGCGTGTCGACGGCGAGCTGGAGCGCGTCTTCGACGGGTACGTGCAGCAGGCGGGCGACCTCGGCTTCCCGCTGGAGTCGGGACTGCCGTTTGCCCCGGAGGGACAGTGGTGCAGCGACCCCGATGGTGCAACCGGCGACGACCCGCGCCAGGGCCTGTTCGTCGTCGAGTGCACCGCCGGCCGCTACGAACCCGGTGAGTACTCGGTGTCGGTTCGGGGCCTCGCCGAAGCGGACGGTCGTGGCTACATCCACCTCCGGGTCCAGCCGTTCTCCGACACCGAGGACCCGTCCCCGCTGCCGTCGGACGGGCCGGCGGCGCCGGCCACGGACGACGAGATCGCTGCCGATCTGACGCCGGGCGAAGAGCCGCCCGTCCGTCTCGTGGAGGGCAGCGAGCTGTTGACCACGCCGTTCCCGGCCACGTGCATCACCGGCGGCTACATCGCGGTGCTCCAGGTGATCGACGACCTCATGCCGGTCATGCGCGGGCTCCTGGAGCAGTTCACCGGGATGCCCGACTTCGCGAGCGAGGGACTCGTCGGCAGCGAGGACGAGCCGCGCGTCTGGGCCTCCGCAGCCGGCGGAGGCGACCTGAGCGCGAGCGGCGTGGCAGGCGACCCCTCGTACGTGCTGGTCGAGCGCTGCAACGACTGACCCCGCCGCGGCCTACTCCCGACGGCGCCGAGCCGGATCGATGGACAAGCTGCCGGCCAACCGGATCTGCGCCTCCGTCATCGGCCGCGCGTCGGCCAGGGGCTGGTGGCGTGCCTCGGCGAGCTCGATCTCGGACCGCACTCGTGAGAACTCCCGCGCATCGCGCATCTTCTGCCGGTCCGCATCGGTGAACCACCGCATCGTCACGTCGCCGGAGGTTCCTCGCCTGGGCGCCGGACCGCAACGCCGCTCAGACGTAGAGGACGCCGTCGTCGCGGGTGACGTGCCACAGATGGCCGTCCGGGTCGGTGAAGGCGCCCGCGTAGGCGTCCGGCGTCCGCTCCTGCCCTCCGGCCGGACCCCAGGCCTGGTCCGCGGCCTCGTACACCACCTCGCCGCCGGCCTGGCGTGCCTCGGTCGAAAGGCTCAGGTCTCGGAGTCGTACTTGAACGAGATGGCCAGCCGCACCCGGAAACCGGTCACCTGGCCGTCCTCGATCGTCACGTCCTGCCGGACCACCTCCGCGATGCGGAGCTCCCGGACCGAACCGGCAGCGGTCTCGATCGCGGTCCGCGCCGCCGCCTCCCACGATTCCGTGCTGACACCGATGACTTCCGTGACGCGGTAGACGCTCATGGCCTGCTCCCGTGCTGCTCGTCCGGCTGGTGGACGGGCGACCGTAGTCCTGACCGGAGGGCCCGCCTACCCGTTCTGGGACGCGGGCGACGTGCCGACGAGTCACGCAGGGTGGCGCCGCGCGGCGGTCGCAGTGCGTTCCGGGAGGCGCCCCATGAGTCGCCGTGTGAGCGGATCGACTCCCGGTCCGGGGGCCGACCGGGCGAGGGCCGTGGAAGGCTCGCCGCGATGCGCGCATGAGCGGGTGGGAGATGGTCGCGGTCCTCGCGGCGGGGCTGGCGGCCGGCGGGATCAACGCCGTCGTCGGCTCGGGGACGCTGGTGTCCTTCCCCGTCCTCCTGGCCGTCGGCATCCCGCCGGTCCCGGCCACCATCAGCAACTCCCTCGGCCTGATCGCCGGCAATGCCTCGGGCGCCTTCGGCTACCGCCGCGAGCTGCGCGGCCAGGGCCGCCGGCTGCTCGGTCTGCTGCCCGCCTCGATCCTCGGCGGGCTGACCGGCGCGTTCCTGCTGCTGCACCTGCCCGCGTCCACGTTCGAGGCGGTCGTCCCGGTGCTCGTCGCGCTGGCCGTCGTGCTCGTCGCGGTCCAGCCTCTGGTCCAGCGCTCACTCAAGCGCCGCCGCTCCCCCGACGACGTCGAGCAGCGCGTCGGGAAGGGCCGGATGGCCGCGCTGTTCGGCGGCGCTTACCTGACCGGCACGTACGGCGGGTACTTCGCGGCCAGCCAGGGCGTCCTGCAGATCGGCATCTTCGGGCTGCTGCTGCGCGAGTCGCTGCAGCGGCTCAACGCACTGAAGAACGTGCTCACCCTCGCCGTCAACACCGTGGCCGCCGGCGCCTACGTCGTCGTCGCCACCGACCGGGTGGACTGGACGGCGGCCGGGCTGCTCGCGGCCGGCTCCCTCGTCGGCGGTGCGGTGAGCTCCCGCTACGGCCGGAAGCTGCCCGAGCCCGTACTGCGGACGGCGATCGTCGTCCTCGGCCTGATCGCGATCATCGTGCTGGTGCGCCGATGAGCCCGCTCGAGTTCGGCTTCCTCGTGCTCGCCGGCATCGGCGCGGGCCTGACCGGCAGCATCGCGGGCCTGGCCTCGCTGGTGAGCTACCCGGCGCTGCTGGCCACCGGCATCCCGCCGGTCACGGCGAACGTCACCAACACCGTCGCGCTGGTGCTCAACGCGGTCGGCTCGGTGAGCGCCTCGCGGCCCGAGCTGCGCGGCCAGGGCCGCCGGCTGCGGCCGCTGCTGATCGCCGCCGTCCTCGGTGGCGCCACCGGGATGGCGCTGCTGCTGCTCACCCCGACCGCGGCGTTCGAGCGGATCGTCCCGTGGCTGATCGCCGGCGCCTCCGCGGCGATCCTCGTGCAGCGCCCGCCGCGCGAGCTGGCCGCCGAGGGCGCCGAGCACCCGGCGCGCGATCCGCGGTGGCTGCCGCTGGGCACGTTCGCCGTCTGCATCTACGGCGGCTACTTCGGCGCCGCCGCCGGCGTGCTGCTCCTGGCGATGTACCTGCTCACCACCGGCGAGGGCCTCCCCCGCGGCAACGCGATGAAGAACGTCGTCCTCGGGGTCGCCAACGGCGTCGCGGCGATCGGGTTCATCGTGCTGGCCGACGTCGCCTGGTCCGCGGCGCTGCCGCTGGCACTGGGCTTCCTCGTCGGCGGCCGGATCGGGCCGAGCGTGGTGCGCCGCGCCCCGCAGAAGGCCCTGCGCACGGTCATCGCCGTCGCGGGCCTCGGGCTGGCGGTCCACCTGGGCATCCAGGCCTACCGCTGACCCGGATGTGCGCTGGGCGGGGTCCCGGGGTCAGGGGAACCCCGCCGAGCGCACGGTCAGGAGGTCAGCCGCGGCCGACGTACGCGGCCAGCACCAGGACGACGATGCTGGCCAGCATCAGCAGCCGCGCCGGGGTCAGTCCGTTCACCAGGCCGGCGGTCGCCTCCACCCACTGCGGGCGCACGACGGCGTCGCGGGCCTGCTGCCGCACGATGCGCACCTCGTCGGCGAGCAGCGTGCCGGCGGTGCCGAGCATGCCGAGGCCGAGCACCACGAACACGATCGAGAGCCGCTGGTCGTAGCTCTCCGCCACCCCGCCCAGGACGGCGGCGACGATCCCGCCCAGCACCAGGCCGAGCAGCCCGCCGGCGACGGGCGCCCACGGGCCCATGACGGTCAGCGGGCCGCGACGTGGCATGCGCGGCGAGGGCCGCACGCTGACCGGTGCGGTCGGCTGCGCTCCCGGCGGCAGCTCGCGGTCGGCCGGGGCCGGTTCGGGC
>JBEPZM010000121.1:0-9574 GCA_041640835.1 Blastococcus sp.
CGCGGGACTCGGCCGCGGCCGAGTCGGCGGTGCCGACCATCGCGCGGGCGCGGGCGGCCAGGCCCTCGAGGTCGCCGACGGCGGCGGCGGTCGGGATCGACTCGGCCAGCGTCTGCGCCTTGCTCTTGATCTCCGACGGGTTGCCGGTGTGCGCCTTCAGCCGGGCCTCGAGCAGCGTGACCTCGGTGGCGAGGTCGTCGAACCGCCGGGCGTAGTGGGCCAGGCCGGCCACGGGCTCGCCGGCCTGCCAGGAGCCGACGGCGCGCTCGCCGTCGGCGGTGCGGACGTAGACGGTGCCGTCCTCGTCGACCCGGCCCCACGAGGACGGGTCGCTGACAGCTCCGGCAGTGGGGGCGATCGACGCGGGGGAGGGCACTGCCGGTGCGGGAGTCGGTGCTGCGGGTCCGGCCGAGCCCGGGGCGGGCGGGGTCTCGGCGTCCGGAGCCGCCGTCGCCTGCTCGGCAGCAGGAACCTCGGCAGCAGGAACCTCGGCGGCAGGCGCCTCGGGTGCCGCCACCTCGGTCGCGGCGGCCTCGGGAGCGGGGGGCGGGACGGCCGCCTCGGGAGCCACCGTCTCCAGCGTCTCCGCCGCCGGCACCGCCACCTCGGGCGCCGCCTCCGGCGTCACTGCCGCCGGTACCTGTTCCACCTCCGGGCTCGCTCCGTCGGGAGTCTCCACAATCGGTGGAGTGGCCTGCTGCGCCCCGCTGCCGGGGTTGTCCGTGCTCGACACTCCGGCAGTGTCCCACGTCGCATCGGCGACACTGCTGGATGTGAGTGCCGATCCCCGGAGGCCGCCGGTCCCGTTCGCCCCCGACGGGGTCACCGTCGCCTTCTGCCCTGCTCCGCCGCTGCTGGTTCCCGCGGTCGAGGGGCGGCCCGACGCCGACACCGCGGCCCTGCGCCGCGCCTGCGCCGACGCGGTGACCGCGATGCTCGCCGTCGCCCCGGAGGTGGTGCTCGTGGTGGGTGGCGGAGCGCCGCCCGGCGTGCGGTTCGGTGACGGGGACGCCGGGGACCTCCGCGGTCTCGGGGTCGACCTGGAGCTGCCGTTCACCGGCCGCGTGCGACCCGGCGGTCGGCGGCTGCCGCTGCCGCACCTGCTGGGCACGTGGCTGCTCGACGAGGCGGGCTACGCCGGGACGCGGGTGGGAGTCGGCCCCGACGACCTCCCCGGGCTGGTGCGGTCCCTCCCCGGCGCCGTCGGGGTGCTGGCGATGGGCGACGGGTCGGCGCGACGCAGCGTCAAGGCGCCCGGCCATCTCGACCCGGCCGCCGAGCCCTTCGACGAGGCCGTCGCCGCGGCACTCGGGCGCGGGTACGCGGCCGCGCTCGCCGCGCTGGACGAGGAGGAGGGGCAGCGGCTGCTGGCCGCCGGCGTGCCCGTCTGGCGAGGCGTCGGCTCGGCGCTGGCCGACCGGTCCGTCGTCGCGCACCTGCATGCGGCGTCCGCCCCGTTCGGGGTCGGCTACCTCGTCGCCGACTGGGCCGCGCGTTGACCGGACCGCCGCCGGTGATCGCGGTGGTCGGGCCCACGGCCACGGGCAAGACCGCGCTCGCCGTCCAGCTCGCCCGGCGGCTCGGTGGCGAGGTGGTGAACGCCGACTCGATGCAGCTCTACCGCGGCATGGACATCGGCACCGCCAAGCCGGACGAGGCCGAGCGTGGCGGCGTGCCGCACCACCTGCTCGACCTGTGGCACGTGCGCGAACCGGCGTCGGTGGCCGAGTACCGGCAGCGCGCGCGGACCGAGATCGACCGCCTGCGCGCGGGCGGCGTCGTCCCGCTGCTGGTGGGTGGATCGGGGCTCTACGTGCGGGCGGTCCTCGACGAGCTGGACTTCCCGGGCACCGACGCCGCCGTGCGGGCGCGGCTGGAGGCAGAGCTGGCCGAGGTCGGCCCGGCGGTGCTGCACGCCCGGCTGGCGGCGGTCGACCCGGCCGCGGCGCAGGCGGTGCTGCCCGGGAACGGGCGGCGCATCGTCCGGGCGCTGGAGGTCGTCGAGATCACCGGTGGCCCCTTCCGCGCCACGATGCCGGAACCGGCGCCGCACTACCCGGCGGTGGTGCTCGGCCTGGACCGGGATCCCGCCGAGCTCGATGCGCGGATCGCCCTGCGGGTGGACCGGATGTGGGCGGCCGGCCTCGTCGACGAGGTGGCGGCGCTCGCCGCCGAAGGCCTGCGCGAGGGGCCGACGGCGTCCCGCGCGCTGGGCTACGCGCAGGTGCTCGCCCAGCTCGACGGCACGCTGACCGAGGACGAGGCGAGGGAGCGGACGGTGGTCACCACCCGCCGGTTCGTCCGCCGGCAGCGCTCGTGGTTCCGCCGCGACGCCACCACGACCTGGCTCGACGCCGGCCGGCCCGACCTGCTCGACGCCGCGGCCGCGGTGATCGCCGACCGTACGATCGGCCGGTGACCGCCTCCCCCCGCGTGCTGATCGGGCACGGCACCGAGAACGACTTCGTCGTGCTGCCCGACCCCGACGGATCCGGATGGGCCGGCGACCGGCTGGACGCCGCCATGGTGCGCCGGCTGTGCGACCGCCGCGCCGGGCTCGGGGGCGACGGCGTCCTGCGGCTGGTGCGCAGCGCGCACGTGCCCGACGCCGCCGACGTCCTGGGGCCCGAGCTCGCGGCCTGCGAGTGGTTCATGGACCACCGCAACGCCGACGGCTCGTACGCCGAGATGTGCGGCAACGGCATCCGGCTGTTCCTCCACGCGCTCGTCGAGGAGGGGCTGCTCGACCGGGCTGCCTGCGCCGACGGCGTGCTGGTCGGCACCCGGGGCGGTCCGCGCCGGGTCGGGGCGACGGCCGACGGCGCCTACTGGGTCGACATGGGCCCGGCCACCGAGTTCGGGCACGGCTCGGCCGAGCTCGACGGCCGCACGTTCTCCGGACGGGCGGTCTCGATGGGCAACCCGCACCTGGCGGCGCTGACCGACGTGGACGTCGACACCCTGGACCTGAGCCGGGCGCCGCGGTTCGACGCGGAGCTCTTCCCCGAGGGCGTCAACGTCGAGCTGATCAACGTGGTGGAACCCGGCGCCCACATCCGGCTCCGGGTGTTCGAGCGCGGCGTGGGGGAGACGCGCTCCTGCGGCACGGGCGCCTGCGCGGCGGCGTACGCGGCCCTGGCCGACGCCGGCCGGACCGAGGGGACCGTCGTCGTCGACGTCCCCGGGGGCCGCCTGTCGGTGCAGGTCGACCCCCGGACGACGGTGCTCACCGGCCCCGCGGTGCTGGTGTCGGCCGGCGTGCTGTGCGCGGAGTGGCTCGGGGCCTGACGGCTCAGGCGCGGTCGTCGTCGTCCGTCGGCGACTCCGGCATCATCGACTGGCCCTCGGTGCTCGGGCTCCCGGTCGGCTCGCCCCTGCCGCTGTCCTGGTCGGGGCCGCCGCCCATGGGGTTGCGCGGCGGGCCGCCGATGCCCTTCGGGTCCCGGCCCGGGTCCTCCAGTTCGCTGTTCGACCCCAGGCTGCTCGATCCGCTCCCGCTCATGACTGCTCCTCGTGACGGCGATGTCCTGACCGGGACCCGCTACCCGGCCGCGGCAGCGGGCACTCGCGGGTGGTGGCCGGCGCCGCGGCCGACCATCATCGGACGATGACGAGTCGACCCCCACGGGTGGTGGTCGTCGGCGGCGGCTTCGCCGGCTTCCACGCCCTGCGTGCCCTCGAGAAGCGCCTGCCGCCCGACGCCGCCGAGCTCGTGCTGGTCAACCCCACCGACTACCTGCTCTACAGCCCGCTGCTGCCCGACGTCACCGCGGGCCTGCTCGAGCCGCGGCACATCGCCGTCTCGCTGCGCCAGCGGCTGCCGCGCACCCGCCTGGTGCTCGGCCGCGCCACCGGTCTCGACGTCGCCGGGCGCACGGTCCGCGTGGACCTGCTCGAGGACGGTGGGACCGTCTCGCGCACCACCGAGCTGGACTGGGACCGGCTGGTCCTCGTCCCCGGCTCGGTCACGCGGCAGTTCGACATCCCCGGGGTGGCCGAGCGGGCGCACGGGGTGAAGACGCTGGTGGAGGCGCGGTACCTGCGCGACCACCTGCTCACCCAGATGGACCGCGCCGACGTCCTGCCCGACACCCCGGAGGGGCGGGCCGAGAAGGAGCAGCGGCTCACCGTCGTCGCGGTCGGCGCCGGCTACACGGGCACCGAGATCGTCGCCCAGCTGCAGCACCAGCTCACCGCCGTGTCGTCGCGCTGGGAGCGGGTGACCCCGTCCGACGTCCGGTTCGTGCTCATCGACCTCGCGCCGACGGTCCTCCCCGAGCTCGGCCCCCAGCTGGGCGACGTCGCGCTGTCCGCGCTGCGCCGCCGCGGCGTCGACGTCCGGCTCGGTGTCACCGTCAAGGAGGCCCGTGACACCGAGATCGACCTCACCGACGGCACCACCGTGCCCAGCCGCACGCTGATCTGGGGCGCCGGCGTGACGGCCAGCCCCTTGGTGACCCGGGTCGGCAGCGAGCTGCAGCGCGGCCGCCTGGTCGTCGATCCGTACCTCCGCGTGCCCGGGGTGCCCGGGCTCTACGCCGCCGGGGACGCGGCGGCGGTGCCCGACCTGGTCGTCGCCGGCCAGCGGGCCGCGAAGGGCGAGGACGACGGCACGACGCCGGTCACCCCGCCGACCGCCCAGCACGCGCAGCGGCACGGCCACGCACTGGGGCGCAACGTCGCCGCCGACCTCGGCCACGGGCAGGCCCGCCCGTACCGGCACCGCGACCTGGGGCTGGTCGCGGACCTGGGTGGATGGGACGCGGTCGCCAAGCCGCTGGGCATCCGGCTGCGCGGTCCGCTGGCGAAGGCGGTGGCCCGCGGCTACCACCTGTACGCGCTGCCGGCCGCCTCGAACCGGGTGCGGGTCGCCGTCGACTGGCTCCTCGCGACCGCGCTGCCGGCCCAGGACGTGCAGATCGGCGCCATCCCGAGCGAGGCGGCGCTGGTCGCCACCGCGCAGCAGACGGAGCGCTACCTGGCGGGATGACCGTGCGGTGCCGGGATGGACTCGCACGGGTGGTGTGTTGTACCGGGCGATGACAACTCAGGTGCTACCTGCCGAAGACCGTGCCACGCTGGAGACGATGACGACCGCCGCGAACACCCCCGTCGAGGAGCCGACCGCTGCCTCGACCCGCTCCGCCCCCGCCGCCGACGCCCGGCGGGTGGAGAAGGACGACACCACGGGTTCCTACGCCCTCGAGGCGCGCGGCGCGCTCCGCCGCGTCGCCGGACTCGGTACCGAGCTCGCCGACGTCACCGAGGTCGAGTACCGGCAGCTGCGCCTCGAGCGCGTGGTGCTGGTCGGCGTCTGGACCGAGGGCACGCAGGTCGACGCCGACCGCTCGCTGGCCGAGCTCGCCGCTCTGGCCGAGACCGCCGGCTCCGAGGTCCTCGAGGCGGTCAGCCAGCGCCGGGACAAGCCGGACGCCGCCACCTACGTGGGCTCGGGCAAGGCGAACGAGATCCGCGACATCGTCGCCGCGACCGGCGCCGACACCGTGATCTGCGACGGGGAACTGACCCCGGGTCAGCTGAACCAGCTGGAGAAGGTGCTCAAGGTCAAGGTCGTCGACCGGACGGCGCTGATCCTCGACATCTTCGCCCAGCACGCGACCAGCCGGGAGGGCAAGGCGCAGGTCGAGCTGGCGCAGATGCAGTACATGCTGCCGCGCCTGCGCGGCTGGGGTGAGTCGCTGTCCCGGCAGGCCGGTGGCCGGGTCGCCGGCGGTGGCGGTATCGGTACCCGCGGCCCCGGTGAGACCAAGATCGAGACCGACCGCCGGCGGATCCGGGCGCGGGTGAGCAAGCTGCGCCGCGAGATCGCCGGCATGGCGACGGCCCGCGCGACGCAGCGCAACAGCCGCGACCGGAACGCGACCCCGAGCGTGGCGATCGCCGGCTACACCAACGCCGGCAAGTCCAGCCTGCTCAACGAGCTCACCGGTGCCGGGGTGCTGGTCGAGAACGCGCTGTTCGCAACCCTCGACCCGACGGTGCGCCGCGCCGAGGGGCCCGACGGCCGGGAGTACACGCTCACCGACACCGTCGGGTTCGTCCGGCACCTGCCGCACCAGCTGGTCGACGCGTTCCGCTCGACGCTGGAGGAGGTCGCCGCGGCCGACCTGCTGCTGCACGTGGTCGACGGCTCCGACCCCGACCCGCTCGGGCAGATCAACGCGGTGCACGTCGTGCTCCGGGAGATCGACGCCTCCGCGGTGCCCGAGGTGATCGTCGTGAACAAGGTCGACGCCATGGACGAGGAGGCCATCCTCACCCTCCGCCAGGCGCTGCCCGGCGCGGTGTGGGTCTCGGCGCGGACAGGTGCGGGCATGGACGGGCTGCGGGAGCTCATCGCGTCCCGGCTGCCGCACCCCGACGTCGACGTCGACGTGCTGGTGCCCTACGGCCGCGGCGACCTCGTCGCCCGCGTCCACCGGGACGGCGAGGTGCTCGCCGAGGCGCACGAGGCCGCAGGCACCCGGCTCACCGCCCGGGTCGACGGGGCGCTGGCCTCGGCGCTCGAGGAGTTCACCGCGCCGGTCGCCTGACCGACGGCGCTCCGTCCGGCTCGTCCAGGTCACGACGAGGTCACGGGCCGGTACGGTGAGCAGGTGACGAGCGGCGTGGTGCGCGACGCCGGCCCCCGGGGGAGCACCTCCGGGACGCCGGTGGGGCGGCCGTCGTGGTGGCTGATGCTGGGCGCGCTCGTCGTCGGCGGGGTCCTCACCGCGGACCTGCTGGCCTCCGGCGCCTCCGAGCGCTTCGACGTCCGCGTCTCGGAGGTCGTGCGGGGCTGGGGTCTGGCCGATTCGGCGGTCTACCCGCTGGTCTGGCTCGTGACGCAGCTGGGCGGGCGGGTCACCATCCTCGTCGTGCTGACCGGGCTCGTCGGCTACCTCGCGTGGAGCCGGCGGACGGTGCTGCCCGCGCTCCGGGTGCTGCTCGCGCTCGTCCTGCTCACGGGCGTCGTCTACGCGATGAAGTACGGCACCGGCCGCACCGCCCCCGGCTATCCCGGGAGCTACTTCTTCCACGACGACGGCGCCTCGTACCCGTCGGGGCACGTCGCCAACGCGGTGCTGATGTGGGGCGTCGCACGCTGGCAGGTCGTGGAGTACGGGCTGCCGGTCCGGGTCCAGAGCGCCTTCTGGTGGCTCGCCGTGGTCGGTCCCGTCCTGACGGGCCTGTCGATGATCTCGCTGGACTTCCACTGGGTCACCGACGCCGTCGTGGGGGCAGCCGTGGGCGTCCTGCTGCTGGGCGTGGTTCACGCACTCGACGCAGTCGTTCTGTCACGCTGGGTTCGTGCCCGAGCAGGCCGACCGACCGCGTAGCGGCTCCGGGGGACGGCGCACCACGCGAGCGGTCCGACTCGGCGTGGTCGTCCTCCTCGGCCTCGGGCTGCCCGTCGCCGGCGCCGGTGGCGCCGCTGCCGAGGAGCCCGCAGCGCCGTCGGTCCGGTGCACCGTCACCGACCCGTCGCTGGCCGAGATCTCGGGTCTGGTCGACCTCGGCGAGCGCATGCTGGTCATGAACGACGGCGGGGACCGGCTCAGCGTCTCGGTGCTGGACGCCGGGTGCCAGGTGCTCGAGACGCGCAGCGCGGCCGTGGACCCCTACGACCCGGAGGATCTCGGGCTCGGCGCCGACGGCACGCTCTGGCTGGCCGACGCCGGCGACAACACCGCCATCCGCTCGACCGTCGCCCTCCTGGCGCTGCGCCCCGACGGCTCCGCGGGGGTGCACCGGCTCAGCTACCCCGACGGCGCGCACGACTCGGAGGCGTTGCTCCTGGCGCCCGACGGCACGCCGTACCTGGTCACCAAGGACGTCCTCGGGTCCAGCAACGTGTACCGGCCCACCGGCCCGCTCTCGGTCGACGCCACGGTGCCGCTGGAGCGGGTCGCGACCGTCAACATGACGCTCACCGGCACGCCCGGCGGCCCGGTCGGTCGGGCCGGCCAGTTGCTGATCACCGGGGGAGCGGTGGCCGGCGACGGGCATGCGCTCGCCCTGCGCACGTACACCGATGCCTACGTGTGGCCGCTCACCGGCTCCGACGTCCCCGCGGCGCTGGCGGGCACGCCGGTGCGGGTGCCGCTGCCCGACTCGCCCCAGGGCGAGGCGATCAGCTTCACCGCGGACGACCAGCAGCTCGTCGTGGCCGGCGAGGGCGTCCCCGGGGACGTCGTCGTGGTGCCGATCCCGGCCGGACCACCGCCCGCCGCTGCGGCGGCCTCGGGTGGCGCGGTGCCGACCCTGAGCGAGCTCACCAGCTCCGGCCGGTCGGCGGTGACGTCCGCGCTGATCGCGGCGGCCGTGGCCACCGTCGTCGTCTGGGTCGGCGGTGTCGTGGTGCGCCGCCGGTCCAAGCCGTGAGCGGCGCCGGCTGAGCCTCTACCCGACCGGCGCCGCCGAGTCGGTCAGAGCCGACGCAGCACCGAGACGACCCGGCCGAGGACCGTGGCGTCGTCGCCCGGGATCGGCTCGTAGGCGGGGTTGTGCGGCAGCAGCCAGACGTGTCCGTCGCGCCGCTTGTAGGTCTTGACCGTCGCCTCGCCGTCGATCATCGCGGCCACGATCTCGCCGTTCTCCGCCGTCGGCTGCTGGCGGACGACCACCCAGTCGCCGTCGCAGATCGCGGCGTCGACCATCGAGTCGCCGGCGACCTTGAGCATGAACAGCGTGCCCTCGCCGACGAGCTCGCGCGGGAGGGGGAACACGTCCTCCACCGCCTGCTCGGCGAGCACCGGGCCACCGGCGGCGATCCGGCCGACCAGGGGCACGTACGTCGGGGCGGCCAGCGGCTCGTCGGTGCCGGCGACCTGCTCCGGGAGCGGGGCGGCGGGACGGGACGCGTCACCGGGCAGGCGGACGTCGAGCGCGCGCGGGCGGTTGGGATCGCGCCGCAGCCAGCCCTTCTTCTGCAGCACCGAGAGCTGGTGGGCCACCGAGGAGGCGGAGGAGAGGCCGACGGCCTCGCCGATCTCGCGCACCGAGGGCGGGTAGCCCCGGCGGTCGATGGAGTCGCGGATGACCTCCAGCACACGGCGCTGCCGCTGGGTGAGCCCGTCACCGTCGGCGCCGCGGTCGGGGAAGGCACGCACCGTCGCGGTGCCGCCGTCGGTCTCCGGTTCGGCCGCCGCGCTGCGCGTGCGCCGGCCTCCAGACGTCCCGCTGCTCTCCGCCACGTCTCCTCCTCGCGGGCTGCCGGTGCAGCCGTGCTGGTTGCGTCGGGAGAACCGTAGCGCCGATCGCCTCGGCTTTCAAACAGGTGTTCGAAGAAAGTCCTCGCGTCGGGGTCGCTTCTGTCGGAGGTGTCCGGTAGACATCGCACAGACGTTCGATTCGAACAGTCGTTCGAACGCGGGTGCACGGTCGGTGGGTCGGGAGGAGTGGTCATGGGAAGCGTGGCGCAGGCCGTGGTGGAGTTCGACGAGGCGGTGCAGGCGCCCTGGCGTCCGCCGCTGGCCGGTGGGTCCGGCCGGCGCGGACAGCTGCGGGCAGTGCCCGACCCGGCGCGCCGGTCGGGTGCCGAACGAGTGGGCGCGGGCCGTGGGCCCGCCGG
>JBEPZM010000122.1:0-9547 GCA_041640835.1 Blastococcus sp.
GAGGCGGCGTGGCTGTCCCCGGCCGCCGCGCTGGCGGAGCACCACGCGGGCGAGCGGCCGATGCTGCCGCCGACGTCGCACACGCTGTCCCAGCTGGGCCGGTTCGCCGACGTCGCCGCCGCGCTGGCCGGCTCGCCGCCGGACCCGCTGGAGCCGATCATGCCGGAGTTCGAGCAGACCCCCGAGGGCCGCTTCGCCGTCCTGCCCGACGGCACCCGGGTCGGTCTCGTCGCGCCGCGATAACACCGCGACCCTCCGGGCCGCACCGCGGCCGGGAGCCGTCCCCGGCGCCGCTGAGCCCCACCGTCGCGCCTGCGCGGACCCCTCCGGGGCCCACTCGGCGCGACAGAGCAGAACTAGCGGGCGCGGCGGCGGAGGCGGTCCTCGTCGAGGACGACGACCGACTTGCCCTGCAGCTGGATCCAGCCGCGGTGCACGAAGTCGGCCAGCGCCTTGTTCACCGTCTCGCGGGAGGCGCCGACCAGCTGGGCGAGCTCCTCCTGCGTGAGGTCGTGCTTGACGCGCAGGCCGTCGCTCTCGCGGTTGCCGAAGCGGTCGGCCATCTGCAGCAGCGCCTTGGCCACGCGGCCGGGGACGTCGGTGAAGATCAGGTCGGCGACGGAGTCGTTGGTGCGGCGCAGGCGGCGGGCCAGCACGCGGAGCAGCTGCTCGCCGATCTCCGGGTGCGCCTCGATCCAGGGGCGCAGCACGGACTGCGGCATGCGCGCGAGCCGGACGTCGGTGACCGCGGTCGCCGTCGCCGTCCGCGGGCCGGGGTCGAAGACCGACAGCTCGCCGAACTGGTCGGAGGGGCCCATGACGGCCAGCACGTTCTCGCGGCCGTCGGGGGCGCGACGGGACAGCTTGATCTTGCCCGTCATCACGATGTAGAGGCTGTCGCCGGGCTCGCCCTCGTTGAAGACGACGCGGCCGCGGGGGAGCGTGACGATCTCGAGGCGGCTGAGGACGGGGTCCACCGCGTCTTCCGAGAGCCCCTGGAAGAGCCCCGACTGGGCCAGCACCTCGTCCACTGCACGTCCTTTCCCACTGCTGCTCGACGGGCGCAAGAGCTCCCGTGTCCGCAGCGAGTCTAGGGGCCTGTGCGCGGCGTCACCCGTTCGGTGGCACCGACGTCCCCCCTGCGAGCGAGTGCGCCGGCTCACAGGCGCCGCCGGCGCGCGGCTCAGACCAGCGGGGGATTGGTGGTGCCGGCGTCGCCCTTGCGGCGCCGGCGCCAGCGGGACAGCGCCCGCCGGAGGCCGGAGTGGGCCAGCGTGTCGACCTCCGCGGCGTTGGCGGTGTCGAGGAACTCGCCCACCTCGCGCGGCGACGCGGGGCGGCGCAACGGCTCCTCGACCCGCTCCATGACGAGGAGGAAGGCGATCAGCAGGGGCGGGAACAGGATGACGCTCAACGCGACCACGGGAACCTCCTCCGGAGCTGGTCTGCGACGTGACGACGGCCCCTCGGGGGAGGACGACCGCCTCCGATGATGACACGGACGGTCGCTGTCAGCGGGGCCGCCTACGCTCGGTCGCGTGTCCGCCCCCGCTCCGTCGCCGGCCTACGTGCGCCCCGTCAAGGTCCGCCGGCCCACCGTGGCCGCCCGCACGGGGGCTTCCCCCTACGACCCGGGCGAGACGCCGCTCGGTCGCACCCGCCGGGCGCGCCGCATGGCCCGCGAGCTGGCCCTCATCCATCCCGACGCGCACTGCGAGCTGGACTTCACCAACGCCTTCGAGCTGCTGGTGGCCACCGTGCTCTCGGCGCAGACGACGGACAAGACGGTCAACAAGGTCACCCCCACGCTGTTCGCGCGCTACCCCGACGCCGTGGCACTGGCCGGCGCCGAGCGGGCCGACCTCGAGGAGATCCTCAAGCCGACCGGTTTCTTCCGGGCGAAGGCGAACTCCGCGCTCGGCCTGGCGCAGGCACTGGTCGAGCGGTTCGACGGCCAGGTCCCCGGCCGGATGGCGGACCTGGTCACCCTCCCGGGAGTCGGCCGCAAGACGGCGAACGTCGTCCTCGGCAACGCGTTCGGCGTGCCAGGCCTGACCGTCGACACGCACTTCGGCCGGCTGGTGCGCCGCTTCGGCTGGACCGAGGAGGAGGACCCGGTCAAGGTCGAGGCGCAGATCGCCGAGCTGATCCCGAAGAAGGAGTGGACCGACTTCTCCCACCGGGTGATCTTCCACGGCCGCCGGGTGTGCCACGCCAAGAAGGCCGCCTGCGGTGCGTGCGGCCTGGCGCAGTGGTGCCCGTCGTACGGCATCGGCCCGGTCGATCCCGAGGCGGCGGCGAAGCTGGTGAAGACCCCCGCCGCGTCGGACACCGAGTGATGCGCCGCTGGGCGCTCGCGGTCGCGGCACTCGCACTGCTGTCGGCCTGCACCGGCGGCGGGACGGACGACGCGGCCTCACCGAAGGCGATCGACGACTACACCGCTCTCGACGCGTGCCCCGAACAGCCCGAGCAGCCGGCGGCCGGGGCGGAGCTGCTCCCGCCGCTGGCCTTCGACTGCCTCGGCGGCGGGCAGCTGGATCTCGGGCGCGCGCAGGGGGTCCCGACGCTGGTCAACCTCTGGGCGAGCTGGTGCGGCCCGTGCCGCAAAGAGCTGCCGCTGCTGCAGGAGCTGACGACCGCGGCCGGCGACCGGCTGCGGGTCGTCGGCGTGGTCAGCAAGGACGGCCTGCCGCAGTCCGCGTCCTTCGCCGAGGACGCGGGGAGCACCTTCCCCGGGGCGTTCGACGGCGAGGGCGAGCTCATGGCCGAGCTCGGCCTCAACGGGCTGCCGTACACCTACTTCCTCGACGCCGACGGCGGGCTGGTGCACACCGAGAGGGGCGAGGTCTCCTCGGTCGAGGAACTGCAGACCCTGGTCGCCGAGCACCTCGGGGTGCAGCTGTGAGCGCCGCCGACCACGTCCGCACCGACGGCCTGCCCGAGTACCTGCGGCGGCTGCTCGACGGGGCGCACGACCTGCCGCTGGCCCACCGGATGCCGGAGGCGACGGCCACCGCCCGCCGGTCGGCCGTGCTGATCCTCTTCGGCGAGGGTCCGGCCGGCCCCGACCTGCTCTTCATCGAGAAGTCCGCGCACCTGCGCAGCCACGCCGGCCAACCCGCGTTCCCCGGCGGTGGCGTGGAGGCCGCCGACGACTTCCCCGTCGGCACCGCACTGCGCGAGGCGCACGAGGAGGCCGGGATCCAGCCGGAGAGCGTCCGCGTGCTGGCCACCCTGCAGGAGCTGTACCTGCCGCCGTCGGACCGCCTGGTCGTGCCGGTCGTCGGGTGGTGGGACGACCCGCGCGACGTCACCGTGGGCGATCCGCAGGAGGTGGCCCGCGTGGCCCGGGTGCCGCTCGCCGAGCTCGTCGACCCGGCCAACCGCTACCGGGTGCGCCACCCGATGGGGTTCATCGGCCCGGCCTTCGCGGTCGCGGACATGGTGATCTGGGGCTTCACCGCCGGTCTGGTCGACGCGGTCCTGGAGGCGGCCGGCCTGACCCGGCCCTGGGACCACACCGACGTGCGTCCGATGGGTGCGCCCCGCCTGAGCCCGTACACCCTGCCCGGCTCCGGCGACGACGACCCGGCCGGCGACACCGCCGCGCCGACGGTCGCCACTCCCGCGCCGGACGGCCCGCCGACGCGTACGGTTCCGCCCCGATGATGGGCAGGGCGAGGCGGGGGACGGCGGCGCTGTGCGCCGCGGCAGGAATCGCGGCGGGCGTGCTGGCCGGGTGCGGCAGCGACGAGGGCTCCTCCGGCGGTGACTCCGGGTCGTCGACCGAGGGCCTCGGCACGGTGACCGTCGCCGAGGACGGCGTCCAGGAGGTCACGCTGCAGACCCAGGACGACTACGTCTTCACGCCGGACACCTTCACCGTGGCCCCGGGGAAGGTGCGGCTGACGCTGGTCAACGCCGCCGACGAGATGACGCACAACCTGGAGTTCGACGAGGGTGAGGGCCCCGAGCCGATCGGCGCCGGCATCGACTTCCTGGCCCCTGGCCAGGAGATGACCATCGACTTCGAGGTCTCCGTGCCCGGCGACCACCCCTTCGTCTGCACCTTCCACGCCCAGCTCAACCAGGTGGGCACCATGACGGTGAGCCAGGGGAGCTGACCGTGTCGCTCGTGGACGTGGTGCTCATCGTGCTGGCCCTGGCATTCGCGCTGTCGGGGTTCCGGCAGGGGCTGCTCGTCTCCGCGACCTCGATCGCCGGCTTCCTGGGTGGCGCCGTCCTCGGGGCCCAGCTGGCCGGGCCGGTGTCCGAGCGGATCGACGGCTCCAGCGTCACCCGGGTGTTCGCCGCCCTCGTCGTCGTCCTGGCCGGCGCCCTGCTCGGCCAGATCCTGGCCGGCGCCATCGGCCGGGCCGTGCGCCGCACGGTGACCTGGGAGCCGGCGAAGATGCTGGACTCGGTGGCCGGCGCGGTCGTGTCCGCCGCCGCCGTGCTGCTGGTCGCCTGGATGGTCGCCTCGCCGCTGGCCACCTCGCCGTTCCCGCAGGTGGCCGGGCAGGTGCGCCAGTCGGCGCTGGTGCAGGCCGTCGACAGCGCCGTCCCGGCCGGGGTGCGGTCGGTCTACGACAGCCTCCGGGAGGCCATCGACCGGCGTGGGCTGCCCGACGTGCTCGACCCGCTCACCCCGACCGAGGTCCGTGACGTGCCCGCGCCGGACCCGGCGCTCGAGGGCAGCCCCGTGGTCGCCTCGGTGCGCGGCTCGGTCGTGAAGATCACCGGCATCGCACCCTCCTGCTCGCGGCAGATCGACGGCTCCGGCTTCGTCTACGCGCAGGAGCGGGTCATGACCAACGCGCACGTGCTGGCCGGCGTCACCGAGCCCACCGTCGAGGCCGAGGGCGAGGAGTACGAGGCGACGCCCGTGTTCGTCGACGAGGCGGTCGACGTCGCGGTCCTCTACGTGCCCGGGCTGCCGCAGGTGCCGCTGACCTTCACGCCGGTCCTGGCCGGCGCCGGGGACGACGCGATCATCATGGGCTACCCGGGGGGCGGGGACTTCTTCGTCGGGGCCGCGCGGATCCGCGACGAGGGCGAGATCAGCGGCCCGAACTTCCGCAACAGCGGCACGGTCGCCCGCGACGTCTACGCGCTGTTCGGCAGCGTGCGGGCCGGCAACTCCGGCGGGCCGCTCCTCGCGCCCGACGGCAGCGTGCTCGGCGTCGTCTTCGCATCGGCCATCGACGACCCGAACACCGGGTACGCGCTGACCGGCCCGGAGGTCACCGAGGCGGCGAACGCCGGCAACGCCACCCGGGCAGCCGTGGGCACCGGCCCCTGCGAGTAAGAGGACCCCCCTTCCCCCCACCACTCGCTCCGCTCGCGGCGGGCCCCTGAAGGGGGGCCGATCCATCACGTCGCCGCGGGCCGCTCCGCTGCGCTACGCGGCCCAGTCGGCGATCGCGGCGCTGACGGTGTCGGGGGCCTCCTCCGGGAGGAAGTGGCCCAGGCCGGGGAGCTCCCGCCACTCGTAGGCGCCGGCCACGTACCGGCCCGAGCCGCGGGCGGTGTCGGGCAGCACGCAGGAGTCCAGCGCACCGTGCAGCTGCAGCGTCGGCGCGGTGATCGGCGCGGACATCCGCCGGGCGTACCGGAGACCGTCCGGGCGCAGTTGGGACCGGCCGGCCCAGCGGAAGTACTCCATCGAGCCGTAGGCGGCCTGCGGGATGCGGGCGGCGGCCCGGTACCTGTCGACGCACTCGGCGAAGTCCGCGGTGTGCGCCCAGTCGGGCCCCGACCAGGTGCGGAGCAGCTCGGCCACCGGGTCGTCGTCGTCGCGGGTGAGCCGGCGCTCCGGCAGCCGCGGGAGCTGCGCGCCGAGGAAGTAGCGGAACGCCCGTCGCTGCGCCGCGTCGGCCATCCCCGCGCGCAGGCGTCGCGGATGGGCCATCGAGAGGACGACGAGGCGCCGGACGCTGCGCGGGTGCAGCGCGGCCATCGTCCAGCCGACCAGGGCCCCCCAGTCGTGCCCGACGACGACGGCGTCGCGCTCGCCGAGGGCACGCACCAGCGCGGCGACGTCGGACGCCGCGGTGGGCAGGTCGTAACCGCGGGGCGGCTTGTCGCTGGCGCCGTAGCCGCGCAGGTCGGGCGCGACCACGCGGAAGCCCGCCTCGGCCAGGTCGGTGAGCTGGGAGCGCCAGGTCCACCAGAACTGCGGGAAGCCGTGCAGCAGCAGCACGAGCGGACCCTCGCCGGCCTCGGCGGCGTGCAGCGAGATCCCGTTGGCCGAGATGTCGCGGTGGGTCCACGGCCCGGGCAGCAGGACGCTGGTCGCGTCCGGCTGCCCGTCCGGAGGGACGGTCACCGGCGGCTCAGACCTTGTACGACTCGTTGCCGCGCAGCACGACCTTGCCGTTGCTGACCTCGGGCACGGCCCGGTGCCGCTGGCCCGGCGCCTCGCGGTGCAGCACCTCGGGCAGGTCGGAGAGCGTCTCGAGCGTGCGCTCGGGCTTCTCGATCTTCTTGATGAACCGGCGGCCGATGAGCGCGGCCAGACCGGCGAGCAGCACGAGCAGGAACCAGACGATCGCGTAGGAGATCCAGCGCTCGAGGCCGAGCCAGGTGATGAACTCGGCGAGAGCGACGCCGAAGAAGAGGCCGGAGTAGGCGAGGACGACGCCCGCCGCCCCGAATGCGCCCGCCCCGATGCCCGCCTTCTTGGCCGATTTGCCGACCTCTGACTTGGCCAGCTCGATCTCGCTGCGGACGAGCGTGGAGATGTCGGCCATGGCGCTCTGGACGAGGGTCCCGACGGAGGGCTCCTCGGGTCCGGCCTTCGGGTCCCGGGGGGCCGGCGACACACTGTGGGCCACGGGTGGCTCCTCCTTCGTCCTGGTCGAGCTGTCAGTGAATCGTGCCCCACGACGATCGGGCGCGCGCCCGCACGTCCCCCGAGGGAGGCACCCCGAGGGCAGAAATGGCCATTTCCGCCCTCGGGGCCCTCTGTCAGTCCTCGGCGGGTGCGGCGGGCAGCTTCTCCTTGATCAGGTTCATCACCGACGAGTCGGTCAGCGTGGTGACGTCGCCCAGCTCGCGGTTCTCGGCGATGTCGCGGAGCAGCCGCCGCATGATCTTGCCCGAGCGGGTCTTGGGCAGCTCCTGCACGACCATGATCTGCCGGGGCTTGGCGATCGGGCCGATGTCCTTGCCGACGTGGTTGCGCAGCGTCTGCACCAGCTCGTCGCCGGAGTCCACGCCGCTCTCGCGCAGGATGACGAAGGCGACGATGCCCTGGCCGGTGGTCGGGTCGGTGGCGCCCACGACCGCCGCCTCGGCGACCGCCGGGTGCCCCACCAGCGAGGACTCGACCTCGGTCGTGGAGATCCGGTGCCCGGACACGTTCATGACGTCGTCCACCCGGCCGAGCAGCCAGATGTTGCCGTCGGCGTCCTTCTTGGCGCCGTCCCCGGCGAAGTAGACGTTCTTCCCGAACCGCGACCAGTAGGTGTCGACGTAGCGGTCGTCGTCGCCCCAGATGGTGCGCAGCATCGACGGCCACGGCTCGGTGAGCACGAGCAGGCCGGTCGAGTCGTCGGACAGCTCGTTGCCCTCGTCGTCGACGACCTTGGCGGAGATCCCCGGGAAGGGCACCTGCGCCGAGCCCGGGACCAGCGTGGTCACGCCGGGCAGCGGGTTGATCATGTGGCCGCCGGTCTCGGTCTGCCACCAGGTGTCGACGATCGGGCAGCGGCCCCCGCCGATGTGCTCGTGGTACCAGAGCCAGGCCTCGGGGTTGATCGGCTCACCGACCGAGCCGAGCACCCGCAGGCTGGAGAGGTCGAAGCCCTGGGGGACGTCCTCGCCCCACTTCATGAACGTCCGGATGACCGTGGGCGCGGTGTAGAGGATGGTCACGCCGTACTTCTGGACGATCTCCCACCAGCGGCCGCGGTGCGGCGTCTCGGGGGTGCCCTCGTACATGACCGAGGTGGCCCGGTTGGAGAGCGGCCCGTAGACGATGTAGCTGTGGCCGGTGACCCAGCCGACGTCGGCCGCGGTCCAGAACACGTCGTCGTCGGGCTTGAGGTCGAAGCTCGCCCAGTGCGAGAAGCTGACCTGGGTCAGGTAGCCGCCGGTCGTGTGCAGGATGCCCTTGGGCTTCGCCGTCGTCCCGGACGTGTACATGATGTAGAGCGGGTGCTCGGCGTCGAACGACTCGGGCTCGTGCTCGGGGGACTGCCGCTCCACGACGTCGTCCCACCACAGGTCGCGGCCCTCGTGCCACTCCACGTCCTGGCCGGTGCGCTTGACCACGAGCACGTTGCGGACGCCGGGGCTGCGGCCGACCGCGTCGTCGACGGCCGGCTTGAGCGCGCTGGGCGCGCCGCGCCGGTAGCCGCCGTCGGAGGTGATGACCAGGACGGCGCCGGAGTCGTCGAGCCGGCTGGCGAGGGCGTCGGCGGAGAAGCCGCCGAAGACGACCATGTGGACGGCGCCGATGCGGGCGCAGGCCAGCATGGAGATGACGGCCTCGGGGATCATCGGCATGTAGATCGCGACGCGGTCACCCGCGTTCACCCCGAGTTCGAGCAGCGCGTTCGCGGCCTTGCAGACCTCGTCCTGCAGCTGGGCGTAGGTGATCGTGCGGGTGTCGCCCGGCTCGCCCTCCCAGTGGTAGGCGACCTGGTCGCCGTGGCCGTCCTCGACGTGCCGGTCGACGCAGTTGTAGGCGACGTTGAGCTTGCCGCCGACGAACCACTTGGCGAAGGGCGGGTTGCTCCAGTCGAGCACCTCGTCCCAGTCCTGGGTCCAGGTGAGCCGGCGGGCCTGCTTCGCCCAGAAGGCTAGCCGGTCGGCCGCGGCCTCCTCGTAGACCTCGGGGCCCACGTTGGCCCGGGCGGCGATCGTCTCGGGTGGGGGAAAGGTCCGGCCCCCGGTCTCGGTCGTCTCGCTCATGCCTACCTCCGTGTCCGGCGTCGCACGGGACCGGCGACGCAGCGTGGCTCAGAT
Organism: Blastococcus sp.; assembly: GCA_041640835.1. GTDB lineage: Bacteria > Actinomycetota > Actinomycetes > Mycobacteriales > Geodermatophilaceae > Blastococcus. The sequence goes on from JBEPZM010000122.1 coordinate 8,977, forward strand.
CACCGTATGGCCTCTCGTGTCCGCCCGTCTGCCCCGGGACGGCGGGCGGGCGGTTCCGTGCGGCGGCCGGTCAGACTGGCCGGGTGCGGACGCCGGAGCAGGACACCGTGGCCGGCCGGCTGCGCGGAGCCGCGACGCTCGGGTTGGTCGTCCCGCCGGGCGCGGCCCTGGTCCCCGGTGTCCGGTTCGCCGACCCCGCGTGGACGGCGCAGGTGCTCGACGCCCGCACCCCGCGACGGGGGCCGGTCGACCGCAGGACGGTCGCGACGGTGTGGTGGTACTCGGCCTCGACGGTGCTGGTGACCCCGTCCCTGGCCGGGCTGGTCACCGGCCTCCCGCTCTCGGCCCGGCTCGCCGACCTGACGGTGGCCGTGCTGCCGGGCCTCACGCCGATCGCGGCGGTGGCGCGCGCGAAGCGGGAGAGGATCCAGCGATCGGCGCGCTCGAGCGGCTCGCCGAGCAGTGCCGTGGCGTCGAGCGACGGCGGCGGCGGGTCGCCCCATGCGGTCAGTGCGAACCGGACGATGTTCCAGAGCTTGGTGCAGAAATTGCGCGCCGTCTCGCACTGCTC
>JBEPZM010000123.1:0-9512 GCA_041640835.1 Blastococcus sp.
TGGTGCGGTGCGGGCCCGCGTGGTCCGGCTGCTCGAGCCGCCGGCGCCACTGCCCCCTGCAGCGCGGGCGGGCGCCCTGCTCGGCGCCGTCCTGCTGCTGCTCCTGCCGACCGCGCTGCTGCTGCTACCGGCGCTGTGAGCCCGCGAGCACCCACCCGGCCACCGCGGCGCCGACGGAGACCGCACCGCTGATCCGCGCCGCCCGCCCGTACCGGGTCGAGCGGATGAAGGGCAGCATGCTGAGGGCGTGCAGCAGGTCGACCGCGGCCCCCGCGGCGACCACGGGCGCCTCGGGGCGGATGAGCACCGCGGCATCCTGCACGAGCACGCGGGCGCCGAACGCGCGGACCAGCCACCGTCGTTCCCGTGGGAACTCCGGGGCCAGGGCGTCGACCACCCGCTGCGGGCTGATCAGCAGTGCGAGCCCCGTGACGATCCCGGCGGCCGCGTGGAGCCGGGAGATGCGGCTGGGGGTGCGGTCCGGCATCAGGTTCTCCCGCGGGTCGAGGTGTGGTCCGAGCACGCTCGGTCTCTGCTTACCAGTGGAAGCAGGGACCGAGCGTCAGTTGCGGGCGGGTTCCCCGACGCGGGTCGGCGCCGAGGGGAGTGCGGCGGCGGCGTCCCGGTTCTCCGGCAGTGGCGCGAAGCCGCGCAGCCGCAGCGAGTTGGAGACGACGAACACCGAGCTGAACGCCATGGCGGCGCCGGCGATCATCGGGTTGAGCAGCCCGGCCATGGCCAGCGGGAGCGCCGCGACGTTGTAGCCGAACGCCCAGAACAGGTTGCCCTTGATGGTGCCCAGGGTGCGGCGGGCCAGCCGGATCGCGTCGGTCGCGGCCCGCAGGTCGCCGCGCACCAGCGTCAGGTCGCTGGCCTCGATCGCGACGTCGGTGCCCGTGCCCATGGCCAGGCCGAGGTCGGCCTGGGCGAGCGCGGCGGCGTCGTTGACGCCGTCGCCGACCATGGCGACGACGCGGCCCTCGGCCTGCAGCCGCTTCACGACGTCGACCTTCTCCTGCGGCAGCACCTCGGCGATCACCTCGTCGATGCCGACGGCGGCGGCGACGGTGCGGGCGGCCCGCTCGTTGTCGCCGGTGAGGAGGATCGGGGTGAGCCCCAGGGCGCGCAGCTGCGCCACGGCCGTGGCCGAGGTCGGCTTGATCGCGTCGGCGACGACGAGCACCCCGCGCGGGGCGCCGTCCCAGGCGACGGCGACGGCGGTGCTGCCGGCCTCCTCGGCCGAGTCCACGGCCCGCTGCAGCTCAGGCGTCAGCGCAGCGGCCCAGTCGGCCAGCAGCCGGGGCCGGCCGACGACCACCGCCGCGCCGTCGACGACGCCGTGCACGCCCAGGCCCTCGACGTTGGTGAAGCCCTCCACCGCGGGCAGCTCTCCGCGCTCGGCAGCAGCGCCGGCCACCGCCCGGGCGATGGGGTGCTCCGAGGCGGCCTCCAGCGCACCGGCCAGGCGCAGCAGCCGGTCGGCGTCCTCGCCGTCGGCGGGGACGACCTCCAGCAGGGTCATCCGGCCGGTGGTGACCGTGCCGGTCTTGTCCAGCACGACGGTGTCCACCCGGCGGGTGCTCTCCAGCACCTCCGGGCCCTTGATCAGGATGCCCAGCTGCGCGCCGCGGCCGGTGCCCACCATCAGCGCGGTCGGCGTGGCCAGCCCGAGCGCGCACGGGCAGGCGATGATCAGCACGGCGACGGCGGCGGTGAACGCGGCCGGGAGGCCGGCCCCGGTGCCGATCCAGAAACCGAGCGTGGCGACGGTCAGCGCCAGCACGATCGGCACGAAGACGCCGGAGATCCGGTCGGCCAGGCGCTGCACCTCGGCCTTGCCGTTCTGCGCGTCCTCGACCAGGCGGGCCATCTGGGCCAGCTGGGTGGCCGAGCCGACCCGCGTCGCGCGCACGACCAGCCGGCCGCCGGCGTTCACGGTGCCGCCGACCACGGCGTCGCCGGCGCCGACCTCGACCGGCACGGACTCGCCGGTGAGCATCGAGGCGTCCACCGCGGACGAGCCCTCGGTGACCTCGCCGTCGGCCGCGAGCTTCTCGCCCGGGCGGACGACGAACAGGTCGCCCACCGCGAGCTGCTCCACCGGCACCCGGACCTCGGTGCCGCCGCGCAGCACGGAGACCTCCTTGGCGCCGAGCTCCAGCAGCGCCCGCAGCGCGGCACCGGCCTGGCGCTTGGAGCGGGCCTCGAAGTACCGGCCGGCCAGCAGGAAGGTGGTCACCCCGGCGGCGGCCTCGAGGTAGATGTTGGCGCTGCCGTCCGAGCGCTCGATCGTGAGCTCGAAGGGGTGCACCATGCCGGGGATGCCGGCGGAGCCCCAGAACAGCGCGTAGAGCGACCAGCCGAAGGCGGCCAGGGTGCCGAGCGAGACGAGCGTGTCCATCGTGGCCGCGCCGTGCCTCAGGTTGGTCCAGGCGGCGCGGTGGAACGGCAGCCCGCCCCAGACGACGACCGGTGCGGCGAGGGTCAGCGACAGCCACTGCCAGTACTCGAACTGCCAGGCCGAGACCATCGCCAGCACGATGACCGGCACGCTGAGCAGCGCGGAGACGACCAGCCGCGTCCGCAGTGCGCGGGTGGGATCGGGGGTCTCCTCGACGTCCGGCTCGGCGCGCGGCGGCTCGGGCAGGGTGGCGGTGTAGCCGGTCTTCTCGACGGTGGCGATCAGGTCGTCGGTGGTGACGTCCCCGGTGACGCTGACCTTCGCCTTCTCGGTGCTGTAGTTGACCGTGGCGGTGACGCCGTCGAGCTTGTTCAGCTTCTTCTCGACGCGGGCCGCGCACGAGGCGCAGGTCATCCCGCCGATGAGCAGCTCGACGTCGGTCAGCGGTCCGGTCGGTGCGGTGGTCATGAGCCGTGCTCCTCGTGCGCGCCGACGGTCACCGTGAAGGCGGCCGTGCGGACGACGTCGCCGTGCCGGAAGTCCAGGAACAGCCGGTAGCTGCCGGCCGATGGCGTCGTGGTGGCGAAGGTGATGCCCGGGCCGGCGGGGGTGACGCCGTCGCCGGGCTCGCCGGTGGGGTGGACGTGCAGGTAGGCGAGGTCGCCGGTGCGCAACGCGACCAGGTGCCCGTAGGCGGCCAGGTAGGGCTGCAGGTCGGTGACCGGCGCACCGTCGCGGCGCACGGTGAGGGTCAGCTCCGACTCCTCCCCGGCCACCAGATCGCCGTCCAGCGTGACCTCGTAGCCGTCGACCTCGGCCGTGCGTGAGGGCTCGGGAAGAGCCCCGGGCGCGTAGTCACCGGCCACCTGGAGGTCCGCGCCGAGGGTGCGGTCCTCGTCGTCGGCGGTGGCCGCGAAGTCGGCGAACACCCGCCACGAGCCGGGGGAGAGGTCCAGCGGGATGCGCCAGACGCCGTCGGCACCGAGCTCGGGGTGCACGTGCTGGTAGCCGGCCAGGTCGCGGCGGACCGCGATGAGGTGCAGATCCTCGTCGTGGCGCACCGCGTAGTCGGTGACGGCGGAGCCGTCGGGCCCCAGGATGCGGAAGGCGAGCGGGACGTCGTCGCCGGCGGGCAGGGCGGACCGGTCGAGCGCGAGGGTGTAGCCGTCCTCGGAGACCGCGAGCCCGCCGGGGAGGTGCGCGGCGGCGCTCTCGTCGGCTCCGTGGGACGCCCCGTCCCCGGACGCCATGTCGTGCCCGGCGGCGGAGCTCTCCTCCGCCGCCGTGCCGACCGGGCCGACGACCGCGCCGAGGCCCGTGGCGGCGCCGAAGACGGCGACCAGGCCGGCGCCGAAGGCGGCAAGTTTGGCAGGCGTGTTCATGGCGATGCGGTTCCCGGGGGACCGGCCGATGTCAGCCGGCCACCGAGTAACCGGCCTCCTCCACGGCAGCGCGGACGGCGGCCTCGTCGACCGGGGCGTCGCTGGTGACGGTCAGGCCGCCGGACTCGAGGTCGACGTCGACGGCGCCGACGCCGGGGACGGCCGAGACCTCCTCGGTGACGGAGGCGACGCAGTGGCCGCAGGTCATGCCGACGACGGTGTAGCTGGCGGTGGTCATGGGATGTCCTCTACCGGTTCGGGATGGGGATCAGGAACGGACGAGGCGGGCGATCGCCTCGGTGGCCTCGCGGATCTTCTCGTCGGCCTCGCGGCCGCCTGCCTGTGCGGCGGCGACCACGCAGTGGCTGAGGTGCTCCTCGAGCAGGCCGAGCGAGACCGCCTGCAGCGCCTTCGTCATCGCCGAGACCTGCGTGAGGATGTCGATGCAGTACTTCTCGTCCTCGACCATCCGCTGCAGCCCGCGGGCCTGGCCCTCGATCCGGCGCAGGCGCTTGAGGTAGTCGTCCTTGCGGTGGATGTAGCCGTGCTGGTGGTCGTGCGTCTCCTCCGCGGACACCGTCGCGGCGCCCGGCTGGTCGGCACTGGTCACTGCGGTCCTCCTGATCGGGCGGCTCCGTGCCGCCCGAGGGGAACTATACCCCCCTAGGGTTTCTACGCAAGGACTCCGGGGTGCGCAGGGAGGCGACGTCGGCGCGGAGGCGGTCGGCGTCCGCGCGGGCGTCGGCGAGCTGGTCCTGCAGGCCGACGATGGCCTCGGCGGAGGCGAGCGGGTGACCGTCGTCGAGCAGGCCGCGGAGTCGGGCGGCCAGCCCCAGCTGACTGCGGGAGTAGCGGCGGTGACCACCGGCGGACCGGGACGGCTGCAGTGCGCCCGAGGCGTCCAGGCTCCGCAGGAAGGCGGCCTGCACGCCCAGCAGCTCGGCAGCCTGGCTCATGGTCAGCGCCGGGAAGTCGGGGTCGTCGAGTCGGCGCAGCGGATCGGCCTCGTCGGGCATCGCCGTCCTCCTCCGGGTCGGGGTGCGGGGAGAGCAGAGGGGCCGGACCCGCCGGGTCCGGCCCCTCCGGTCGCCGTCGTCAGCTGCCGACGGCCTTGTGCTCGGCGTCGGACGAGTCGCCCTCGATGGTGCGGGCCTCGACCGCCGCGGGGGCGTCGGCGCGGGTCACGGTGATCTTGCGGGACCGGGCCTTCTCGGCGACCGGGATGCTCACCGTGAGCACGCCGTCGTGGTAGCTGGCCTCGAGCCGGTCGGTGTCCAGGCTGCGGCCCAGGACCAGCTGCCGGGTGTAGCTGCCGTAGGGACGCTCGGCCGCGACCCACTCCGCGTTCTCCAGCTGCGGCACCGAGCGCTCCGCGCTGATGGTCAGCGTGGTGCCCTCGACCGACAGGTCGATCGAGCCGGGGTCGACGCCGGGGAGGTCGAAGTGGGCGACGAAGTTGTCGCCGACCTTGTAGGCGTCCATCGGCATGCCCGACAGTGGGCGGGCGGTCATCGAGCCGGACCGGCCGGCCAGCTGGTCCAGCGCGCGGAAGGCGGCGGACGTGGCGGCGAACGGGTCGTAGGCGGTCAGCATCATGATCGATACCTCCACAGGAGTTGCTGTTCTGTTCGCTGCCCGAGGAGTGAACCTCTAGTGGCAACTGGAGATTACCTCGGTCGCGCACCGGAGTAAACGTCAACTCGGTGCAGATGTTCCCGTCGGCCGGGAGCTGCTCTGAACCATCGCCAGCGCGATCACGAGCGGAAGGACGCCCAGGGCCGCCGTGCTCCAGAGGCTGTTGCCGAAGCCGGCGAGGGCGGACCCGCGCGAGGCGAGCAGCGACCAGCCGAGACCGAACAGCGGCAGGGTCACGGCCGCGGTGGCGAGCGCCGCGGTCCAGGCGACGGCTGCGCCCCGCTGCCGTGCCAGGAGCCCGACGAGCACCGCCGGCACGAAGGTGAACAGCCAGTGGAACACCGGGATGACCGGGCCGGCCTCGAGCGCTGCGTCGGCGGCCAGGACGAAGGCGTTCCAGCTCAGCGCCGCGGCGGCGAGCACGGACCCGACCAGCCACGCGAGGAACGCCGCGTCCCCGGGGCGCACCGAGCGCGTCCGCAGCACCGCCCAGCCGCCCACGAGCAGGCCGGCCGCCGTCACGCCCAGCACGAGCGCGGTGAGCGACGACGGCACGGCCGTCACCTCGAAGCCGCCTGCCGCCCGTTCGGGCAGCGCCCAGTCCCGCTGTCCCAGCGCGACCGTCCCGACCGTCAGGATCCCGATTCCCGCGACGGTCGGCCAGGGCAGGCGCGGTCGCGCCGCGCCGGGGTCCGGGGAGGAGGCGGGCGGATGCATGGCGCGGAGCGTGGCAGAAGACCGGTCGCGGGCGCGGTGGGCGCGCGTGAACGACCGCCGTCCGGGGCAGTGAGCACCGCATGGCAGAGAGCGCGATGCAGGGCGGGTCCGGAGGCGAGACCGAGCCGGAGGTGCGCACGGCCGTCGACGGCGACGTCGTCTCGCTCACGCTGGAGGGCGAGCTGACCGACACGGCACGGCGGCCGATGGTGCGGGTGCTGACCGAGGTGCTGCTGTCCGGGAAGCCCCTGCGCCGGGTCGAGCTGCACCTGGGTGGCGTCCCGTTCATGAACTCCGCCGGCATGGCGGTGCTCGTGCAGCTGCAGCGGATGGCCGCGCCGCGCGGGGTGGAGGTCGCCCTGGTGACGCCGTCGCCCGCGGTGGTCCGGCCGCTGCAGCTGAGCGGGCTGTGGCTCCGGTTCCCGGTGGTCGACGAGAACGGCGACGAGGACGCCACGGTGATCTCGTCCTCGGGGCCCGACGGGAGCCCGCGAGAGCACACCTGACCGGTGTCGGGCGCGGTCCGCGCCGGCCGGGCCTCCTAGCCTGACCGGGTGCCTCCCAGCCACTCGCACAGCCACGGACCCGACCCCGACGCTCCGCCGCCCACCCCGGAGGCGGTGCGGCTGCGGCGTCGCGCGGTCTGGTTGATGCTGCTGCTCCTGGTGCCGGTCGGCCTGGCCACCGTGATCGGGTTGCTGGTGATGTGGCCCAGCGGCGAGCCGACCCGCGCCGAGCAGGTGGCCGCGACGTACCTGCCCCCCGGTACGACCTATCCCGACGCCCGCGTGGTGTCGGTGGAGGAGTTCGACTGCGGCGACCCCGGCCGGCCCGCGACGTGCGCCCGCGCCGTCGTCGAGGTCCTCGAGGGCGAGGGGGCCGGTGACTACCAGCAGATCGACCTGGACGCCGTCGTCGTCGCCAACGGGGTCGAGGAGGGCGACACCCTGGTCCTGACCCGGGACGTCAGCGCCGAGGGCGGGGCGACCTACGTCTTCTTCGACTTCGCCCGCGGCGCCCCGGTGCTCACCCTCGCGGTCGCCTTCGCCGTCGTCGTCGGGCTGGTCGCGCGGTTGCGCGGCCTCGCCGCGCTGCTCGGGCTGGCGATCGCGTTCGTCGTGCTCCTGAAGTTCGTGCTCCCCGGGCTGCTCGGTGACTCGTCCCCGGTGCTGGTGACCCTCGTCGGCTCCTCGGCGATCATGTTCGTGGTCCTCTACCTGGCGCACGGCTTCTCCGCCCGGACCACGACGGCGCTCGTCGGCACCCTCTTCGGCCTGGCGCTGGTGGCCGTCATGGGGTCGCTGTCGGTGGGAGCCGCGCGGCTGACCGGCCTCACCAGCGAGGAGACCAACACCCTCAACACCTACGACCCCACGCTGGACTTCTCCGGCCTGGTCCTCGCCGGCATCGTGGTCGCGGGGCTGGGCGTGCTCAACGACGTCACGATCACGCAGGCGTCGGCGGTCTGGCAGTTGCACGAGGTCGACGAGGCCATGACCTGGCGGGAGCTGTACGACCGGGGGATGTCCGTGGGCCGGGACCACATCGCCTCGACCGTCTACACGATCGTCTTCGCCTACGCCGGGGCCGCGCTGCCGCTGCTGCTGCTGTTCGACCTCTACGACCAGCCGTGGGACGTCGTCCTCACCTCGTCCGGGCTCTCCGAGGAGGTCATCCGCACGATGGTGGGCGCCATCGCCCTGGTCCTGGCGGTCCCGGTGACGACGGCGGTCGGCGCGTTCTTCGCCAAGGCCGCCGGCACCTCCGCGGGCGCCGCGACCGAGCGCAGGGTGACCGCCCTGCGCAGCCGCTTCGCCCGATAGGCGAGGCTGTGCGCGTGCCTACCCATCTCCTCGCCGCCGCCTCCGCCGCTCCCGGCTTCATGCCCGACGACGAGGGCCGCGCCCTCTACGAGGCCGCCCGGGCGCTCGACGTCCCCGGGCCGCTGCTCGAGGTGGGCAGCTGGATGGGGCGCTCGGCGCTGTACCTGGCGGCCGCCGCCCGCGAGACCGGCCGGACGGTGGTCACCGTCGACCACCACCGCGGCTCCGAGGAGCACCAGCCCGGCTGGGAGTACCACGACCCGTCACTGGTCGACCCCGCCGTCGGGCTGATCGACACGCTTCCCCGCTTCCGGCACACGATCGCCACCGCCGGCGCCGAGGACGTCGTGGTCGCGATCGTCACCCGGTCGGAGGTGCTGGCGCCGCTGTGGAGCACGCCGCTGGCGCTGCTCTTCCTCGACGGCAGCCACACCGAGGAGTCCGCGCGCCGCGACCAGGACGCCTGGGTCGCCAAGCTCGCGGTCGGGGGCACGCTCGCCATCCACGACGTCTTCCCCGACCCGGCCGACGGCGGCCAGGCCCCCTACGGCGTCTACACCCGGGTGCTCGAGTCCGGTGACTTCACCGAGCTGCCCGGGGTGGGATCGATGCGGCTGCTGCGCCGTGACCGCTGACCCGCTCGGGGCCGAGCGCGCCGCGGCCCTGGCACAGATCGAGGCGCTGACCCGCGAGTTCGACGAGGTCGTGGCGGCGTCGAAGGCGTCCAACGCCGACGACGAGCACGACCCCGAGGGCGCGACCATCGCCTTCGAGCGGCAGCAGGTCGCGGCCCTCCTGGACCAGGCCCGGCGCCGGCTGGCCGACGTCGACGCCGCCGTCACCGCCGTGGAGGCCGGCACCTACGGCCGCTGCGAGAGCTGCGGCCGGCCGATCGCCCCGGAGCGGCTCGAGGCCCGCCCCGCGGCGCGCACCTGCATCGACTGCGCCCGCTGAAGATTTCTCCGGGCGGGATGTCGAGAACGCGCGCTCGGCTCCGTCCCCGGGGTGCACGCGGCCAGAATGGCCGCACATCACCCGAGGAGATCCCGATGGCCAAGTACCTGCTGCTCAAGCACTACCGCGGCGCACCGGCGGCCGTGAACGACGTGTCGATGGACCGGTGGTCGCCGGAGGAGGTCACCGCCCACATCCAGTACATGAACGACTTCGCGGCCAAGCTGGAGGAGGCCGGCGAGTACGTCGACGGGCAGGCGCTTGCCCCTGACGGGATGTGGGTCCGCTACGACGGCGAGGGCCGTCCGCCGGTCACCGACGGGCCGTTCGCCGAGACCAAGGACCTGATCGCCGGCTTCATGATCATCGACGTCGACAGCCCCGAGCGGGCGATCCAGCTGGCCGGGGAGCTGTCGGCCGCGCCGGGCAAGGACGGCAAGCCGATCCACGAGTGGCTCGAGGTCCGTCCGCTCTACGGCGAGCCGTCCCTCGTCACGGAGTGACCGTCCGGCTCGACGAGGCCCTGCTGAGGGGCCTCGTCCCGGGCGTGCTGGGCGTCCTCGTCCGCCGCGGAGCCGACTTCGCGGCGGCCGAGGACGC
>JBEPZM010000124.1:0-9509 GCA_041640835.1 Blastococcus sp.
GCCAGCGCGGCCGCGGTGACGGCGGTGTGCTGCGGACGGCGGCCGAGTGCGGCGTCGGCGCGCTGCCGCCAGTCCCTGCCGTGCAGCCGGCGCATGAGGACGTCGTCGGCGTTGCCGGCCTGGACGCGGACGCTGACCCAGCGGTCGGTGGGCCGCACCGGGTGGGTGATCCAGCGCTCGCCGCGGACCAGCCGGGCGCCGGTGTCCATGATCCGCAGCGCCAGGTCGGAGTCCTCGCGGAAGGCGCGCGGGAACCGCTCGTCGAAGCCGCCCACGGCGGAGAGCGCGGCCCGGCGGTAGGCGAGGTCGGCGGTGATCCAGCTGGAGGTGGCCAGCCCGGCGGTGCCGCGCTCCCAGTCGGTGGGCCGCCGGTCCTCGGGCAGCGGCACGCGCACCCTGCCCTGGCTGCCGGCGACGTCCGCGGGCAGGTCGGCCAGGTCCTCCGCCAGCCGCTCGTACCAGTCGGGGTCGGGGACCACGTCGTCGTCGAGGAAGGCGATCCACGGGGTGCGGGCGCTGCGCCAGCCGAGGTTGCGGGCGCGGGCCGGGCCGCCGCCGCCGGTGCGCACGACACGGACGGGCGGCAGCCCGGGGCGGTCGGGTGCCAGGGGTGCGCCGGTGGGGCGGTCGTCGACCAGGACCAGCTCGGCTGGCCGGGGGCCGGGAGCCGTCGCGAGCGCGTCGAGCAGCACGTCGAGCGAGGTCCGCCCGATCGTGGGCACCACGACGGTGCACTCCGCCAGCATGTGCGGCTCGGTGCCCGGAGCCGGAGGGGCAGAAACACTACGGGCTCGAAGCATTCGGCCCCGGCGGCGTTCAGACGGTGCCGGGCACCAGCTCGGCGACGTCGTCCGCGAACGCGAGCCGGGCACCCGTGCGCGCCTGCAGCTCCTCCCGGCTCAGGCCGGACACCAGCTCCCGCACGACCAGCCCGCCGGCCACCACGTCGATGACCGCCAGCTCGGTGTAGATGCGGTCGACGACGCCGGCCGCGGTGAGCGGATAGGTGCACAACGGGAGGATCTTCGGCGTGCCCGCCTTGGTGGTGTGGGTCATGAGCACCAGCACCCGCTTGGCGCCGACCGCGAGGTCCATGGCGCCGCCCACCGCCGGCGGGTGGCCGACCTCGTCGGTGGCCCAGTTGGCCAGGTCGCCCTTCTCGGAGACCTGGAAGCCGCCGAGCACGGTGACGTCGATGTGCCCGCCGCGCATCATCATGAACGAGTCGGTGTGGTGGAAGTAGGAGCCCCCGGGCAGCAGCGTCACCGGCTGCTTGCCCGCGTTGATCAGCTCGGGGTCGCCCTCCCCCGGGGCGGGCGCCGGTCCCATGCCGAGGATGCCGTTCTCCGAGTGGTAGACGATCTCCTTCTCGGGCGAGACCACCTCGCCGACCAGCGTGGGCATGCCGATGCCGAGGTTCACGTAGGCGCCACTGGGGATGTCCCGGGCCACGCGCCTGGCCATGTCGGAGAGCGACAGGCGGGGGCCGCTCACGAGCCCGCCACCCGGACGACCCGGTCGACGAAGATGCCGGGGGTCACGATGCACTCGGGGTCCAGGTCGCCGAGCTCGACGAACTCCCGCACCTGGACGACGGTCACCGTGGCCGCCGTGGCCATGGTCGGGCCGAAGTTCCGCGCGGCGGTCGAGTAGACGAGGTTGCCCCAGCGGTCGGCCGAGCGCGCCTTGATCAGGGCGACGTCCCCGTGCAGCGGCTCCTCGAAGACGTGCCGGCGGCCGTTGATCATCCGCACCTCCTTGCCTTCGGCGAGCAGCGAGTCAGCGCCCGCGGGGGTGAAGAACCCGCCCAGGCCCGCGCCGGCTGCCCGCATCCGCTCGCTGAGCGTGCCCTGCGGCACCAGCTCCAGCTCGAGCTCCCCGGCCCGGTAGCGCTCCTCGAACCAGATGGAGCCGCTGGACCGGGGGTACGAGCAGATGATCTTGCGGACCCGGTGCTCGCGGATGAGCGCGGCGACGTCGGTCTCGCCGCTCCCGGCGTTGTTGGTGACCAGCGTGAGGTCGCGGGCGCCCTCGTCGAGCAGGGCGTGCACCAGTTCCACCGGGATGCCGGAGTTGCCGAACCCGCCGACGAGCACCGTGGCGCCGTCCTCGATCCCGGCCACCGCCTCCACGAGCGACCCGACCCTCTTGTCGATCACAGGCTCCCCGTCCGCTGGTGCGGGCGCGCGCCGGGCTCCTGCCCACTCTGCACCAGCCCCGGCCGGGGCCGCGGCTCAGGGCTGGGCGCGCGTGCTGCCACCGCCCGGGGACGGGGAGTCGTCCGCGGAGCCGCCGTCGGCGGCCGCGACCCCCGCCGTGCCCTCCGCCTCGCTGCCCGGCACCGTCTCGTGCGGGGCGGCCGCGTCGAGCTGGTCGGCGTAGAGCGCCGGCGGTCGTCCGCTCCGCTGCCGCCGGATGCCCATGACCGTGCTGTAGACGATCACCAGCGCCATCAGCCCGAAGATCGTCCCCGAGAGCGGCCGGGTGAAGAAGGTGTCGAACTGGCCGTCCGAGGTCAGCATCGCCCGGCGGAAGTTCGTCTCCAGGATCGCGCCCAGCACGAAGGCCAGCACCAGCGGGCCCGGCTCGAAGCCGGTCTTCTTCATCAGCCAGCCGATGACGCCGAACGCCAGGACGACCCACATGTCGAAGACGTCGTTGTTGACCGAGAAGACGCCGACCATGGTGATCAGCAGCGCGAACGCGGCCAGGATGCCTGCCCGCACCCGCAGCAGCTGCACGAAGACACCGACCAGCGGGATGTTCAGGGCCAGCAGCATCAGGTTGCCGATGAACATCGAGGCGATGACGCCCCAGAAGATCTCCGGGTTCGTGTCGATCAGCTGCGGGCCGACCTGCACGCCGTTGATGAGCAGCGCGCCGTAGATCAGCGCCAGGACGACGTTCGGCGGGATGCCCAGAGTGAGCAGCGGCACGAACGCCGAGGTGGACGACGCGTTGTTCGCCGTCTCGGGGCCGGCGACGCCCTCGATGGCGCCCTTGCCGAACCGGGACGGGTCCTTCGCGCGCCGCTTCTCCATCCCGTAGCTGGCCAGCGAGGAGATGACCCCGCCACCACCGGGCAGCACCCCCAGGAAGAAGCCGAGGACAGATCCGCGGGCGATCGCCCCGGAGGAGTCCTTGAAGTCCTTGCGGGTGGGCCAGATGTTCTTGATCCGGCTCTTGATCTGCTCGGCCTTCTCGCTCTTCTCCAGGTTGTAGAGGATCTCCCCCACCCCGAACAGGCCCATGGCCACCGCGACGAAGTCCAGGCCGTCGAACAGCTCGACCTGGTCGTAGGTGAACCGGCCGGTCCCCGTGATGGCGTCCTGCCCGATGGTGGCCAGCAGCAGGCCGAGCGCCGCCATGCACAGCGCCTTCACCGGGTGCTTGGTGCCGAGGTAGGTGACCAGGAGGATGCCGAACGCGGTCAGCGCGACGTACTCCTGCGCGCCGAACTCGACCGCGAGGTCGGCCAGCGGCGGCGCGAGCAGGATCAGCCCGACCACCGCGATCGTGCCGCCGATGAAGGAACCGACCGCGGCGATGCCCAGGGCCGGACCGGCCCTGCCCTGCTTGGCCATCTGATAGCCGTCGAAGGTGGTCACGACGGAGGCCGCCTCGCCGGGGAGCTGCAGCAGCACCGAGGTGATCGTGCCGCCGTACATCGAGCCGTAGTAGATGCCGGCCAGCAGGATGACCGACGTCACCGGCTCGAGCTCGTAGGTGAGCGGCAGGAGCAGCGCGATGGTCGCCGTCGGGCCCAGCCCGGGCAGCACACCGATGACCGTGCCGATCAGCACGCCGATGAAGACGTACAGGAGGTTGGTGGGGTCCAGCGCGACGGAGAAGCCTTCCCCGAGGCCGTCCGCTATGCCCATCTCAGCCCCCCAGCACGATGTCGTCGGGGAAGGGCACGCCGAGGCCCTCCACGAACACCAGCTGGAACGCGACCGCCCCGAGCACAGCCAGCGGGATCGCCCAGCGCCAGGGCTCCTGGGCGAACAGCCGGAGCCAGATCAGGAGCATCAGCACCGCGGGGATCAGGAAACCGATCTCCTGGAAGAGCACGATGAAGACCGCCAGGCTGAGCAGCCCCAGCGCGATGCGGGCCGTGTCCCGCGTCCACGGCTCGTAGTCGGCCGGGTCGTCGACGAACAGCAGCACGAACGCGGTCACGCTGAGCAGGCTCGCGCAGATGAACGGCCACAGCCCGGGCCCGGGCGCGCCGAGCTCCCCGAGCGACAGGTCGCGTGCCTGCACCATCGCGAAGAGACCGAACAGCAGGAGGGCGAGGGGCGCCAGCCGGTACAGGTGCTTGGACATCGGCGTCGGTCAGTTCTCGATGATCGGGCCGTAGACCTCCACGATCTCCGCGATGCGGTCCTGGAAGGCGTCGGTGCCGATGAACTCGTCGGGCACGTACTGCTCGCCGAGCTGCTCCACCGTCTCCGGCTTCTCCAGGCACGTGCCGACGGTGTCCTCGAGCGTGCTGACGACGTCATCCGGCGTCTCGGCCGGGGCCGCCAGCCCGAAGACGGACACGCTGTTGGTCAGCTCCGGGAACCCGACCTCGGCCAGCGGCGGGGCGTCGATGTAGTCGACGGCCTCCGGGGTGCTGACCGCCAGCGGCACGAAGTCGCCGGCCTCGATCTGCGTCAGCACGTCCTGCGAGCTGTTGATGAAGACGGCGTCGACGTTGCCGCCGAGCAGGGCGGTGGTCATCTCGGCGTTGCCGGTGAACGGCACCAGCGTCAGCTCGGTGTCGTACTCCTCGGCCATGCGCTGCAGCTCCATGGCCTGCGACGTCGTCGTCCCGGGGACGCCGACGTTGATCTGGCCCGGGTTGGCCTCCGCCTCCGCGAAGAACGCCTCGGCGTCGGCGAACTCGGAGTCCGCGCCCACGGCGAGCACCGAGGGGATCTCGGTGACCGCCGCGATCGGGATGTAGTCCTCGTTGGTGTAGCCGACCTCGTCCTGCAGCGGGTTGGTGGCCGTGGCCGGCACCGCGATGATCGAGAGGGTGTACCCGTCCGGATCCTCCGCCAGCATCGCCTGCATGCCGATGGAGCCCGACGCCCCCTCCCGGTTCTCCACGATGACCGTCTGCCCGAACTCGTCCTCCATGCAGCTGGCGATCGTGCGTGCGGCGAGGTCGGTGGGACCGCCCGCCGCGTAGGGCACGTAGAGGTTGATGTCGTCGGTCGGGTAATCGGCCGCGGCCTCGCCTCCGCCCGAGTCGCCGCCCTCGTCGTCGCCGCAGGCGGCCAGGACGAGCACGGACACCGCGATCAGGGCGGGTGCGGTCGCTCGGGTGGGGCGCATGGGATGTCCTCCAGGTCGGTGTCTCGCGGGCGGGGATCAGCCGAGGATGGGTTCGTAGACCTGCTGGGTCTCGTCGAGGACGTCGGCGAGCTCGTCGGCGCCGGCGAACTCCTCCGGCACGTACTGCTCGCCGATGCCCTGGCGCACCTCGTCCTTCTCGAGGCAGGTGCGCAGGGTGTCCTCGAGCGTGCTGGCGACGTCGTCGGGCAGGTCGGCCGGTCCGGCGAGGCCGAAGGTCGAGCCCGAGAGGGTGAGGCCGTCGAAGCCGAGTTCGGTGAAGGTCGGGACGTCGGGCAGCCAGTCCAGCCGCTCCTCGGACGAGGCGATCAGCGGGACGAAGTCTCCGGAGTCGATGTTCCCGACGACGTCCAGTGAGGCGTTGATCAGGACGGCGTCGACGTTGCCCCCCAGCAGGGCGGCGGTCATCTCCGCGTTCCCGTCGAAGGGGACGACGGTGACCTCGACGTCGTGCTCGTCGGCCCAGCGCTGCAGCTCGATGCCCTGCGGGGTGGAGGCGCCGGGAACCCCGACGTCCACGGTGCCGGGCTCGGCCTCGGCCGCCGCGACCAGATCCTCGGCCGAGGAGTACGGGGAGTCCCTGCCGACGGCCAGCACCGAGGGCACGTCGGCCATGACGCCGATGGGGGTGATGTCCTCGACGGTGTAGCCGACCTCGTTGGCCAGCGGGGTGAGCACCATCGTGCCGGCGGTGACCAGCGAGAGCGTGTGCCCGTCGGGCTCGGCGCCGACCAGCTGGGTGGTGGCCAGGGCGCCGGAGCCCCCGGGGAGGTTCTCCACGACCACGGTCGCGCCCAGCTCGGACTCGAGACAGCTCCCGACCGTGCGGGTCGTCAGGTCGGTGGGACCACCGGCGGCGTACGGGACCAGCAGGCGGATGTCGTCGCTCGGGTAGCCCCCGGAGCCACTCCCGCCGTCGTCGTCCCCGCAGCCGGTGAGCACGGCGGCCAGCACGAGGAGGGCAGGTCCCCCTGCCGCGACCGTCCGCATCTCGACCTCCGCTGTCGGTGTGACCTGCGCCACCATGCAAGCACAGGTCAGCGACGCGGACAGGTCGGAGCCACAACGAAGCGGCAACGATCCGGACCGGTCCGTCCCCGGCCCGCGGGCCGGGGATCAGTCCCGGGGGCGAGCGGCGGAGGACACCCGCGCCAGAGCGTCGGTGACCACGGCGGCGTCGTCCGCGAGGTGGGTGAGCAGGTGCGCGACCAGCTCGTCGTGCGTGCGCGCCGCCTCGGTGACGCGCTGCCGCCCCGCGGGGGTGAGCGTCGCGTGCAGCACCCGCCGGTCGGCGTCCCGGCGCTCGCGCCGGACCAGGCCGTCGGCGACCAGCCGGCCCACCGTGCTGGTCACCCCCGGCCGGGACAGCCCGAGGGCCTCGGCGACCTCGCTCATCGAGGCCCGCTCGCCGGGCGACTCGGCGATGCGGCGCAGCGCCTCGAAGCCGGTGAGCGAGAGGTCGTGCTGGCGGTGCAGCGCGGAGTCGAGCCGGCGGGTGATGCGGTCGTGCACCTGGACGATGCGCAACCACGTCTCCGCCGGGCGGGGCCCGACTCCGGGAAGAGCGGCGGGATCCCGGGGGACCTCGCGCGCGGGCGCGTCCTCGGACAGGTGCACGCGGCCGTCGTCCCCCGATGAGGGATGGCCGAAACCGCTCCCGCGCGGGTCGCGGCGGATCAGCCCCCGGGCCGCCGGCGGGTCGTCATCGAGACCAGCCCGGCACCGGTGGCCACGAGCGCCCCGGCCGCGGCGAGCAGCGGCACGAGGGACGGCTCGTCGCCCTCCGGTGTGCCGGTCACGGCCGCGGCCACGTCGAGCGGGACGTCCGCGGCGGCGGTCGAGCTGGTGCCGACGACGTCGAGGGAGGCGCGGCCGGACGCGGTCCAGGCCGGGATCAGCACGTCGGCGACGACGGCGCCGTCGTCGTCGGCGATGGCCGAGCCGAGCACCTCACCGCTGCCGCTCAGCGCGATGGTGACCCGCTCGCCGGGCAGGTAGCCGTCCACGCGGACCCGGATGGTGTCGCCGGCGGCGACCGGCGCGGGGCTCGCCTGCGACCCGGCCTGCGGGGCCGGCGGGCGGGAGGACGGGGGCGCGGGGGCGGTCCGTCCCGGCACGGTCGGAGCCTGGGCCGGCGTGGTGGACGTCGGCGAGGACCGCGGAGGAGTCGACCCCGGGGACGACGGGGACGGCGTGCCCGAGGGCTGCTCCGAGGACGTCGGCTCGGGGCTCGGCACCGGCGTCGGCGTGGGCGTGGGCGACGGGGACGGCGAGGGGCTCGGCGGCGGGGCGGTGGCCTTGTCGCAGTCCTCGGTGGTGGGCCGGGTGAACGTGTAGTCGTCGAGCTCGTCGACGTAGTCGAACCCGGATCCGTCCTGCGCGGTGTACTCGAGGCGGCCGTCGATCGTCTCCCCCGGAGCGACGTCGCCGGTGCGCAGGACGACCGTCTCGCCGGGCTGGAGCAGCGACTCGTCCTCGCCCGCGGGCAGCCGCGTCGTGGCCAGGCGGACGAGGTAGGGCGCGGTGCCGGCGACCACCTCGACGACCAGGCCGCCGGGCTGACAGCTGGGCCCGCGGGTGACCTGCGCGTCGGGCAGGCTCGGGTCGTCGATGGCCGCAGCCGGCGCGGCCGAGAGGATCCCCACCACGGCGAAGCCCAGCACGAGCCCCGCGAGCAGGGCGGCAGGCCCCGGCGTCGCCGCGCGCGGAGCGCGGCGCTGGATGATGTCGATCGGCCTGCCCCCCGGATCCGGCTCGTCGTTGTTCCGATGATGACCGAGGTCACGCATCGTTGCCAGTGCGTCACCAGAGCGATGCGTCCGGCTCGGCGTGTCCTGCGGTGTGTCGCGACTCCGGCCTCCGGAACCCGGGGAGAGTTGCGTCACGGGGCGGATCGAGGAGGCCCCCGGGGCGACCCGGAACGGGTCCACGGTGGTGACCAGCGGGGACACGCCCGACCCGGACGAAATCGCCCGGAAGGCTTGACGCCCTGCTGTGGCCTGGCTCACAGTTGGCTCGGGCGGGGGTAGCCGGCAACGAGTGGCTTCCCATCGCTGGGAAGACCGACCAACGCGGCCAGACCGTCAGGACCGGCCCCCCGCCCCTCATCTCCCACGGACGGTTCGACCACCACTGATGCCCCTGGGGCGCCTGGGATCTCGGCCGACGACACTCGCCCGATCTGATGACAGGCAGTAGTTATCTGATCACAGCCGCGTAAGGTCGGCCCCGAGGACTCTTCGATGCCGACCCCCACGTCGCCGTCGTCCTCCAGCACGGCAACTCCGGCGTCCTCGTGCCGGGAGACGGGAGCGCCGACGTGACGTCGGTCCTCGACCACACTGCGCCCACTTCTTCCACCCTGCGACGCGTCGGCGCCGCTGCGGCGACCCTCGCCCTGCTCGCGACGGCGGGCCTGCTGCTCGACCAGTCGGGCAGCGCCCGGGCCGCGACCGCGATCGGCTTCGGGGAGGCCGACAGCTTCGCCGTGCTCGGAGGCGCAGCCATCAAGAACACCGGCACCTCCACGGTCGTCGGCGACATCGGTTCCACCACGATCACGGGCGACGACGACCTCACCGCCGACGACATCCTCCTGGCCGGTGCGAAGAACCCCTCGTCGGCCGCGCAGGCCCAGCTCGACGCGGGCAATGCGTACACCGTCACGGCGGGGCAGGGCCCCGCCCAGTCGATCCCGGTCGAGCTCGCCCCGGCAGCCGCACTGCCCCCGGTGCTGCCCGGCGTCTACTCGTCGCCGACGTTCGAGATCACGAACACGATGACCCTCGACGCCCAGGGCGACCCCGACGCGGTGTTCGTCTTCAAGGCCGCCAGCTCGCTGACCACCGGCTCGAGCAGCAAGATCCTGCTGACCGGCAGCGCGCAGGCGTGCAACGTGTACTGGCAGGTCGGCAGCTCGGCGACGCTCGGCACCAACTCCACCTTCGTCGGGAACATCCTCGCCTACGCGTCCGTCACGCTCACCACCGGCGCCGACGTCGTCGGGCGGCTCTACGCCAGCACCGGCACGGTCACCCTCGACAGCAACACGGTCACGCGGCCGGGCTGCACCACGCCGGTCACCAGCACCCCGGGGAACACCCCCGGGACCACCACGCCCGGCGCCACCGCGACGCCCTCGGCGCCTGCGACGGGCGGCGCTCCGG
>JBEPZM010000125.1:0-3872 GCA_041640835.1 Blastococcus sp.
CTTCCCGCGCACCAGCCGCTCGACCCTCCCGCCGGCGTTCCCGGTCGGGGACGACGAGCCCGAGGTGCCTTCCGCTCCCGCGTCCGGCGCGCCCTCGCCCTTCACCGCCGCGCTCGCGCGGATGGTGGCCGGCGACCGGGACGTCCAGCACGCGGTGCGCGAGGCGCTGCAGACATCGGACGCCGCCCGGTCGGGCGACGAGCAGGACGGGCTCCGGGCGTCGCAGCCCGAGCCCGAGGCAACGAGTTCGTCAGCGGTGCGGTCGCGCCAGGAGGAGGAAACGGTGGGAGACCAGGTCATCGCGCCGCCCTCTCCGTCGGTCGACGAGCGGGCGGAGTTCGCCGCCTGGGCTGACGAGTCGTTCGCGGACACGTCGTTCCCGGAGACGTCCTTCGCGGACGCGTCGTTCATGGATCGGCCGTCGTTCCTCGACGAGCCGGCCGCCGCCCTCGAGCCGGCGGTCGCCGAGCCGGTGTCCCGCGAGGAGGCGATCGCCGAGGTGCTGCGCGCCGCTCTGGCCGAGGGGCACTCGGACGACGCCCTCGCCGGGATCCTGCGCGCGGTCGTGGCCGGGAACTCCCCGCAGGACGTGCTGGCCGAGTCGGTCGAGGCCCCTGTCGTCGAGGCGCCTGTCGTCGAGGCGCCCGTCGTCGAGCTGGACGTCGTCGAGGTGACCCCCGCCGTCGAGGTGACCCCGGCCGTCGACGTGGTCGTTGAGGTGGAGCTGCCCGCCGTCGAGCTGGACGTCGTCGAGGTGCCCGAGGTCGAGGTGGCCCAGGTCGAGGTGGTCGAGGCCGAGGTCCCCGAGGTCGAGGCGGCCCACGTCGAGGTGCCCGTCGTCGTCGAGCAGGCCCCGGCCGTCGCCGTCTCGCAGTTCGACCTGTTCTCCCCGGTGACCCGGCCGGCCGCCGTCGCTCCGGTCGCCCCGGCGGCGGAGCCGTCGTCGCCGGTCCAGCTGTGGGGCGAGGTGTCCACGCCCGCCCGGGCCACGACGCCCGCCGCCGCCACGCCGGACGCCCGCATCTGGGGCGAGATCGCGCCGGTCGTGCCCGCCCCGATCGCCTCGCCGTCGCTGTTCGGTGCTCCGCCGGTGAGCGCGCCGCTGGTCGAGGCCCCGCTGGTCGAGACCCCGCTGGTCGAGGCCCCGCTGGTCGAGGCGCCCGCCCCCGAGGTGGCTGCCGAGGAGGCCGTCCCCGCGGAGGTCGACGCAGCCGAGGTCGAGGCAGAGGTCGTCGCTCCGGAGACCGACCTCGTCGAGACCGACTCCGCATCCCCCGACGTCGCTGACGACCTCTTCGCCGAGGACGTCCCCGCGGAGGAGACCGCCGCCGAGGAGATCGTCGCCGAGACCTCCGTGGAGGAGGCCGGCTCCGCCCTGGACCTCGAGGTGGCCCCGCTGCTCGCCCGCACCGCCAGCGACCCCGCGCCGCTGACTCGCTCCGCGAGCATGGACGCGACCACGGTCATGCCGCCGCTGTCGCTCCTGCCGGGCTCGTCGTCGCGCGGCCGCGGCCAGCCGCCGGTGCCCCCGCGTTCCGGCCGCCCCCCGGTGCCGCCGTCCTCCGGGCGCGGGACCGCGAGCCCCGCGGGCCCGGCGACCTCCACCCGCACCCCCGACCTCCTCGCCACGGTGACCCGCCTCCCGGTGGCGCCGCTCATGGCCACGCCCGAGACGCCGGACATGCCGGAGCTGGCCGAGCTCGCCGACCTGATCGAGGCCGACGGTTCGGGTCTGCTGGACTCGCCGGTGCTGCCCGCAGCCGTGCCCGAGCGGCCGACCCGGGTGCGCATCGCCCCGCCGCGCACTCCCGCGGAGGTGGTCTCCCGGCTCGCCGACCTCGGCGTCCCGGCCGATCTGCTCGGTGCGGCGTTCCTCGCCGACGTCGAGGCCCACGGCACCTACGCCGCGCTCACCCGTGCGCTCGCCGACCGGCTGCCGGAGGCGCCGGAGCCCCCGACGGGCGCCGGCGACGTCCTTTTCCTGGTGGGCCCGGGCGTGGAGACGCTGCGCGCCGCGCGCTCGCTGGCCGCGACCCTGCGGCTGGACCCCGACCGCGTGCAGTGGGCCACCCGCGGTGACCTCGTGGGCCTGGCCCCCGAGGCCAGCCGGATGAGCACGATCGACGCGGCGCTGCGCCGCCGGCAGGACGCCTCGTCGTCCGGCACCGTGACGATCGTCGCCGTGGACGCACCGCTGCGCAGCGACGCCTACTGGATGGCCCAGATGCTGGCCATCTGGTCGCCGGTCGCGGTGTGGGCGGTCGTCGAGGCCACCCGCAAGCCCGAGGACCTCGAGCACTGGGTCGACGGCCTGGCACGCGTTGACGCCCTCGTCGTCCAGGACACCGACCTCTCCGCCGACCCGGCCGCCGTGCTGGACCGGCTGGCCGCTCCCGTGGCGGTCGTCGACGGCGTGCGCGCCACACCGCACCGGTGGGCGTCGGTGCTCTGCGAGCGGCTGGAGAGCGCGCCGGCATGAGCCCCTTCCGGTGGGACGTGCTGCTGGTGGGGTTCCTGCTCGCCCTGCCGGTGCTCGCGCTCGGGCTGCGCGGGGACTTCACCGCCGAGGAGGTGACCCTCCGGCTGCCCTGGTGCCTGGTCGCCGGGTGGGCCGCCGTGGCGCTGCTGCGCTTCGCGACCACTCCCCCCACGCCCGCCCGGAAGGCCTCCGCCGCCCGGACCCCGAGGCAGGCGCCGGCCGAGGACGAACCCGCCCTCTGACCGGTCGCGCCGGCCTCCTGGCACACCCTTTCCGGGCGTTCCTCGCGCTCTGTGGTTCCTGCAGCGCCACGGGAGCACGAGAACACCCCCGACAGGGAACTGTCCACAGGCTCCCTGGTCGTCCACGGATCTCGTGCGCGGGACCGCTGCCCGGGGCGTGCGGGCCAGCGTTGCCGCATGACGACGAATCCCGATCCGACCGTGCCGCTGCGCCTCCGCCGCGAGGCCGTGCGCGACGGGTGGTCCGACGACGAGCTCGCCCGGCTGGTCCGAGCGGGTGAGCTCGCACGACTGCGCCGCGGCGCCTACGTCGACGGCTTCCTGCCGGCGGACCCGGCCGAGCGCCATCGACTCCTGGTCCGAGCCACGCTGGCCGGACTCCGGCGAAGCGCCGTGGTCAGCCACCAGTCCGCGGCCGTGCTGCACGGGCTCCCGCTCTGGGACGTCGCCCTGGACCGCGTGCACGTCACCCGTCGGCCGCCGGCGTGGACCGACACGGGCACGATGCTGCGGTGCCACGTCGCCCGGCTGCACGACGACGAGATCGAGGAGATCGACGGCCTCCCGGTCACCTCGGCCACGCGCACCGCACTGGACCTGGCGCGTTCCCTCCCGCACGAGGCCGCCGTCGTCGCTCTGGACGCGGCGCTGCACCAGGGGGCGCTCCAGCACGACGAGCTGCGCGAGCGGCTGTTCGACCTCGCGGGCACCCCGGGTAGCCGCGCCGCGGCCCGGGCCGCCGCGTTCGCCGACCGGCGCAGCGAGAGCGTCGGGGAGTCGCGCAGCCGGGTCCTGCTGCACCGCTGGGGCCTACCTCCGTCGGCGCTGCAGCACGAAGTCCGCAGCGCCGACGGACTGCTGATCGCGCGGACCGACTTCGTCTGGGAGGAGCACGGCCTGGTCGGGGAGTTCGACGGCCGGATCAAGTACGGCCGGCTCCTGCGACCGGGACAGGATCCCGGTGACGCCGTGTTCGAGGAGAAACGCCGCGAGGACGCCGTCCGGGACGAGGGCTGGCGCGTGGCGCGGTGGGTGTGGGCCGACCTCCGCGTCGGGCACCGGCTGGCCGCGCGGGTCCGTGGGGCACGCGATCGGAGCCGTCGGTGACCTGCTGTGGGGGTGTTCCTCGCGCTCCGGGGGCTCTGCAGCAT
>JBEPZM010000125.1:3882-9490 GCA_041640835.1 Blastococcus sp.
CCCCCCCCCACAGCCGGGTCAGAGGGGCAGGTCCTCCAGCATCTCGGTGACCAGCGCGGCGATCGGCGAGCGCTCCGAGCGGGTCAGCGTGATGTGCGCGAACAGCGGGTGCCCCTTGAGGTTCTCCACCACCGCGGCGATGCCGTCGTGCCGGCCCACGCGCAGGTTGTCGCGCTGGGCGACGTCGTGGGTGAGCACCACCCGCGAACCCGCACCCAGCCGGGAGAGCACGGTGAGCAGCACGCCGCGCTCCAGCGACTGGGCCTCGTCGACGATCACGAAGGAGTCGTGCAGGGACCTCCCGCGGATGTGCGTGAGCGGCAGCACCTCGATGAGACCCCGGTCCGCGATCTCGTCCAGGACGGCGTTCGACACCAGCGCGCCCAACGTGTCGTAGACCGCCTGCGCCCAGGGCGACATCTTGTCGCCCTCGCTGCCCGGCAGGTAGCCGAGCTCCTGCCCACCGACGGCGTACAGCGGCCGGAAGATGACCACCTTCTTGTGCGCGCGGCGCTCCATCACCGACTCCAGCCCCGCGCACAGCGCCAGCGCCGACTTGCCGGTGCCCGCCCGACCGCCGAGGGAGACGATCCCGATGTCGGGGTCGAGCAGGAGGTCCAGGGCCACCCGCTGCTCGGCGGAGCGGCCGTGCAGGCCGAACGCCTCCCGGTCACCGCGCACCAGCCGCACCTGCTTGTCGGGCAGCACCCGGCCGAGCGCGGAGCCGCGCGACGACATCAGCACCAGCCCGGTGTGCGTCGGCAGCTCGGCGGCGGCGGGCACGAACACCTCGCCGGTCTCGTAGAGCTCACCGAGCTCGGCGTCGTCCAGGGAGACCTCGGCCATCCCGGTCCATCCCGTGTCGACGGCGTCGTGCACCCGGTACTCGTCGGTCGCCAGGCCCACCGCGGCCGCCTTCACCCGCAGCGGCACGTCCTTGGTGATCAGGCAGACGTCGCGCCCCTCGGCCCGCAGGTTCAGCGCGACGACCATGATCCGGCTGTCGTTGCTGTCGTTGCGGAACCCGGCCGGCAGGACCGACGCGTCGCTGTGGTTCAGCTCGACGTGCACGGTGCCGCCGGCCTCTCCCACGGACACCGGGGAGTCGAGCCGGCCGTACCGGATCCGCAGGTCGTCGAGCATGCGCAGCGACTGGCGGGCGAACCAGCCCAGCTCGGGGTGGTCGCGCTTGGCCTCCAGCTCCCCGATCACGACCAGCGGGAGCACCACGTCGGAGTCGCCGAAGCGCAGCAGCGCACCGGGGTCGGAGAGCAGGACGGAGGTGTCGAGGACGTACGTGCGACGAGGGTTCACGAGACGACTCCCGTGGGGCGGCCGGCAGCGCGCCCCGACTCGAAGGTGGCCGGGCCCCGGCGCGGAGGCCGGGTACCGGCCCCCCTGGTCGACGAACTCGTCAGCACCAACCGGGCCTCCCGTGAGCGGCACGGGCAACTCCGAGCCGCTCACGGCGGACGTTAGGACGGCGTACCGACAACTGCGAGGCCCACCACGCCGGGAAACACAACGTTCACCCGACGGGGTACCTGCTGTCACAGCCGCACCAGCGGTGCCCGGTCACTCCCAGGGCGGGCGAACGGCGGGTCGCTCCACCGTGTCGGTCCGGTAGCCGGCGCCCGGCTGCTCGGGCAGTTCCGGCGGCCAGTCGTCGTCCTGCCCGTCGTCCCAGGCGTCGTCCCGTCCGGAGCGGCGGGGACGGAGCGCCACCAGCGCCCAGAGCAACGGCACGGCGAGCACCGGCCACTGCACCGTCGGCTCCCCCAGCCACACCATGCCGGCGACCAGGAAGACGGCCAGCCAGCCGGCCGTCCACAGCCCGAGCACCCGGGCGCTCTGCGGGTCGCGGCGGCTCACGGCGAGCGGACGGCAGCGAGCTCGCCGGCCACGGCGGCCGGGGTCAGCGGCTCGTCGAGCAGCCGGAGGAAGCGGTCGGCGACCGGCTGGCCCGCGGGGCGGGCGTCCAGCCACCGCGACAGCAGCCCAAAGCCCTCGACGTAGGTGGAGATGTAGGCGCGCCACAGCGGATCGGTGAGGAACCGGATCTGCTGGCGGGCGCGGTCCCCCGCCACGAGCGACCAGCGCTGCAGGTAGGCGGCCACCTCGTCGGTGTCCGCGCCACGGTCGTGCAGCAGGATCGCGGCGTCCTGCCGCACCCGGTTCAGGGGCGCGGCGGCTGCCGCGATCCGCTCGGCGAGGTGGCCGTCGAAGCGCAGGCCGAGGTCGCCGAGGATCTCGGCGGACCACGACCCCCACCCCTCTCCGATCGCCGCCTCGACGCCGAGGTCGGCCAGGCCCTCGGCCATGAGGCACTCCGGGGTGTTGACCAGGAACACCGTGTGCTCGGCGCGGCCGGCGCGCTCGACCAGCCCGAGCTCCTTGCGGCAGTGCTCGGTGTGGTGCCCCGGGTAGGACTCGTGGGCGACCAGGTGGGCGAGCTGGGAGAGCCGGTGCGGGAGGTCGGCGTTGATCGCGACGCGCGACCGGAAGCCCCCCTCGTAGTAGTTGAAGCCCGACCACGGCTTGTCGGTGACCACCTCGTAGCGGACGGTCTCGGCCTCGGGCAGCCCGTACCGGCCGCGCACCCGGTCGCGCAGCGCGCTGGACAGGGCGTGCACCGCGGCCTCGAGCCGGCCCGGGGGGCACTCCTCCCGGCGCCGGTGCAGGGCGTACCGCTCGGTCAGCGACCCGCTGCCGGGCAGCAGCGCGTCGAGCTCGGCGTGCGCCGCCGCGTAGGTCGCCTCGTCCCCGAGGGAGACGTCGACCTGGAAGTAGCGGGACACCTCCTCGACGAACCCCACCGGCTCGCCGCTCAGCTTCCGCGCGCTGCACTCCAGGCCGGTCAGCTGGCCGCGGAGGAACTCGGTCCGGTCGGCCGGCAGGCTCGCGGAGTCCAGTTCGCGGAGCAGGTCGCGGGCGCGGTCACGCAACTGCTGGGGCGTCGGCGCCGGCTCGTCCAGCACCTGGGCGCGGGTGCGCGGGTCGCCGGTGAACGCGTCGACGAAGCCGGGCTCGAGCCGGTCGAAGCGCAGCCCCAGCCGCACGTACTCCGCGGGCAGGTCGAGGGCTCCGGCGCTCATGCGGGCAGTCTCGCAGCCGCCGGCTACTCGCCGAAGCGGCGGTGCCGGGCCGAGTAGTCGCGCAGCGCGCGCAGGAAGTCCACCCGCCGGAAGTCGGGCCAGTAGACGTCGGTGAAGTGGAACTCGGCGTTCGCCGTCTGCCAGAGCAGGAACCCGGACATCCGCTGCTCCCCACTGGTGCGGATCACCAGGTCGCAGTCGGGCTGGCCGCGGGTGTAGAGGTGCTCGGCGATGTGCTCGACCTCGAGCACCTCCACCAGGTCCTCCAGGGAGGTGCCGCGCGCGGCGTGCTCGGCCAGCAGGGACCGCACGGCGTCGGCGATCTCGCGCCGCCCGCCGTAGCCGACGGCGAGGTTCACCGTCGCGCCCGGCCGGTCCCGGGTGTCCTCCTCGACCTGCTTGAGGACGGCGACCGTCTCCGGCGGCAGCACCTCGGCGGCCCCCATCGAGCGGATCTTCCACCGCCGGCCCGGGCCCGCCAGGTCGACGGCGACGTCCTCGATGATCCGCAGGAGTGCGCTGAGCTCGGGCTCGGGACGGCGCAGGTTGTCGGTGGAGAGCATGAAGAGGGTGACCACCTGCACGCCGGCGTCGTCGCACCAGCCGAGCAGGTCGACGATCTTGCTGGCACCGCGCCGGTGGCCGTGCGCGACGTCCTCCAGCCCGATCGAGCGGGCCCAGCGCCGGTTGCCGTCCATGATCACCCCGACGTGCCGGGGGACGTCGGCGCCGATCAGCGCGCGGGCCAGGCGGCGCTCGTAGACGTGGGTCAGCGCATCCCGCACCGTCCGCCGCACACCCACGAACGCCCACCCTAGGCCTCGCCGCCGTGCCGGGTGGGAGACGGCACGAGCGAGCTGGCAGCAAGCTCACAGTCCGTGCGGATGACGCCGGACCTACGGCTCCGTAACCTCGGCCCATGAGCACCCCGTCCCCCTCCACGAGCGAGCCCGTCCGGGTGGAGGCCGACAGCGCCGAGCTCGAGGCGCCGCGCGACGAGGCGCGCACCGCCGTCCTCGCCGAAGGCGAGCAGATCCAGCGCGAGTGGACCGCCGAGGACTTCGGCGACAGCGACTGGAACCACCCCGACACCCGGCCCCGCATGCGCGGCTGGCTGCACCTGTTCTCGTTCTTCGGGGCGATCCTCGCCGGTGCGGTGCTCATCCCGCTGGCCTACGTCGAGAGCCTCCGCGCCGGCCTCTCGGTCACCGTCTACTGCCTGACGATCTGCGGGCTCTTCGGCGTGAGCGCCCTGTACCACCGGCGCCGCTGGTCACCGCGCGGCTGGCGGATCATGAAGCGGCTCGACCACTCGATGATCTTCCTGTTCATCGCGGGCACCTACACGCCCTTCGCGCTCCTCGCCGTCGACCAGGTCACCGGGTTCTGGGTCCTCGCGGTGGTCTGGGCCGGTGCGCTCGCCGGGGTCACGCTGAAGATGACCTGGCCGACCGCCCCTCGCTGGGTGGGGGTGCCGCTGTACATCGCGCTGGGCTGGGTGGCGGTCTTCGTGCTGACCGACATCCTGCACTTCGCCGGGGTCACCTCCCTGGTGCTGCTGGCGGTCGGCGGCGTGCTCTACACCCTCGGCGGGATCGCCTACGGCATCAAGAAGCCCAACCCCTGGCCCGGCACGTTCGGCTACCACGAGGTCTTCCACGCCATGACCGTCGTGGCCGCGATCTGCCACTACATCGCGGTCTACTTCGCGATGTACAACTCGCCGCTCACCTGAGTCCGGCCCCTCAGGGGACCGGCTCGCCGGGGAAGGGCACCTGCTCCGGTCCGGCGGGGGCCTCGACCGACGGCTCCGGGACGACGGACGGCGACGCGGGCTCCCGCGGCGCCGTGTCCGGCTCCACCCAGACCTCGCGGCCGAACTCGTCCCAGGTCAGCACCCGCTGCTGCTGCGGGAAGGCGTTGGCCGGTGCCGGCGGCTCCACCTCCACGCGCCGCACCTCGCCGCCGTCGGGGGTGTAGGGCGCCAGGTTGTCGATCGGCCGCCCGTCCTGGTCGTAGAGCAGCACGCCCTCCAGCGGCTCGCCGGTGGCGGAGAACGGGTGGATGTTGGTGATCGGCGTGCCGTCCTCGTGCGCCAGGTCCGTGGACGCCGGCGCCCCGGTGTCCCAGGCCATCGCCGGCTCCGGCGAGCCGCCCGCACCGAAGACCGCGACCAGCGCGAGCACCGCCAGCGCGGCGTTCGCGGCGACGGCGAGACGTCGGTGGGCGAGGCCCGGATCGCGGCGCACGCGCAGGCCGCGCCGCACCGACCAGGTGATCGCCGCGGCCGTCAGCACGAGCCCGATGACGGGGCCGACGCCGAAGGTCGGCACCGGGAAGGAGTCGCTCCCGGCGAGGAGTGCGTCCGCGGCGACCAGCGCGGCCCAGGCCCGCAGCACCCACCACGCCGGGCGCAGCTCGGGCAGGAAGTCCCGCACCGCCCCGTACGCCGGGGATGCCTGCAGGCGGTCGACGCCGGCGCCGAGCTCCGCACGCCATCCCGGCACGGGGCG
>JBEPZM010000126.1:0-9488 GCA_041640835.1 Blastococcus sp.
GCGACAAGGTCGCCGTCTCCGGCCTGCTGACCGTCGAGCGCACGCAGCGCTCCGCTCGCACGGGCCGCAACCCGCAGACGGGCGAGGCGATCGAGATCGCGGCCGCGAACACCGTCAAGGTGACCGCCGGCTCGAACCTCAAGAAGGCCGCGAGCGCCGTTCCGGTCTCCTGACCTAGCCGGTCAGCCGTCGCCGTCGGGCGTCGCGCCGCACCCGTGTGGTCCAGGCCACAGAGGCATGGGTCAGGATGCGGATGCAGGCGCCGCCCGACGGCGGACGGCGCACAGGGCACGGAGGTCCACGTGGGCAGTGATCTGACCGTCAGCACCGACCCGGGCGAGGTCGGTTTCGACGCCGGCCGGCTCGAACGGCTCGACCGGCGGCTGGCCCGGTGGGTGGACGACGGACAGCTGCCCGGGTTCCTGGTCACCGTCGCGCGGCACGGCAAGCTGGTGCACGTCGGCCGCGGCGGCCTGCGGGACATGGAGGCCGGTCTCCCGGTCGAGGACGACACCCGCTGGCGCATCTTCTCGATGACCAAGCCCATCACCTCGGTCGCGGCGATGATGCTGTACGAGGAGGGCGCCTTCGAGCTCACCGACCCGATCACGAAGTGGCTGCCCGAGTTCGCCGAGACCCGCGTGTACGTCGCCGGCTCCGCGCAGAAGCCGGTCACCGTCCCGCAGATCGAGCCGATCCGCGTGTGGCACCTGCTCAGCCACACCTCGGGTCTCACCTACGGCTTCCACCACGCCCACCCGGTCGACGCGATCTACCGCGCCATGGGCCACGAGTGGGGCACCCCGCGCGGTGCGGACTCCGCCGAGGTCACCCGTCAGTGGGCCTCCGCGCCCCTGGTCTTCCAGCCCGGCAGCGAATGGAACTACGGCGTCTCCACCGACGTCCTCGGCCGGCTCGTCGAGATCGTCTCCGGGCAGCCGCTGGACGAGTTCTTCGACCAACGCATCTTCGCCCCGCTGGGCATGCAGGACACGTCCTTCGGCCTGCGCCCCGAGGACGACCCCGAGTCGCTGGCCCGCCTCTACCTGGCCACGCCGGGGAAGCCGGGCGGCCCGTCGTCCGGCATGACGTTCAGCGAGGCCATGGACCGCGGCGCCCACCGCAAGCCCGACTTCCTGTCCGGCGGCGGCGGCCTGGTCTCCACCGCGGGTGACTACCTGCGGTTCGTCGAGATGCTGCGCCGCGGCGGCTCCTACGACGGCGGGCGCCTGCTCGGCCCGCGGACCATCCGGCAGATGCGGACCAACCACCTGCCCGGCGACGTCGACCTCGACACCTACGGCCGGCCGCTGTTCGCCGAGACGCCGATGCGCGGCGTGGGCTTCGGCCTGGGCTTCTCGATGGTCCTGGACCCGGCGTCCTACGGCGTGCTCTCCAGCCCCGGCGACTACAGCTGGGGCGGCGCGGCGTCCACGGCGTTCTACGTCGACCCGGTGGAGGACGTGACGGTGCAGTTCTTCACGCAGCTGCTGCCCTCGAGCACGCTGCCGATCCGCAACTACCTGCGCCAGCTGGTCAACCAGGCCCTCGTCGACTGAGAAAGGACCCGTAGGGACTTTCTGCACCGAAAGTCCCTACGGGGCCGCCCCTATCGGGACTTTCTGGACAGAAGGTCCCGACGGGTGGGTCAGACGTAGCGGCGGTAGACGACGGTCGCGACCATGGCCGGCTTCGTGCCGCCCTCGATCTCCATCGTCACGGCGAGGTTCATCGCGATGCCGCCGGCGAACGGGGTCGCGGACTCCATCGTCG
This sequence comes from Blastococcus sp., assembly GCA_041640835.1. Taxonomy (GTDB): domain Bacteria; phylum Actinomycetota; class Actinomycetes; order Mycobacteriales; family Geodermatophilaceae; genus Blastococcus. The sequence goes on from JBEPZM010000126.1 coordinate 1,774, forward strand.
CGCCGGCCCGGACGCGGGCGCCGACCGGCACCGGCGAGGGGAAGCGCACCTTCTCGGTGCCGTAGTTCACGCCCATGCTGAAGCCGGTGATCGTGACGATCTGCGGGATCAGCGAGGGCAGCAGGGACAGCGTCAGGTAGCCGTGCGCGATCGGGCCGCCGAAGGGGCTCTCCTTCGTGGCGCGCTCGGGGTCGACGTGGATCCACTGCTGGTCGCCGGTGGCGTCGGCGAACTGCTGGACCTGCTCCTGCGTGATGGTCACCCAGTCGCTGTAGCCGAGGTGCTGGCCGACCAGCCCCTGCACGCCCTCGACGCCGTCGACGGTGGTCTGCGCCATGTCCTCGTCCCCTCTGTCAGCTGTCTGGTTGGCTGACTCCACCACATCGGCGTCATGGGGGAGGGAACGGGTTGCTCCGTATCGGTGCGCTGGATGTGTCAGACGGTGGCTTCGTGCTGATGGCGATCGTGAACCGGACACCCGACTCGTTCTACGACCGCGGCGCGACTTTCGGAATGGCTGCCGCTCTGGAACGTGTGGACCGGGTCGTGGCCGAGGGCGCGGACATGGTCGACGTCGGAGGGGTGAAGGCCGCGCCCGGCGAGGAGGTCTCCCCCGCCGAGGAGATCCGGCGCACCGTCGACCTGGTCGCCGCGATCCGCGCCGCGCACCCGATGCTGCCGATCTCGATCGACACCTGGCGCGCCGAGGTCGCCCGCGAGGCGCTGGCCGCGGGCGCCGACGTCGTCAACGACGCGTGGGGCGGCGTCGACCCGGAGCTCGCGACCGTCGCGGCCGAGGCCGGCGCGGGGATCGTCTGCACGCACGCCGGTGGGCTGCCGCCGCGCACCCGGCCGCACCGCGTGCAGTACGACGACGTCGTCGCCGACATCGTCACCCGGACGACGGCGCTCGCCGAGGCCGCCGTCGCCGCAGGGGTGGACCGCGAGCGGGTGGTCATCGATCCCGGACACGACTTCGGCAAGAACACCCGGCACTCGCTGGAGGCGACCCGGCGGCTGGACGAGCTGGTCGCGACCGGCTGGCCGGTGCTCGTCGCGCTGTCGAACAAGGACTTCGTGGGCGAGACCCTCGGCGTCCCGCTGGACGAGCGGCTCACCGGCACCCTCGCGGCGACGGCCGTCAGCGCCTGGCTGGGCGCGCGGGTGTTCCGCGCCCACGACGTCGCCCCCACCCGCCAGACGCTGGACATGGTCGCCTCGATCCAGGGCGGCCGCCCGCCGCTGCGCACGACCCGCGGCCTGGCCTAGCGGTCTCCGAGCGCCGACACCCGACCGCGCGGTACGGCAGCGAGCCGCGCGGTCGACGGCGAGGGCGGCTGCCACACCGCGCGGGTGAGGTGGTGCGCCGCGGGTGCGCAGGGCCCTGGCGACCGTCCGGCAACGGGTCTACCGTCCGCGGCCTCAGGTCCCTGGAGAGCACCGGAGGTGGCGGGATGAGCGGTCGGGTCGTGCACTTCGAGATCCCCTACGACGACGGCGACCGGGCGCGGGGCTTCTACAAGGCCGCGTTCGACTGGGAGATCGTGCAGCTGCCGGAGATGGGCGACTACACGCTCGTGATGACCGGCCCGAGCGGCGACCAGGGACCCACCGAGGCCGGCTTCATCAACGGCGGGATGCTCTCGCGGGACATGGCGTCCACACGGCACCCGGTCGTGGTCGTCGACGTGCCGAGCATCGACGCGACGCTCGAGCGCATCCCCGAGCTGGGCGGCAGCGTCGTCACCGGGAAGACGGCCGTCGGCGAGATGGGCTTCGCCGCCTACGTCTCCGACCCCGAGGGGAACGTCGTCGGCCTCTGGGAGACCGCGGGCTGACCCACCGCGGGGTCAGAAGGTGAGGCCGTGCCGCTCCACGAGGCGGCCGGTCGCATCCGGGTCGAGGTCGCACCGGTAGCGCGCGGCGGCCTCGGCCAGTTCTTCGGGCTCCGGGAACTCCTGCTGCGTGTCGATCCACCGGAAGAACTGCTCGAGGCCGGCCGGTGAGATCAGCTCGAGAACGGCAGCGGGCTCGTCGCCGGCGTTCCAGGCGGTGTGCCACTGGCCGCGAGGCTTGAACAGGAGGTCCCCGGGCCCGGCGACCACCTCCTCGCCGCCCAGGATCGCGCCGATCCGCCCGTACAGGACGTAGGAGTACTCGTCCTCCAGGTGGTGCCGGTGCATCGGAGCGAGCAGGGCCTTCGGCGGGAACAGGTGCTGGACCAGCGCGAAGCGGCCGCCGGCGTCCGACCCCTCGACGAGGAAGCGGTCCTGCACGCCCGCGGGGTCGCCCATCGGCGCACGGTCGCCCGCCCGGAGGATGCGCACTGCCACGGGGACCGGGCCGTCCATCGGAACCCCCAGGATCGGAAGGCGGGCGACGCTACTCCTGGACGCCAACGGAAAGGCCCAGCGCGATCGCGGTGCGCGGCTCAGTAGGTTCCCGGGCATGGCCGCCAGGGGATTCCACACCGCCGACGAGCTCAACGCGATGCTGCCGGGCACCTTCCCCGGCCTGCTCGGCATCGTCGTCGACACCCACGAACCCGGCCGCCTCACCAGCCACCTCGACGTCCGGTCCGAGCTGCTGGCCCCCAACGGCTACCTGCACGCCGGCACGGTGGTCACGCTCGCCGACACCAGCTGCGGCCTGCCCACCCGCGCGCTGCTGCCCGCGGGCTCCAGCGGGTTCACCACCATCGAGCTGAAGAGCAACCACCTGGGCACGGCGCGGGAGGGGCGGATCAGCTGCGAGGCGACGAACGTCCACGCCGGGCGGACGACGCAGGTGTGGGACGCCGTGGTCCGCAACGACGCCACCGGCAAGACGGTCGCGCTGTTCCGCTGCACGCAGTCGGTGCTCTGGCCCCGCTGAATCGGGGGAATCCGGGGCCAACCCACCTGTGGCGCCACACAGGATCAATGTGAGACTGGCGCCACACCAGCTTCCGAGGAGGAACCCCGTGGCACTGGCCAGTCCCTATCCCGACGTCGAGATCCCGAACCTGTCGGTTCCCGAGTTCGTCCTCGCCGCCGGGAGGGAGCGCCCCGACGCCCCGGCGCTCATCGACGGCCTCAAGGGCGACGTGATCACCCACGGCCAGCTGGCCGCCTACGTCGACCGCGTCGCGGCCAACCTGCACGCCCGTGGCCTGCGCAAGGGCGACGTCGTCGCCGTGTTCTGCCCCAACACCCAGTGGTTCCCCGTGGTCTTCCACGGCATCGCCGCCGCCGGCTGCGTCATGAGCCCGATCAACTCGCTCTACACGCCCGACGAGATCGCCTTCCAGCTGAAGGACTCCGGCGCGAAGATCCTGATCACCATCTCGATGTTCCTGGACCGGGCGACGGCCGCGGCCGAGAAGTCGCCGGTCGACGAGATCGTGGTGCTGGACGGCGCGGAGGGTCACGCCAACCTCTTCGACCTGCTCGGCGCCGACGCCCCGAGCGTCTCGGTGGACTTCGACCCGGACAACGACCTGGTCACGCTGCCCTACTCCAGCGGCACGACCGGCCTGCCCAAGGGCGTCATGCTCAGCCACCGCAACCTGGTGGCCAACGTGGCGCAGTGCCTCCCGCTGCTCAAGACGGGCGCGGAGGAGCGGATCATCGCCGTCCTGCCGTTCTTCCACATCTACGGCCTGACCGTGCTGATGAACCAGGGCCTGGCACTGGGCGGCGCGGTGGTGACCCTGCCCCGTTTCGAGCTGGAGGACTTCCTCCGCACGATCCAGGACTACAAGATCACCCGCGCCTTCGTGGCGCCGCCCATCCTGCTGGCGCTGGCCAAGCACCCACTGGTCGACCAGTACGACCTCAGCTCCCTGGAGTCGATCCTCTCCGGCGCCGCCCCGCTGGACGAGCAGCTGGCACTGGCCGTCGAGAAGCGGCTGCGCAAGGGCGCCGACACCGGCGTCACCGTCGCCCAGGGCTACGGCATGACCGAGCTGTCCCCGGTCTCGCACACCACGCCGGACACCGACGCCATGCCGCCCGGGGTCACCGTGGACATGCCCAAGGGCTCGGTCGGCTTCGCCATCCCGAACACCGAGTGCCGGCTGATCGACCCGGAGACCGGTGAGGACGCCGCTCCGGGGGAGCGCGGTGAGCTGTGGGTCCGCGGCCCGCAGGTCATGAAGGGCTACTTGAACAACCCCGAGGCCACCGCCGCGACCCTCGACTCCGAGGGCTGGCTGCACACCGGGGACATCGCCGTCGTCGACGACAACGGCATCTACACAGTCGTCGACCGGCTCAAGGAGCTGATCAAGTACAAGGGCTACCAGGTGGCCCCGGCCGAGCTCGAGGCCGTGCTGATCAACCACCCGGAGATCGCCGACGCCGCGGTGATCGGCGTGCCCGAGAAGGAGAGCGGCGAGGAGCTGCCGAAGGCGTTCGTCGTCCGGGCGCAGGGCTCCGAGCTCACCGAGGACGCCGTCATGGCCTACATGGCCGAGAAGGTCGCCCCGCACAAGAAGATCCGCTTCGTCGAGTTCATCGACGAGGTGCCGAAGTCCTCGGCCGGCAAGATCCTGCGCAAGGAGCTCAAGGCCCGCGCCTGAGGGCCCGACGCGGCGCGGGGACCGGGCGACGCCGTCCAGGTCCCCGCGCCGTGGCCACCCGGGTCAGCCGCTCTGCGGCCCTCGGGGAGCAGTGCCGGTGGTACGGCCCTCGTGCGCGTCGGCCGCCGTGCTGCGGTCGACCGGGGCCGGCGGCGTCCAGTAGGGAGGGGATCCGGCTGCGGGCGGCGCACCGACGTAGCGGGGGCCGGCGGCAGGACGACGCAGCCCGAGCACGAGGAGCAGCACGGCCGCCAGGAGCAGGAACAGCCCACCGCCGAGCAGCCCCCAGGCGAGGCCGGTGAGTGCGGGGACCGTGGCGCCGATCCGCGCGTCCACGGCCAGCCCCGGCGACCCGTCGGCGTTCATCACCACGAGGGTCCAGGAGCCGTCGTCCGGATCCCAGTCGAGCTGCTGCGGCCCGCTCCCGCTGGCCTCGACGGTCCAGAAGTCCTGGTCGGTCGGCGGCCCGCTCGGTGCTCCACCGGTCAGAAGGAGCTGGTCCGCAGCCGAGGTGTCGAGCCCGAGGTCGTCGACGACCGTGCGTTCCACGCCGCCCAGGTAGGCCTCCGCGTCGGCCGCCGGCGCAATGCCCACGAAGACGTCCACACCCGGCTGGGCGCCGGTCACCTCGACCCGCGCCGTGCCGAGCGCCGCGGAGAGGCCCACCCAGTCGGCACCGGGGTCCAGGTCGATCCGGTCGCTGAGCAGCGCGTGGCCGGGCGTCGCGAAGTCATCGGACGCGGTGTACAGGTAGCCGTCGTCGGACCGCTCTCCCTGGTCGGCCCAGAGCAGCACACCACCTCCTCCGAGCAGCCCGAGGGCCGGCAGGAGCAGCAGAACGCCCACGACCGTGGCGATGACGCGTCCGGGGCTGGTGCGAGAGGGCGGCGGTGCCCACGCGCCGGCCGGCGGGCCCGCCGGAGGACCGGCGGCGGGGTGGTTGGCGGCCATGAGGTACCTCCTGGCGCCGCCGGGCCACGGGGTACCGCGGCGCGTGCCGGCGGTCCGCCCACTCTCGCACCCGGTCCCTGCCCCGCCGGCGTCCCGGTCGCGCTCGGCCTCCGACCGACCGTCCGCTCGGCGAGTCGGCGCTCACGGTCAGCCCGCAGCGACCGGCCGCGGGCGTCCGGGGACTCCGTTACCGTCCGCCTCGGAGCGCCTCTTCTGAGCCCCGCACCCCACACCCCGCACGGCGACCAGACCGGTGGGCGCGAACCGGGGTGGGAGGGCGCGCGGCAGGGTAGGGCCCCCTGAAGAACCGCCCGACGTGAGGACCCCCCGATGCTCCCGCTCTACTGGCTCACCGTGCAGACGGTCGGCACGGCCATCCGCGGCGGCTGGCGACCCGAGGTCAGCGGACTGGAGCACGTCCCGGCCGACGGCGGCGTGGTCCTGGCGTCGAACCACCTCTCCTTCGCCGACCAGTTGTTCCTCGGCGCCGTCATCCCCCGCCACGTCGCCTTCTGGGGCAAGAAGGAGTACTTCACCGGCACCGGCTTCAAGGGCGCACTCGACCGCGGCCTGATGCACGGCCTGGGCGTCATCCCGGTGAACCGTGACGGCGGCGCGGCCTCGGACGCGGCGTTCGAGTCCGCCGTGCCCGTGCTCGCCCGCGGCGGGATGGTGGCGGTCTTCCCGGAGGGCACCCGCTCCCCCGACGGCCGGCTCTACCGCGGCCGCACCGGCGTGCTCCGGCTCGCCCAGCGCTGCGGCGTCCCCGTCGTCCCGGTCGGCATCTGCGGCACCGACGGTGTGCGACCGCGGGACCTCCTGGGCCGGCGCAGACCCCGCGTGGCGATCACCTTCGGCCCGCCGGTCGACGTCGCCGGCGCCGACGTGCGCACCGCCACCGACGAGCTGATGGCCTCGATCCAGCGGCTCAGCGGCCAGGAGTACGTGCCGCGCTACGCCGAGAAGAAGAAGGCCGCCTGAGCTACGCCCGCGAGGCCGCAGGCCGGGCGTCCTCAGCCCGGCCGCGCGCGGCCACCGGCGGGATCCCGGTCACCCGCCGGTAGGCGCGCGAGAACGCCGCCTCGGAGTCGTAGCCCAGCCGGCGGGCCACCTCCCCGACCCGCGCCCCGCGGCCCAGCTCGACCGTGGCCAGGTGCATCCGCCACCGGGTGACGTAGCGCAGCGCCGGCTCGCCGGCCAGCTCGGTGAACCGGGCCGCGAAGGCCGACCGCGACATCCGCGTCTCGCGGGCCAGCCGCTCGAGGGTCCACGGTGCGCCGGGGTCGCGGTGCACCAGTGCGACCGCCCGCCCCACCTGCGGATCGCGCAGCGCCCGCAGCCAGCCCGGGCCCGTGGCACCGGTCTCCAGCCAGCCGCGGATCGCCTGGATCACCACGACGTCGGCCAGCCTGGTCACCACCGCCTCGGCGCCGGGCCGGTCGTGCCGCACCTCGTCGGTGATCATCCCCAGCAGCACCGACAGCCAGCCGCCGCGCGCCGCGTTCCCGGCATCGACCAGCAGGACCGGCGGCAGCAGGTCGAGCAGGTGCGCAGCACCCGGTCGCTCGGGTTCCAGGACGCCGCAGACCAGCCGGGTCGCCGCACCCCCGCCGCCGAGGCGGAGCACCGAGTAGTGCTCCGCGAGGTAGTCCTGCGGGAGCAGGTCGGCGCGACCGGTGATCGCGGCGCCCGGGCCGCTGCGCAGCAGGTGCCCCCGGCCGTGCGGGACCAGCGCCAGGTCACCGGCGCTCAGCGCGTGCACCTCGCCGTCCACCTCGAGCAGGCAGCTGCCCTCGGTGATCACGTGGAAGGTCATGCAGGCGCCCAGCGCCGGCATCTCCACGCCCCACGGGGCCGTGCCCTCGGTGCGGGAGTAGAAGGTGCCGTGCATCCGCAGGTCGCCGAGCACCCCGCCGAGCGGGTCGACCGGCGCCCAGGGGATGAGCGGCTCCTCGTCCATGACGCCATCCTGCTGGCTCAGCGGTCGGCGTCCAGACCCGCAGGACGAACGGTCATGCTTTCGGGATCCGCGGCCATTCTGCGCACCGTCCGTCCGCGCCACGGTGGATCCCGTCGGCAGTCGCCGACAACCACCGGAGGAGGAGCGGGACATGTTGGTGCTGGTCGTGGGAGCAACGGGTGGAACGGGCCGGGCGACGGTCGAGGCCCTGGTCGCGGAGGGGCACGAGGTGACCGCGATGGC
>JBEPZM010000127.1:0-673 GCA_041640835.1 Blastococcus sp.
GCGTTGCTGCGCCGTCCCGGCGCCGCCGGCTGTGCGGGCGCCGCACCCGCGCCGGCGCTCAGGAGCAGGACCAGTCCCGCCGCGACCAGGGGCAGCAGCAGGAGGAACACCCCGCGCCAGCCCAGGTGGGTGGTGATCAGGCCCGCGGCGAGCGGCCCGATCAGCGCCGGCAGCACCCACCCCGCGGCGAAGGCGCCGAACAGCCGGGGGCGCAGCTCCGAGGAGTACCCCTGCCCGGCGATGACGTACAGCAGCACGATGACGACGCCGGCCCCCAGGCCCTGCACCGCCCGGCCCAGGACGAGCACGGCCATGTGCTGGGCGAGGCCGGCGATCAGCAGGCCGGTGGCGAACAGCAGCACGCCGGCGACCACGCCCGGCCGCGGCGAGCGCCGGTCCCCCACCTCGCCGCCGACGACCATGCCGACGACCGAGGTGATCAGGAAGGCGCTGAAGGCCCACGCGTACCAGGCCACGCCGTCGAGCTCGTCCACCGCGCTGGGCATCGCCGTCCCCACGGCCATCGCCTCGAAGGCGACGAGCGTGACGAGGGTGAGCAGGCCGATCGTCGTGCGCCGGTGCTCAGCGTCCCAGAGCGTCGGCGTCACGGTCCTCTCCACGAACCGCCCAACCCCTCGCCTGCTGTCCTGCTTCCCGGCCTCCCGGGAAAGTC
>JBEPZM010000127.1:683-9433 GCA_041640835.1 Blastococcus sp.
GACGGGGACCGGCGCTCGACGGAGGGAGCGGGTGGTGCTACTTGCGAGCGGTGATCAGCTCGGTCGCCGTCGGGACGACGGTGTTGAGGTCACCGATGACACCGAAGTCGGCGAGCTCGAAGATCGGCGCCTCCGGGTCCTTGTTGATGGCGACGATCGTCTTCGACGTCTGCATGCCGGCGCGGTGCTGGATGGCACCGGAGATGCCGACGGCCACGTAGAGCTGCGGCGAGACGGTCTTGCCGGTCTGCCCGACCTGGAAGCTGTGCGGGTAGAAGCCGGAGTCGACCGCGGCGCGCGAGGCGCCCACGGCGGCACCGAGCGAGTCGGCCAGGCCCTCGATGATCGAGAAGTTCTCGGCGCTGGCGACACCGCGACCACCGGAGACCACGATCGAGGCCTCGGTGAGCTCGGGGCGGCTGCTCTTCTGCTCGACGACCCGGTCGGTGACCTTGGCGCCCTTGGCGGCGTCCGAGACCGAAACCGAGACGGCCTGCTCGGCGCCCGCGGCCGGAGCCGGCTCCGGGGTGACCGAGTTGCCGCGCAGCGTGTAGATCGGGGTGCCGGTGGTGACCTTGGAGTGCACGATCACCTGGCCGGCGAACGCGACCTGGGTCGCGGTGCCGTCGGCGGCGATCTCGGTGACGTCGGTCAGGAAACCGCTGCCGACCTTGATCGCCAGGCGGGCGGCGATCTCCTTGCCCTCCGGCGAGGAGGGGATGACGACCGCAGCGGGCGACTTCTCCTGCACCAGCTGGGCGAGCACCTCGGCCTTGGGGGCGACGAGGAACTCGTCGACCTCGGCGGCCTCGGCGACGTAGACGGTGGCCGCGCCGTACTCGGCCAGCGCGTCCTTGATGCCCGCGGCGGTGCCGGGGGCGGCGATGACGACGGCGGACGGCTCACCGAGCGCACGCGCCGCGGTCAGCGCCTCGAGGGTCGTCTTGCGGACTCCTCCACCGGCCGGGTTGAGCTCGGCCAGGACCAGGACCTCTGCCATGAGTAGCTTCTCCTCTTCCTTCGATCCGGACCGGGCTCAGACGATCTTCTGGCCGGCGAGGAAGTCGACGAACTTCTGTGCGCCGTCGCCCTCATCGGTGACCTTGACGCCCTCGCCCTTCGGGGGACGACCGGCGAAGTCGACGACCTGCGTGGTGGCGTTGGCCTGGCCGACGCCCGCGGCGTCGCCGCCGAGGTCGGCCAGCGACTTGGTCTCGACCGGCTTCTTCTTGGCGGCCATGATCCCCTTGAACGAGGGGTAGCGCGGCTCGTTGATCGTGTCCCAGGTGGAGACGATCGCCGGCAGCGGGGCCTCGACGGCCCAGTAGCCGCCGTCGGTCTGCCGCTCGATGCGGGCGACGCCGCCGTCGACGGTGAGCTTGCGGGCGCCGGAGAGCTGCGGGAGACCCAGCCGCTCGGCCAGCAGCGCCGGCATGACGCTCATCTGGCTGTCGGTCGCCTCGGCGCCGCAGATGATGAGGTCGTACTCGAGCTGACCCAGCGCAGCGGCCAGGACGGCGCTGATCTGCACGGCGTCGGAGCCCTTGATGGCCTCGTCCGAGATGTGCACAGCCTTGTCGGCGCCCATGGAGAGCGCCTTCCGGATGGCGTCGGTGGCACTGTCGGGGCCGACGGTCAGCACGGTGACCTCGCCGCCCTGGGCCTCCTTGACCACGAGCGCCTCTTCGATGGCGTACTCGTCGATCTCGTTCACGACGTTGTCGGCAGCGGCTCGGGCGACGGTGTTGTCCGCCGGATCCATCTTGCGCTCGCTCCCGGAATCCGGGACCTGCTTGACCAGAACGACGATGTTCACGCCAGACCTACCTCCGCGACGGGGTCATGGGGCGCGGGCAGATAGCCCGCCAGCTCCGACCTTGGAGGTTACTTGCACGTAACGGCTGGCAGGAAAGAGGGCCAGGTGAGCCACGTCACGCTCCGTGGCGCCACGCCCCGGACCCGGCGAATTGCTGCAGCGTGGCGGTGTGCGGCGCCAGGTCCAGTCCCTGCGCGGCGACCCACTCGTCCGAGTAGTAGGTGTGCGCGTACCGCTCCCCGCCGTCGCACAGCAGGGTGACCACGCTGCCCGTGCGGCCGGCCGCCATCATCTCGGCCACCAGGGTGAAGGCGCCCCACAGGTTCGTGCCGGTGGAGCCGCCCGCCCGCCGCCCGGTGACCTGCGCGAGGTGGCGCATGGCGGCCAGCGACGCCGCGTCCGGCACCTGGAGCATCCGGTCGACGATCGTCGCCACGAACGAGGGCTCCACCCGGGGCCGGCCGATGCCCTCGATCCGCGACGGCGTCCCGGTGGTCACCTCCGGGTCGCCGGCTGCGTAGCCCGGGAAGAACGCGGAGTTCTCCGGGTCCACGACGGCCAGCCGGGTGGGGTGCCGCCGGTAGCGCAGGTAGCGGCCGATGGTCGCGCTCGTGCCGCCGGTGCCGGCACCCACGACCACCCACTCCGGGACCGGGTGCCGCTCGGCGGAGAGCTGGTCGAAGATCGACTCGGCGATGTTGTTGTTGCCCCGCCAGTCGGTCGCCCGCTCGGCGAGCGTGAACTGGTCGAGGTAGTGGCCGCCGCACTCGGCGGCCAGCCGGCGGGCCTCGCCGTACATCTCCGCGGCTCGATCGACGAAGTGGCAGCGCCCGCCGTGGAACTCGATGAGCGCGATCTTCTCGGGGCTGGTCGAGCGGGGCATGACCGCCACGAACGGCAGGCCCAGCATCCGCGCGAAGTAGGCCTCGCTCACCGCCGTCGACCCGCTGGAGGCCTCCACCACCGGGCTGCCCTCGGTGATCTGACCCGAGCAGAGCCCGTACAGGAACAGCGACCGGGCCAGCCGGTGCTTGAGGCTGCCGGTGGGGTGGGTCGACTCGTCCTTGAGGTACAGGTCCACGCCCCACTCCGGCGGCAGCGGGTAGACCAGCAGGTGCGTGTCGGCGCTGCGCCGGGCGTCGGCCTCGACCAGGGCGACCGCCCGGTCGACCCAGGCGCGGCCGCCGGGGTCGGACCTGTCGACGACGGCGGGATCCCGGGGAGCACTCATCCCCGAATGATCACGCATCGCCCGCCGTCAGGACGACGGGCAGGCGCATCCGCGCGGCAGGTCGCCGGCCTGGGTCGCGCGGCAGAACCGCAGCGAGATCGCGTCGTGGGCACTGAGCGGGTGCGGGCAGTTCCCGCAGGCGTCGGCAGGTGCGTGCTCGACGGTGGGCGTGGCGGACGGTGCAGAGGACATGGGGAACCTGACTGGGCCGGACGACCGGCCCACGGTGTTCTCCTGGACCTGGCAGCGGCGTCGGACAGCCGGTGCGCGAGGAGACCCAGAACCCCGCCGACGCTACTCCTGCGGCACCACCAGCACCGGCCGCTCGGCGGGGACCACCGAGACCGACGCCCCGGGGGTGAACTGCTGGCTGTCGGCGCTCGCGAGGTCCGCCCGCACCTCCACACCGCCGGGCAGCACGACCAGCAGCCGGGTGCTCGCACCGGAGAAGGTGCGGGTGACCACGCGCCCCGCGCCACCGGCGGTGACCACCAGCGCCTCGGGCCGGACCAGCGCCTCGACCGGGCCGGACGGGGCGGCGCCGGCGACCGGCCGGCGGACGCCGAGCAGCTCGACGACGCCGTCCGATAGCGTCGCGGGCAGCCGGTTCATGGTGCCGACGAACTCGGCGACGAACGCCGTGGCCGGCCGCTCGTAGAGCTCGTCCGGGCTGGCGACCTGCTCCAGCCGCCCGGCCCGCATGACCCCGACCCGGTCGGCCACCGACAGCGCCTCGGCCTGGTCGTGGGTCACGAACACCGTGGTGATGCCGAGCTCCAGCTGGATGCGCCGGATCTCCTCGCGCAGCTGCACGCGGACCTGGGCGTCCAGCGCCGACAGCGGCTCGTCCAGCAGCAGCACCTTCGGGGCCACCGCCAGCGCCCGCGCCAGCGCCACCCGCTGCTGCTGCCCACCGGAGAGCTGGTGGGGGTACCGGTCGCCGCGGTCGGCCAGGCCGACCAGCTCGAGCAGCTCGGCGGCGCGGTTCCGCTGCTCGCCGCCGCTCCGGCGGCGCACCCGCAGGCCGAAGGCGACGTTCTCGGCGACGGTCAGGTTGGGGAACAGGCTGTAGGCCTGGAACACCATCCCCGTGTCCCGCTTGTTCGCGGGCGTCCCGGTGACGTCGCGGCCGTCGAGGAGCACCCGGCCGGCGTCGGGCCGGTCGAACCCGGCGATCGCCCGCAGCGCCGTCGTCTTGCCGCAGCCCGAAGGGCCCAGCAGGGCGAGGAACTCACCGCCGACGATCTCCAGGTCCAGGCCGTCGAGGGCGACGACCGCGCCGTACCGGCGGGTCAGCCCCTCCAGCCGGATGGGCACGCCGGGGCGGGCGTCGAGGGCCGCGTCCGGGGTGCGCTGCGAGACGGCGGTCATGCGTTCTCCTTCGTGCCGCGCCGGCGGTCCAGCGCGGAGATCATCAGCAGCAGCATCCAGGTGACCACCAGCGACAGCACCGAGACGGCCACCGACAGCTGCGGCGCCGAGCCCGAGATCCGCAGGATCCAGGTCGGGAAGGTCTCGAACCCGAGGATGTTGGCGAACGTGAACTCGCCCAGCACGAGGGCGAAGGTGAGGAACGCGGCGTTGAGCACCGAGGTGCGCAGCACCGGCAGGACCACCGAGACCAGCACCCGCGGCCAGGAGGCCCCCAGGTTGCGCGCGGCCTCGGTCAGCGTGCGCAGGTCCGCCCCGCGGACGCCGGAGTCCAGCGCGCGGTAGACGAACGGCAGCGCCAGGACCACGTACATGAGGACCAGGATCCAGGGCAGCTCGGGCTCCTGGATCGCGAAGAAGACCTCGGCCAGCCAGGTGTCGAGGAAGTAGTCCGGCGCCCAGGACAGCACGCTGCGCACGCCCACCACGAGGGCGATCGGTGGCACCACCAGCGGCATCAGGGTGAGCACCTCGACCGTCGTCCGCAGGCGGGGCAGCCGGAGGTCCACGAGCACGACGGTCGGCACCATGAGCGCCAGCGCGATGAGCACCGTCAGCCCGGCCAGGACGAGCGAGCGGGTGAAGGACTCGGCGAAGCCGTCGGCGCCGGGGATGCCGGTGTAGTGCTCGGCGGTGAACTCCCCGGTCCCGCGGTTGCGCACGGTGAACCACACCGACGCCGCGATCGGCACCAGGAAGTAGAGGCCGAGCAGGCCGAGGACGCCGAACCGCCACGCGCCGCCACCGCGCCGTCCGGACCGGACCGGGGTCTCCGGCGCGACTCCCCCGGCTCCGGCGATGCCCTCCGCGAGCGCGGTCACGCCAGCCACCGCTGGGTGCGCCGCTGGACCCAGGCGTAGAACGCCATCACCAGGCCGACGACGACGATCATGCCCAGGGCCAGCGCCTTGCCCAGGTTCTCCGCGCCGACGACGACGTTGCTCGACAGCGCGTCGGCGATCTGCAGCGTGACCAGCGGGACGCTGCTGCCGACCAGTGCCTTGGCGGTCGCGTAGGCGGCGAACGCCGAGGCGAAGAGCAGCATCGTGGCGCCCAGCACGGGCGGGAGGAGCACCGGCCCGCCGACGTAGCGCCAGTACTGCCAGCCGCTCGCGCCCAGGTTGTCCGCGGCCTCCCGCCACTGCGGCCGCAGCGCCTCCAGCGCCGGGATGATCGTGAGGACCATCAGCGGGATCAGGAAGTACAGGTAGACCAGCGCCAGGCCGGTCATCGAGTACAGCGAGAAGCCGCCCAGCCCGATGCCGAGGGTGTCCTGGAGCATCGCGGTCACCACGCCCTGGGTGCCGATCGTGGCGATGAAGGCGAAGGCGAGCGGGATGCCGCCGAAGTTGGCGAGCACTCCGGCGGCGGTGAGGACCAGCCGGCGCAGCAGCAGGCCACGACGCGCCCGCAGGATCGCCACGGCCAGCGCCAGACCGAGCACGGCCGACAGGACCGCGGTGATCAGCGAGAGCTGCAGGCTGCCCAGGTAGGCGCGGCGGTAGACCCCGCCGGTGATGGTGGTGAGCGAGTCGGTGGACCAGGTCTCCTCGAAGGTGACCGGGTCGGTGGCACGGAACGCCTCGACCCCGAGCACCCCGATGGGGAGCAGCAGGAACACCGCCACGTACAGGAGGAACGGCGCCGTCCCCAGCGCCGTCAGCACGCGTCCGCGCCGGTCCCCGCGACGGGGGGCCGGCGCGGACGCGTCCGCTGCTGACGTACTCAGCCGGACATCTCCTCGTTCCACCGGGTCGTGACGACCTCCTTGGCGGCGGCCTCCTGCTCCTCGCTCGGGAAGTCGGCCTCGCCGGCCACTTCGGGGAGCGCGCTGCGGGCCGCCTCGTCGGCGGTGCCGGCCTCCTCCATCACGGGGAGCCGGACCGGGCGGGCGCCGCCCTCGAGCCAGATGTTCTGGCCCTCGTCGCTGTACAGGAACTCCTGCCACAGCCGTGCCGCGGCGGGGTGCGGGGCGAACTTGCTGATCGCCTGGCTGTAGTAGCCGCCCATCAGCCCGTCGGAGGGCACGTGGACCTCCCACGTGGACCCGGCGGCCTCCAGCTCGTCGGTCTGCGCGGCGTTCACGTAGTCCCAGTCGAGCGAGATGGGGGTCTCACCGGCGAGCACGGTGGCCGGCGTCGACTCGACGGGGTTGAAGTTGCCGCTGGCCTTGAGGTCGACGAAGAAGTCGATGCCCGGGCCGATGTCGTCGAGGTCGCCGCCGTTGGCCAGGGCCGCGGCCCAGACACCGGCGAAGGCTGCCTGCGCCTGCGTCGGGTTGCCGTTGAGGGCCACCTGACCGGCGTAGCGCGGGTCGGCCAGCTCCTGCATCGTCGTCGGGCACACCTCGACGATCGTGGCGTTGCAGCCGATCGACAGGTAGCCGCCGTAGTCGTTGTACCAGTGGCCGTCGGGGTCCTTCTGGTCCTCGGGGATGTCGTCCCAGGTCTCCACCTGGTACGGGGCGGTGAGGTCCTGCGCCTTGGCCTGGCGGGCGAAGGAGAGCCCGAGGTCGAGGACGTCGGGAGCCCGGTCCTGCCCGCGCTGGCTGGTGACGGCGTTGAGCTCGTCCTGGCTGGAGCCGTCGGGGCTGGCGCTGTTGATCTCGATGTCGTACTTCTCGCTGAAGGTCTCGAGCATCTCGCCGTAGTTGGCCCAGTCCGGCGGGAGCGCGATGACGTTGAGCTCGCCCTCGGCCTGCGCCGCCTCGACGAGGGCGTCCATGCCGCCGCCGTCCTCGACGGAGGCAGCGGTGGCCCAGTCCGAGCCGCTCCCGCCGCCGGAGTCGCCGTCGTCCGAGCCGCAGGCGGTCAGGGTGAGTCCCGCCGTCACGACCGCGACCGCGGTCCGCAGGGTGCTTCGTCGCACGTGTCCTCCTGGTGTGGTGCCGTCGCGCCCGGATCCCTCTGACCCCGGCACCGACGGCCTCGCGCATTGTGACCGACGGGACCGCCCGCCCGCACCGAACGGGACGTGAACGCTCAGCGTCCGGTGAACTCCGCCTTGCCCGGGCCGCTCTCCAGGAAGGAGCGCATGCCGGTGGCCTGGTCCTCGGTGTCGAAGAGCTCGGCGAAGAGCTTGCTCTCCAGCGCCAGGCCCTCGTCGATGGGCAGCTCGAGCCCGTCGTCGATGGCGCGCTTGGCCGCGGCCAGGGCCAGCGGCGGGCCGGCGGCGAACTTGCGCGCCATGGCGAGAGCGGTCTCGTAGACCTCGGCGTCGGGGACGACGGCGTCGGCCAGGCCGATCTCGAGTGCCTCCTCCGCGCCGACGTGCCGGCCGGTGAACACGAGGTCCTTGGCCTTGGCCGGGCCGACCAGGCGGGCCAGCCGCTGGGTGCCGCCGGCGCCGGGGATGACGCCGAGCTGGATCTCCGGCTGGCCGATCTTCGCGCGGCTGCCCAGCACCCGGAAGTCGGCGCACAGCGCCAGCTCGTAGCCGCCGCCGAGCGCGTAGCCGGTGATCGCGGCGATGACCGGCTTGGGCAGCCGGGCGACGGTCCGGAACGAGTCCTGGAGCTCGCGACCCCACGCCTGCATGCCCGCGCCGTCGAGCTGCGACATGGCCTTGATGTCGGCGCCGGCGGCGAACACCCGCTCCCCGCCGTAGATGACGACGGCGCGCACGTCGGCGCGCTCCCCCGCCTCGATCGCCGCGGCGCGCACCTCGAGGTGCAGCTGCTCGTCGATGGCGTTCATCTTCGGCCGGTCGAGGCGGATCGTGCCCACCCCGTCCGCCACCTGCAGGGTCACGAACTCGGGCTCAGCCATGCGGGCACCTTACTGAGCGCTGCGGGCGGCGAAGCGGCCGTCGGTGCGGGTCAGCTCCAGCGGGAGCCCGAAGGTCTCCGACAGGTTCCCGGCGGTCAGCACGTCGTCGACCGCGCCGGAGGCGACGATCTCCCCGCCGCGCAGCAGCAGGGCGTGGGTGTAGCCGGGCGGGATCTCCTCGACGTGGTGGGTGACCAGCACCTGCGCCGGTGCGTACAGGTAGCGGGCGAGGTCGGACAGCCGGGCGACCAGGTCCTCGCGGCCACCCAGGTCCAGGCCGGCGCCCGGCTCGTCGAGCAGCAGCAGCTCGGGGTCGGGCATGAGCGCGCGGGCGATCTGCGTCCGCTTGCGCTCGCCCTCGCTGAGCGTGCCGAACGTCCGGTGCGCGAACTGGGCCACGCCCCACTGCTCCATGAGCATCCCGGCGCGGGTCAGGTCGTGGACGTCGTAGCGCTCCCGCCACCGGCCGACGACGGCGTACCCCGCGGAGACGACGACGTCGCCG
>JBEPZM010000128.1:0-9425 GCA_041640835.1 Blastococcus sp.
CGAGCCGCTGCGCCAGCGCCGGGTCCTCGGCCAGCCGGCGGACCGCCGCGGCGAGGCCCTCGGGGGTCCCGTCGCAGACCAGCCCCGTCACGCCGTCCTCGACCCAGTCCAGCACCGCGCCCGAGTCGGCTGCGCAGATCACCGGCTTGCCCGCGTAGAAGGCCTGCAGCGTGGTGTAGCCGTAGTCCTCGTCCTCCGGCACGTACACGACGGCGAGCGCACCGGCGTACAGCTCGACCAGGTCGGCGTCGGGCACGAAGCCCGGGAGCTCGACCCGGCCGGTGAGGCCGGCATCGCCGACGTGCCGGCGGACCTCGTCGAGGAGCTCGCCCCGGCCGGCCATCACGGCGCGGACCGGCGACGGGACGTGGGCCATCGCCTCGACGAGGAGGTGCGGCCGCTTGTTCGCCTCCTGCCGTTGCACGGAGAGGACGTAGTCGCCGAAGTCCCCGGGGTGCAGCACGTCGTGCAGCGGCGGCGGGTGGGCCAGGGGAGTGCTGTCCAGGCCGTTGAAGCGGGCGAGCCGCCGGCTGACCACCCGGGAGTTGCTGAACACCGTGCGCGCCTCCGACAGCGCGGCGACGTCCCACTCCGTCATCAGCCGCTGCTCCTCGAGGCTGACGTCGTCCCAGGCGAAGTCCGACCACGTGGCGCCGGCCTCGAAGCCGTCGTAGGCGCCGCGGTGCTGGTGCAGGAGCCAGACGACCTTGTTCGGGTGCTGCACGAAGTACGACGGGAAGTTCGTCGCGATGACCAGGTCGGCGTCCACCGGGACCATGCGCCAGGCCAGGGGGGAGTCGAACAGCCGGCCCTTCTCCCAGGCCACGGGCAGGCGGACGAGGTCCACCCGGTGGCCGGCGGTCTCCAGGGCTGCCACCAGGTTCTCCTGGTGCTGCTCGGCGCCGCCTCGCACGAAGGGCTTCTGCGCCCCGCACACGACGATGTCCACGTGACCGCCCTCCGCACCCGGGGCGTCCCCCGCTGACTCGACCCGGACCAGAACCCTAGCCGCTCCGACGTGGGGCCCGCGGGACGGGCGAGGGGGCTGGGCCACCTGTTCTGTGGCGCGGTCGTGGGAGGCGGACCGGTACGTACGATCGCTGCCATGCCACATCAGCAACGGGGTGCCTCCCCGGTCGCACCGACGCGGACCATCGGGCCCGCCGTCGGAGCCGGCGAGGCGCCTCTCGAGGACCAGCCGCTGGAGCGTGTCAACCAGCCCGTGTCCTTCTGGCGGGGCTTCTGGCCGACCGTCCGCGACATCTGGGCCTACCGCGAGCTGCTCGGGCAGCTGATCCGCAAAGAGCTGAAGGTCAAGTACAAGGACAGCGTCCTCGGCTTCGTCTGGACCCTGCTGCGGCCGCTGCTGTACCTGCTGGTCTACGCGGTCGCGATCGGCGTCTTCCTCGGGTCGGGCAAGGTCATCCCGCAGTTCGGCATCTACCTGTTCACCGGGCTGCTGGCCTGGACGCTGTTCACCGACATCATCGGCGGCTGCACCGGTTCCATCGTCGGCAACGCCGGCCTGGTGAAGAAGGTGTACTTCCCGCGCGAGCTGTTCCCGCTGTCGGTCGTGGGCGCAGCGCTGGTGAACGTGCTGCTGCAGGCGGTGATCCTGATCCTCGCCTACGTGGTGACCTGGAGCTTCCCGTCGCCGGAGAACCTGGGCCTGATCCCGCTGGCGCTCCTGGCCCTGATCTTCTTCTCCGTCGGGCTGGGCCTCATCCTCGCGGCCAGCAACGTCTTCCTCCGCGACGTCACGCACCTCGTCGAGGTCGGCCTGCTGCTGTGGTTCTGGATGACGCCGATCGTCTACGACTGGACGAAGGTCCGGACCACCCTGACCGTCGACAACGACCTCGCCTGGCTGTTCCAGGTCTACCTGGCCAACCCGATGGCGAACATCGTGCTGGCCTTCCAGCGGGCGCTGTGGCCCGGCGGCCAGACCGAGGCCGGCGCGGCGTTCTACTACGACGGGAACCTGTACCTCCGCCTCGGTGTGCTGATCGCGGTGGGCCTGGTCTTCGTCTGGGTGGCCCAGCGGCTCTTCGCGCGGTCCCAGGGCAACTTCGCGCAGGAGCTCTGACAGCCATGACCGACGTGATCCGCGTCCACGACGTCTCCAAGCAGTTCGCGCTGCGCAAGGACAAGTCGCTCAAGGAGCGGCTGGTCAACGCACGGCGCTCCCGCGAGAACGCCGAGTCCTTCTGGGCGCTGCGCGACATCGACCTGACCTTCGCCTCGGGCAGCACCACCGGCCTGATCGGGCACAACGGCTCCGGCAAGAGCACCCTGCTCAAGATCATCGGCGGCATCCTCACGCCGTCCAGCGGGTACGTCGAGCGGCGGGGCCGGCTGGCCGCGCTGCTCGAGCTCGGCGCCGGGTTCCACGGCGACCTCACCGGCCGCGAGAACGTCTACCTCAACGCCGCGATCCTCGGTCTCACCCGCAAGCAGACCGACGGGTACTTCGACGAGATCGTCGACTTCTCGGGCATCGAGAGCTTCATCGACACCCAGGTCAAGTTCTACTCCAGCGGCATGTACGTGCGCCTGGCCTTCGCGGTCGCGGTGCACGTCGACCCGGAGATCCTGCTGGTCGACGAGGTGCTGTCGGTCGGCGACGAGCCGTTCCAGCGCAAGTGCCTGGACCGCATCCGGCGCTTCCAGCGCGAGGGCCGCACCATCGTGTTCGTCAGCCACGGCCTGGACCAGGTCCGCCAGCTGTGCGACCGGGCCGTCCTGCTGGACCACGGCAACCAGCTGGTCGACGGCACGCCCACCGAGGCGGTCCGCGCCTTCCGCGACCTGAACCAGGCAGTCGAGGAGGCGGAGGAGGAGAAGAACGTCGACCTCGCCGCCCAGGGCACGCGCCGGGTGACGATCTCCGACGTGTCGGTGGCCGACCTCGACGGGCGGCCGGTGCGCACCCTGCCGTCGGGCGCCGGCCTCCAGGTGCGCTTCCGGGTGGACCCGGGCAGCCGGCTGGACGACTGGATCGTGGGGGTCGCGCTCGAGGACAGCGGCGGCCAGGTGGTCTGGGGAGCCAACAGCGACATGCAGGGTTTCTCGCTGCCCGAGCTGACCGGCGCGCCGGAAGACGTCACGGTTGAGTTCCCGGAGGTGCCGCTGTCCGAGGGCGTCTACCAGGTGAGCATCGCCGTCGCCTCGACCGGCAACAAGACCGTGTACCACCGGGTCAACCGGCTGGCGACCTTCCGGGTCGTCACCGACGCCTACGAGGACGGCGCCGTGCACCTGCGACCGGGGTACCGGGTCGGCGACCAGGCCGTCCCGCGCGGTGGCGTGCCGCTGGAGAGCGCCGCGGGTGAGCGCTGACGTGCCTGCAGCAGCAGGCGACCGACCGAGGGAGACACTCATGGGCTCGATCGAGCCGCCGGACCGTCGGGGCCGGATCGCCGTGGTGCCCGCCCGCTTCGGGGAGGGCATGGTCGGCGGCGCGGAGATCGTGCTGGCCGAGATGGGCCGCCGCCTCGGCGCCCGCGGGTGGGACGTGGAGGTCCTGACCACCTGCGCCCTCGACCACTTCGGCTGGAACAACGTCCTGCCGGCGGGGGAGTCCGTCGAGAACGGCATGAAGGTGCGCCGGTTCCCCGCGGTCTTCGAGGACGACCCGGAGCGGGGCTGGCTCGACCACGCCGTCGCGACCGGTCAGCCGCTCGGCCTGGTCGAGCAGCAGCGGTGGATCAACGCGGGCATGCGGTCCCCGGAGATGTACCACCACCTGCTCGACCACGGCGAGGACTACCGGGCCCTGATCTACGGGCCCTACGTCTTCTGGCCCGCGTACGCCGGCAGCCAGCTGCTGCCGGAGAAGAGCGTGCTGTGGACCTGTCTCCACGACGAGCCGGCCGCCTACCTCGACGTCTTCCAGCCGGTGCTCTCCGGCATCGCCGGGCTGTTCTTCCAGACGGAGCCCGAGCACGACCTGGCCCACCGCGTGTCGCGCAAGCTGGCGCCGCACGAGGTCGTCGGCTGCGGCGTCGAGGTGCCCGAGCACTACGACCCCCAGGGCTTCCGCGAGCGCTACGACCTGCCGGAGCGGTTCGTGCTCTACGCCGGTCGGCGCGAGGGTGCCAAGGGCTGGGAGGAGATGCTCGCGGCCTTCGGCCGGGCGGTGGAGGGCGGTCTGCCGCTGTCGCTGGTGACCTTCGGTTCGGGCGAGGTCAACCCGCCGCCGTCGCTGGAGGGCCGGGTGTTCGACCTGGGCTTTCTCCCCGACGCCGAGCGTGACAACGCCTTCGCCGCGGCGGAGGCCTACATCCAGTCGAGCCGGTTCGAGGCGTTCTCGCGCACGGTCATGGAGGCCTGGCTGGCCGGCACCCCCGTCATCGCGAACGGGGGGAGCGACGTGGTCCGCTGGCACTGCGAGCGCTCCGGGGCCGGACTGGTCTACGACGACGAGGCCGAGTTCGTCGAGTGCCTCCGCCTGGTGGCCGAGGCGCCGGACCTGGCCCGCCGGCTGGCGAAGGGCGGGCGCGACTACGTGCTCGAGAACTACACGTGGGACCGCGTCCTCGACGGGGTCGAGAAGGGGCTGAGCACGTGGACGACGCCGTGACCACCGACCGCCGCGAGCGGGTGCTGATGATCTCGCCGTACCCCCCGGTGCGCGACGGCATCGCGTCCTACGCCCTGCAGACGGTGCGCGCGCTGCGGCGCGAGGGCCTCGACGTCGAGGTGCTCTCACCCGGGCCGAGCGCCGCCCACCACCACCTGGACCTCCGGGGGCCGCGGGGCGCGCTGGCGCTGGCCAAGCGGATCCGCGACTACGACCGGGTGATCGTCCAGTTCCACCCCGACTTCTTCTACACCGATCCGGGGAACGCCCGGGCGCGGCTGGCGGAGAGCACGGCCCTCATGGTGCCGTTCGCCCTGGCCCGGCGTCTGGAGGTCGTCATCCACGAGATCGACGGCCGGTTCGGCGACCCCCGCCGGCCCGACGGGCAGGTGGCCCGCCGGCTGTGGCACCTGCCGAAGTCGATCAAGGTGCACACCGCCTCCGAGCGCACCGCCTTCATCGCCGACTTCGGCGTGGACCCCGCCCGGGTCGAGCTGATCCCGCACGGCGCGGACTTCCGCCCGCACACCCGGATGGACCGGGAGGCCGCCCGCGCGTCCCTGGACATCCCGCAGGACGCCTTCGTCTTCCTGGGCATCGGGTTCGTCCAGCCGTCCAAGGGCTTCGACCGCGCGGTGGAGGCCTTCGACGGCCTGGCCGTCGCGGGCGCCCGGCTCGACGTCGTCGGGTCGGTCCGCACCGACGACCCGGACATGGTGCGGCACGCGAGCGACCTCGCCGATCTCGCCGAGAGCGTGGACGGCGCGACGCTGCACCTCGGCTACGTCAGCGACGAGCTCTTCGACCGGTGGATCGTCGCCGCCGACGTGGTCGTGCTGCCCTACCGCAACATCTGGTCCTCCGGGGTGATGGAGCGCGCCGCCCTGTTCGGCCGGCCGGTCATCGCCACCCGCGTCGGTGGGCTCGCCGAGCAGGCGGCGGCCCAGGCCGACGTGCGTTTCGTCGACGACGACGACGAGCTGCGCCGGGCCATGATCGAGCGCCTTCCCCTCGCCGACGTGCCGGAGACCCCGAGCTGGGCAGAGGAGCTCCCGGAGGGCGCCGACCTGCGCGCCGACCTGCAGGACCGCGTGCGGCTGCGCGCCTCGAGCCGTCCCTCGCTCAGCCGGTCCACCCGCCCGGGTGCGGGCCTCCCGACCTCGGCCACGGCCGTCGCCGAGGTGGGGCTCCGGTCGGCGCCCCTGCGCCGGCTCCCGCGCGTGGGGCCGCCCGACACCAACCACGGCAGCCGCTCGGTGCGCCTGGTGAAGCGGCTGCTCCGCAAGGCGACGGCGTTCCAGGTGGACCCGATCCTGCAGCGGCTCAACGAGCTGCAGGACGCGACCATCAAGGCGCTCGAGGCGGAGGCCCGTGCGGCGCAGACGCGCACCGGAACCACGACCGGCACCGGCACCGGCACCGAGGGCGGGGAGCCGGGCGCCGCCCGGTCAGCCGGGTAGCTCGCCGGCGAGCGCTGCGACGTCGGCGGCGACCATGGCCGCGACCATGCCGTCGAAGTCCACCGTCGGTGCCCAGCCCAGCCGCGTCCGCAGCCTCGTCGAGTCGCCCACCAGCACCTCGGCGTCGGCCGGGCGGATCAGCGCGGCGTCGGAGACGACGTAGGGCTGCCAGTCGGGGATCCCGACCTGGGCGAACGCGGTCTCCACCAGGTCGAAGAGGCTGTGCGCCCGCCCGGTCGCCACGACGTAGTCGTCGGGCGTCCCGGCGGCGGCGGCGAGCACCATCGCCCGCGTGTAGTCCGGCGCCCAGCCCCAGTCGCGGTGGACCGCCAGGTTCCCGAGGGTGAGCCGGTCGGCGCGGCCGGCGGCGATGGCGGCGACCCCGGCGGTGATCTTCCGCGTGACGAAGCGCGTCGGGCGACGCGGCGACTCGTGGTTGAACAGCACCAGGGAGCTGGCGTGCAGGCCCCGCTCCCGGTACATCCCCACCGACTGATGCGCCAGCGCCTTGGCCGAGCCATAGGGGTTCAGCGGGGTCACCGGGCACGACTCGTCGATCGGGGTCCGGCCGCAGCCGGCGAACACCTCGGCGCTGGAGGCCTGCACGAAGCGGGTGGGTGCCGCGCCCCGCTCCGCGCGTCGGTGCAGGTGCTCCAGCAGCCCGAGGACCGGCCGCGCGTTGACCTCCAGGGCGCCCACCGGGTCCTCCCAGGAGGCGGCGACGCTGGACATCCCGGCCAGGTTGAACAGCCGGTCGGGCTCGACCTCGTCGACCAGGGCGGTGAGCGCGTCGAGGTCGCGGAGATCCGCCTCGTGCACGACGAGCGCGTCGCCCAGGTCGCGCAGGTGGCCGGGCACGCCGTCGGGATCGTGCGCGGAGGAGACGAGGCCGTGCACGACGTCGCCGGCCGCGACGAGCTGCTCGGCGAGGTAGCCGCCGTCCTGACCGGTCAGGCCGGTGACCAGTGCGATGCCCACGTCAGGCGGCCAGACTGCGCTGCTCTGCGAGGTCGGCGTCCACCATCATGGTGATCAGCTGCTCGAAGCCGACCTTGGGCTTCCACCCCAGCACCGTGCGTGCCTTGGAGGCGTCGCCGATCAGCAGGTCGACCTCGGCCGGCCGGATGAAGGCCGGGTTCTGCACCACGTACGGCGCCCAGTCGTCGATGCCGACGTGCCGGAAGGCGACGTCGAGGAGCTCCCGGATCGAGTGCGTCTCCCCGGTGGAGATGACGTAGTCGTCGGCCTGCTCCTGCTGGAGCATCAGCCACATCGCCTCGACGTAGTCGCCGGCGAAGCCCCAGTCCCGGCGCGCGTCCAGGTTGCCCAGCTCGACTGTCTCCTGCAGGCCCAGGTGGATGCGGGCCACCGCCCGGGTGACCTTGCGGGTGACGAACTCCGGCCCGCGGCGCGGCGACTCGTGGTTGAACAGGATCCCCGAGGACGCGTGCATTCCGTACGACTCGCGGAAGTTGATGGTCATGTAGTGCCCGAAGACCTTGGCCACGCCGTACGGGGAGCGCGGCCACAGCAGCGTCGCCTCCGTCTGCGGGACCTGCTGCACCTTGCCGAACATCTCGGAGCTGGACGCCTGGT
The DNA here is from genome assembly GCA_041640835.1 of Blastococcus sp. Classification (GTDB taxonomy): domain Bacteria; phylum Actinomycetota; class Actinomycetes; order Mycobacteriales; family Geodermatophilaceae; genus Blastococcus. The sequence continues at coordinate 7,639 of JBEPZM010000128.1, forward strand.
AGAAGCGGACGCGGTCGGGGTCGTCGCCGCAGTACAGCCGCGTCGCCTCGAGCATGTTGAGCACGCCCATCCCGGTGACCTCCGACGTCAGGTGGGCGTTCTCCCAGGAGTAGGCGACGTAGGAGATCGCGCCGAGGTTGTAGATCTCGTCCGGCTGCGCGGTGCGCATCGCGCGCAGCAGGCTCGGCAGGTCGGTCAGGTCGCCGAACAGCAGCTTGAGGCCGGGGATCCGCTCGACGATGTCGACCTTCGGGTTGTTCTGCCCGCGGACCAGGCCGTAGACCTCGTAGCCCTTGCTGAGCAGCAGCTCGCTCAGGTAGAGCCCGTCCTGACCGGTGACGCCGGTGATCATGGCCGTCGGCATGTGTGTCCCTCGTCGCGTGGTCGCCCTGCGGCGGGAAGCCGCAGCACGCAGAGGTTAGCCACGCCCACTGCCGGTGTGCGGTGATCGGGCCGGTTCCTCACCCGGTGGGAAGAGCCAGCGCGTAGGCGGCACGGGTGCGCTCGGCGCACCTCGTCCAGGTGAACTCCGCCGCGTGGCGGCGGCGGGCGGCCCCCGCCTGCCCGTCCTCGTCGCGGGGCAGCCGGCCGATCGCGTCGGCGAGGGCGTCCACGTCCCCGACCGGCACGTAGCGGCCGTGCTCGCCCAGCACCTCGTGCATCACCGGGAGGTCGCTGACCACCACCGGCCGGCCGCAGGCCAGCGCCTCCAGCGGCGGGAGGCCGAATCCCTCGTACCGCGAGGGGAAGGCCAGGCCGCGGCTGCCGGCGACCACCTGGCGGAGGTCGTCGTCCCCGAGGAAGCCGGTCAGGTGGACCCGGTCCGCGGGGAGCCGGCTGAGGTCCAGCGCCGCGCCCCACCCCTGGGGCCCGACGAGGACGAGGTCCGGGGCCGCCGGATCGCCGGCGAGCAGGCGGGCGAAGGCGTCGACGAGGGTCTGCAGCCCCTTCCGGGGCTCGAGGGTGCCCACGGCGACGACGTAGTCGTCGGGCAGGCCCCGGGCGGCCAGCCACGCGGACCCCGGACGCTCGGCGCTCAGCCAGTGGGGGGCGACGCCGAGCGGGGTGGCGAGGACGCGGGCCGGATCGGTGCCGTACTCGGCCGTGACCTCGTCGGCGACCGCCTGGCTGGGCGTGAGGACCACCGCGGCGCGCTCGATGCTGCGCGGCACGAGCTCCCGGTAGGCGCGCGAGGCGGCGTCGACCGCGTCCCGGGTCCGCAGGAAGGAGAGGTCGTGCACCGTCACGACGCCGGCCGCCCGGCCGACCGGGGGCAGCACGAAGTTGGTGCCGTGGAAGAGGTCGACCCGGCCGGCGGACCAGGAGACGGGCGGCAGGTCGGTCCGCCGCCACAGCTCGCGCAGCAGGCGGGCCGGCATGCGGCGCGCCCGCACCCGCACCGACGCGGGGACGGCGTCCCGGAGCCGGTCGGTGCCGCGGAAGGTGAAGGCGGTGGCGACGACCTCGTCCTCGCCGGTCGCGGCCAGCTCGCGCACGAGTTCGCCGGTGTACCGGCCGACGCCGGTGCGGGGGCCGAGCAGCGGGGTGGCGTCCAGTCCTATGCGCACCGCCGCATCGTCCCGCACCTAGGGTCGGGGGGTGCGGGTCGGAGTGGTCGTGGAGCAGCTGCTGGCCCCCGTGCCGGGCGGGACCGGCCGGTACGCCGCCGAGGTGGCCGAGGCCCTGGCGGTCACCGCCGGCCCCGGCGACTCGGTCGCCGGCTGGACTGCCTGGCACCGGGAGACGACGCCCGCCCGGGTGCCCGGGGTGGCGGGGCCGGTGCGGCT
>JBEPZM010000129.1:0-9386 GCA_041640835.1 Blastococcus sp.
CCCAGGCGCCGCGGCTCTCCGCGAAGCTCGCGTACACGTGCGCGGTGGCGAAGGCGACCTCGCGGCTGAACTGGAGGACGGCAAGCCGCAGCATCTCCTCGTCGCCGGGCTCGGCGACCGAGGTGACGTGGTCCTCGAGCGTCTCCACGGTGACCTTGATGAGGTCGACCGTCTGCTTGAGCGCGACCACCCGCACCAGCTCGCGCGGCGCGGCGCCGAACACCTCGCCGGTCAGCCGCGGCGGGCGGCCGGGGTCGCGGCACCACTCGACCAGGGAGGCGAGCCCGGCCTGGGCGACGAGGGTGACCCACGAGCGCTGGTCGGCCGGCATGGTCCGGAACCAGGGCAGCTCGTCGTCCATCCGGGCCACGGCCTGCGTGGCCAGTGCCCCCGACGAGCGCTCGAGCCGCCGGAGGGTGGCGGCGCTCGGGCGGTCGATCACCCGGCTCCTCACCGCGTCAGCGTGTCACGCGCGGGGCGTGTCGGGGAGAGTAGGGCGGTGAACGTTCCCCCGGACGGTGGCACCACCGTCGTCCCCACCCGTGCCGTGGGCCGGCCGCTGGCGGTGGTCGCGGCGTGCGCCGCGGTGCTGGCGCTGCTCGGCCTCGGGGTCCGCACCGGCTTCGCGCCGCAGCGCGAGCTCGACACGGCGGTGAGCGAGGCCCTGTACGCCGGCGACGACCGGAGCCGCGTGCTCGACGTGCTGCTCGAGGTGCTCACCGCGCCGGGGCTGTCGGTGTTCCGGTACGTGGTGGCGGTGCCGGTGCTGATCTGGCTGGTCCGCCGGCGGGCCTGGCGCACCGCGGTCTGGCTGGTCGTCACCGCGGTCTTCGTCCGGCACGTGACATCCGCGCTCAAGGAGTACTTCGACCGGGTGCGCCCGGCCTTCGAGGACGGGGGTGCGGGCTACGACTCGTTCAGCTTCCCGAGCGGCCACGCCTCGGGGATCGCCACGCTGGTGACCGGTGGGCTGGTGCTCGCCTGGCCGCTGATCGCCCCTGCCGGCCGGCGGTCGTGGGCCGTGCTCGGGGCGCTCCTCGTCCTGCTGGTCGGCCTGACCCGGATGTGGCTCGGCGTGCACTACCTGTCCGACGTCGTGGCCGGCTGGGCGCTCGGTGTGGGCTGGACCCTGCTCACCGCCGTCGCCTTCGGCGTGCTGCCGGCGCGACGGGAGGACGCGACGTGAGCGATCCGGAGCAGACCGGCGTGCTCGCGCCGGACGACGGCTCGCTCGGCCCCCTGCTGCGGGTGTCGGACGACCGGCTGGCGCCGGGGCAGGGCTACGGGGCGCACGAGCACGCCGCCGTCGACGTCGTCGCCGTGGTGCTGGCCGGGTCGCTGCGGCACCGCTGGGGCGACGGCGCGGCGATGGCGGCCGGCGACGTCGCGGTGCTGCGGGCCGGCACCGGCCTGGTGCACGACGAGTCCGCCGACGACGACGGCGCCCGGGTGCTGCAGTGCTACCTGCGGCCCGCCGACCCCACCGCCCCGCCCGGGCACGAGGTGCACCGCGACGTCGCCGGCCGGGTGGAGCTCGGGCGGCCCGACGCCGCGCTCTGGGTGCGCCGGGCGGCTCCCGGCGTCCCCGTCGAGGTGCCGCCGGGGCTGCTGCTGCAGGCCGGGGCCCGGACCTCGGTGGCGCGGCACGACGGGGGACCGGTCGTGCCGTCGGAGCAGGTCACGCTCGTGCTGTGGCAGCTGGAGACCGGCCGGCCCGCCTGGGCGCTCGAGCTGCCCTAGCTGTACGGGGCCCGCGGCCCTGGGCGAGAGTGGGTCCATGCCGACCAGCCCCTCCGACCTGCTCACCGCCGCGCACGACGACGCCGACCGGACCATCGAGCTGCGCCGCCGGCTGCACCGGCACCCGGAGATCGGGCTGCACCTGCCGCGCACCCAGGCGACGGTGCTCGAGGCGTTCGCCGAGCTGCCGCTGGAGGTGACCACGGGCAAGCGCACCAGCTCGGTGGTCGGGGTGCTGCGCGGCGCTCGACCCGGCCCGACCTACCTGCTGCGCGGGGACATGGACGCGCTCCCCGTGCAGGAGGACACCGGCCTGCCGTTCGCCTCCGAGGTCCCCGGCGTCATGCACGCCTGCGGGCACGACACCCACGTCGCGATGCTGGTCGGCGCCGCGCGGCTCCTGGCCGAGCGCCGTGACGAGCTCGCCGGCCAGGTCGTGTTCATGGTGCAGCCGGGGGAGGAGGGCTTCCACGGCGCCCGCTACATGCTCGAGGAGGGCCTGCTCGACGTCGTCCCGGAGGCGCCGGTCAGCGGCGCCTTCGCGCTGCACGTCTCCTCGACCTTCGCCAGCGGCAGCGTGAACGTCCGGCCGGGCCCGGTCATGGCCGCCGCGGACCAGTGGGCGATCACGCTGCGCGGCCGCGGCGGGCACGCCTCCGAGCCGCACGCCGCGGCCGACCCCATCCCCGCGGCCGCCGAGATCGTGCTGGCGCTGCAGTCGATGGTCACCCGGCGGGTGAACGTCTTCGACCCCGCCGTCGTGACCGTCGGGCACCTGCAGGCCGGGTCGACCAACAACGTCATCCCGGAGTCGGCGTTCCTGGAGGGCACGATCCGGACGCTCTCGGCCGAGCGGCGGGCCGACGTCGTCGCCGCGGTGCAGCGGGTGGCCACCCACGTGGCCGCGGCGCACGAGCTCGGGGTCGAGTTCGAGCACCGGCAGGGCTACCCGGTGACGATCAACGACGCCGGCGCGGCCGCGCAGGTGCTTGCGACCGCCACGGCGATGCTCGGCGAGCAGGCCGCCGTCCTGCTGCCCGCGCCGCTCATGGGCGCCGAGGACTTCTCCTACGTGCTGCAGGAGGTGCCCGGCGCCCTGGCGTGGCTGGGGGCGCGCCCGCCGGGGGTCGACCCCGCCGACGCGCCTCCCAACCACTCGAACCTGGTGGTGTTCGACGAGGAGCCGCTGCCGGCGGGCGTCGCCCTCTACGCCCGGATGGCCCTGGACGCGCTCAGGTAGCCGGGGACGGGTCGCTCCGCTCCTCGGCGGGCGCGGCCTGGACGTCGCGCACCTGGTACTTCTCCACGGCCTCCCGCACGCGGGCGCGGTCGACCTGCCCCTCGTCGGCCAGCGACGCCAGGGTGCGGACGACGATCGACTCGGCGTCCACGGAGAAGTGCCGCCGCAGCGCCGGGCGGGTGTCGGAGAGCCCGAACCCGTCGGTGCCCAGCGACGCGAGCCCGCCGGGGACGTACGGCGCGATCAGGTCCGGGACGGCGCGCATCCAGTCCGACACCGCGACCACCGGCCCGACCGTCTCCTGCAGCCGCTGGGTGACGTAGGGGGTGCCCGGCTCGTCCTCGGGGTGCAGCAGGTTGTGCCGGGTCACCTCCTCGGCCTGGCGGCGCAGCTCGGTCCACGAGGTCACCGACCACACGTCGGCCGACACGCCCCAGTCCTGCGCGAGCAGTTCCTGCGCCCGCAGCGCCCACGGCACCGCCACACCCGAGGCCAGCAGCTGCGCCTTCGGGCCGTCGGTGGCCGGCCCCTCCGCGTAGCGGTACAGGCCGGCCAGCAGGCCCTGCACGTCCAGACCCTCCGGCTCGGCCGGCTGGTGGAAGGGCTCGTTGTAGACCGTCAGGTAGTACATGACGTCGGGGGAGCGGGAGCCGCCCAGCGGCGCACCCGGGTCCTCGCCGTACATGCGGACGAGCGCGTCGCGGGTGATGTGCGCGACCTCGTAGGAGAACGCCGGGTCGTAGGAGACGACCGCCGGGTTGGTCGCGGCCAGGAGCAGCGAGTGCCCGTCCTCGTGCTGCAGCCCCTCGCCGTTCAGCGTCGTCCGACCGGCGGTGGCGCCGAGCAGGAAGCCGCGGGTCATCTGGTCGGCGGCCGCCCAGATCGAGTCGCCGGTCCGCTGGAACCCGAACATCGAGTAGAAGATGTAGATCGGGATCATCGGCTCGCCGTGCGTCGAGTACGAGGTGCCGACGGCGGTGAACGACGCGGTCGAGCCCGCCTCGTTGATCCCCTCGTGCAGGATCACGCCCTGCTCGGACTCCTTGTACGCCAGCATCAACTCGCGGTCCACCGAGGTGTACCGCTGCCCCGCCGGGTTGTAGATCTTGTGCGAGGAGAACAACGAGTCCAGCCCGAACGTGCGGGCCTCGTCCGGGATGATCGGCACGAAGCGCGGGCCGAGCTCGGCGTCCTTGAGCAGCTCCTTGAGCAGCCGGACGAACGCCATCGTCGTCGCCACCTCCTGCTTGCCCGAGCCCCTGCGCAGGACGTCGAGCGCCTTGTCGTCGGGCGCCTTCAGCGTCTTGAACTCCGAGCGCCGGCGCGGCACCGCCCCGCCCAGGGCACGCCGCCGCTCGAGCATGTACTGCATCTCGTCGGAGTCGGGGTCGGGCTTGTAGTAGGGCGGCAGGGTCTTGTCCAGCGCCGAGTCGGGGATGTCCAGGTACAGCCGGTCGCGGAAGAGCGCGAGGTCCTCGGCGGTCAGCTTCTTCATCTGGTGGGTGGAGTTGCGGCCCTCGAAGTGGCTGCCCAGCGTCCAGCCCTTGATCGTCTTGGCCAGGATGACCGTCGGCTGGCCCTTGTGCTCCTGCGCGGCCTTGAACGCCGCGTAGACCTTGCGGTAGTCGTGCCCGCCGCGGGAGAGGTTCCAGATCTCCTTGTCGCTCATCGACTCGACCAGCCGGCGGGTGCGCGGGTCGCGGCCGAAGAAGTGCTCGCGGACGAAGGCGCCGTCCTCGGCCTTGTAGGTCTGGTAGTCGCCGTCGGGCGTCTGGTTCATCAGGTTGACCAGCGCGCCGTCGCGGTCACCGGCCAGCAGCGGGTCCCACTCGCGGCCCCAGATCACCTTGATGACGTTCCAGCCGGCGCCGCGGAAGAAGGACTCCAGCTCCTGGATCACCTTGCCGTTGCCGCGCACCGGGCCGTCGAGCCGCTGCAGGTTGCAGTTGACGACGAAGGTGAGGTTGTCCAGCTCCTCGCGGGCGGCCAGCCCGATCGTGCCCAGCGACTCCGGCTCGTCCATCTCGCCGTCGCCCAGGAACGCCCAGACGTGCTGGTCGGAGGTGTCCTTGATGCCGCGCGAGTGCAGGTAGCGGTTGAACCGGGCCTGGTAGATGGCGTTCATGCCGCCCAGGCCCATCGAGACGGTCGGGAACTCCCAGAAGTCGGGCATCAGCCGGGGGTGCGGGTAGCTGGACAGCCCGCCGCCAGGGTGGCTGACCTCCTGGCGGAAGCCGTCGAGCTGCTGCTCGGTGAGCCGGCCCTCGAGGAAGGCCCGGGCGTAGATGCCGGGGGAGGCGTGCCCCTGGAACCAGATCTGGTCGCCGCCGCCGGGGTGGTCCTTGCCGCGGAAGAAGTGGTTGAAGCCGACCTCGTAGAGCGAGGCGGACGACGCGTACGAGGAGATGTGTCCGCCGACGCCGATCCCGGGCCGCTGCGCGCGGTGCACCATGATCGCGGCGTTCCAGCGAATGTAGGCGCGGATGCGGCGCTCGGCGTGCTCGTCGCCGGGGAACCACGGCTCCCGCGCCGGCGGGATGGTGTTGATGTAGTCGGTGCTGCGCAGGGCGGGGACGCCGACCTGCTGCTCCCGGCTGCGTTCGAGCAGCCGCAGCATCAGGTACCGGGCGCGTTCACGACCGGCGTGCCCGACGACGGCGTCGAGCGAGTCGATCCACTCCTGCGTCTCGTCCGGATCGGTGTCGGGGAGCTGGCTGGGCAGCCCGTCGGTGATGACCGCGCGGGGTGCGCCGATGTCGCGGGCGGGGTCGCCGTCCGACTGCTGTGCGCTCATGCCCCCATCGTCTCCCCTCGGAGAGCCGGGCGTCACGCGCTGGGCCCGTTCTCGGGCGAGTCCGGTGCCGGGCACGGGTCGGTCGAGCTTGCGTCGTGGCGGTCATGCCCTACGCTTCCGCCCACGTGGCTCCCGGTTGGAACGGGCGCCATCACCACGAGCGATCAGCAGCAGGTCCCACCCATGGAGGAGCAGTACGGATGAGCGTCGACAGCGCCGGCATGGCGGCCCGGCTGGGCATCAAGCCGGGCATGGTCGTGCAGGAGCTCGGCTGGGACGAGGACGCCGACGAGGACCTGCGCGACGCGATCATCGAGCTCTCGGGTGGCGAGATGGTCGACGAGGACACCGACGAGGTGGCCGACGTCGTGCTGCTCTGGTGGCGCGAGGACGACGGCGACCTGTTCGACGCCCTGACCGACGCGATCACCTCCCTCGGTGAGGACGGCGTCGTCTGGCTGCTCGTGCCCAAGTCGGGCCGCCCTGGCCACGTGGAGCCCGGTGACGTCACCGAGGTCGCCCCCACGGCAGGGCTCCAGCAGACCAGCAGCGTCTCCGCGGCCAAGGACTGGTCGGGCATCCGCCTGGTCAGCCCGAAGACCGCCCGCAGCCGCCGGTAGGGCGTACGGCACCATCGGGCGCATGAGCCTCTCCGTCGGTGACGTCGCCCCCGAGTTCAGCCTCCCCGACCAGGACAAGCAGGTCGTGTCCCTCGCCGACCTGCGCGGCACCCCTGTCCTGGTGGTCTTCTACCCGTTCGCCTTCTCCGGCATCTGCACCGGTGAGCTGTGCCAGCTGCGCGACGAGCTGGCCAACTACACCGAGGCCGGCGTCCGCGTCGTCGCGATCAGCACCGACCCGGTGTTCAGCCTCAAGGCCTTCAAGGCGCAGGAAAACCTCGAGTTCCCGCTGCTCTCCGACTTCTGGCCGCACGGCGCCACCGCCCAGGCCTACGGCGTGTTCAACGACAAGGCCGGCATGGCCCTGCGCGGCACCTTCCTGGTCGACGCCGACGGGAAGATCGCCTTCGCCGAGGTCAACCAGCCGGGCGACGCCCGCGAGCAGTCCGGCTGGAAGGACGCCGTCGGCCGGCTCTCGGCCTGACGTACCGGGCGCCCGGGGTCTCTACCCTGGGCGCGCGGGGCGCGTAGCTCAGCGGTAGAGCTCTCGCCTTACAAGCGAGCGGTCGCAGGTTCGAACCCTGTCGCGCCCACCACGTCCGCCTGCGGTCAGGCGGTCCCTCACGCGGCGGAGCCCTCCAGCGTCCCGATCGGGTCGCACGGGGTCGCCTCGGCCGGCTTCGGGAAGGCCGGACGCAGGAACCGCGGCGCCTGGAACGGCGCCCAGGTGCCCTCGGCCTGGGCCAGCCGGTCCGCGACGGCCCAGATGGCGGCGGGGTGGTGCCCCAGCCCCAGGTGGCTCGCGGTCACCGCGATGTTCTCGCAGCGCTCGCCCGGGGCGTTCAGGCAGGTCTGCCAGTGCACGATGCCGTCGTAGTGCGAGTAGATCGAGGTGGCCGGCACCGGCAGCGGCTCGTCCACCGGCTCCAGGGGGAGCGTGCGCTGCTCGACGTGCAGGTGCGAGTAGCGGTCGAAGACCTTCGCGGCGCGCGTCTGGCTGAACTTCGTCAGCCGGAACGGGCTGCCGAGGGTGATGACCTGGCGGACCTGGTCGGGGGAGCGGCGGGCGAGGTCGCGGGCGAAGATGCCGCCCAGGCTCCAGCCGATGATCGTGACCGGCCGGCGGTAGCGGCCGTGCAGGTAGTCGAGCTTGTCGCGCAGGCCGTTCACGCACAGCGCGGTCGGGCCGATGTTGCGGCCCAGGCCCCAGCCGTGCACGCGGTAGTCCAGTCGGCGCAGGACGCCCCGGAGGGCGGTCGTCGAGGCGTCGTCGGCCAGCAGGCCGGGCAGCACGAGCACCGGGTGCCCGTCGCCCTTCGGCAGCCGCGGGGTGAACGGCCGGGCGGCCAGGTAGAGGCCGTAGTCGGCGACCGCACGGCCCGGCTCGCTCAGGTAGAGCGGCAGTGCCGGTCCGTCGTCCTGCTGTCGTGCCACGCCGACCTCCCGTGTTGCGTACTTGGTACCGGCCAGTACCAATCTGCGTCCTGGCTCACACGCCGTTCACCGAACACGCGGGCGGATGTTGCCCAAATGTGTCCTGCGTCATAGAAGCTCGTTCCGCGACCGGTGTAGCAGGAACCGTGCCCGGGCGGGCCCGGCCGGCGCGTGCCACCGTTGCGCGGACGGCGACAGCGGGACGAGGGGACGGTCAGCAGTGGCAGCGGAGCACCAGGTCCCGGGGGAGAGCCGGACGGTCGACCTCGGCGGTCCGGTCCACTACGTCGACTTCGGCGGCCCGGAGGACGGTCCGCGGGTGGTTCTGGTCCACGGGCTCGGCGGCTCGCACCTCAACTGGGACACCTTCGCGCCGCTGCTCCTCCCGCACGCCCGGGTGCTGGCCATCGACCTGCCCGGCTTCGGCCGCAGCGAGCCCGGCGAGCGCCGCGCGACCGTGCACGCCAACGTCGAGGTGCTGCACCGGTTCCTGGTCGAGGTGGCCGGCGAACCCGCGGTGCTGATCGGCAACTCGATGGGCGGGATGATCTCGATCCTGGCGCAGGCGGCGCACCCGGAGGCGGTGCGCGGCCTGGTCCTGCTGGATCCCGCGATCCCCGGACCCCGCCGGGCGCTCGACCCCCTGGTCGCCGTCACCTTCGCGCTCTACGCGATGCCGGTGGTGGGTGAGCGGTTCCTCTGGCTGCGCCGGGCACGGCAGACGCCGCTGCAGCGGGTCCGGGAGATGCTGCGCCTCGTCGGCGTGGACCCCGACACGCTGCCCTCGGCGGTGATCGACCGCTCCGTGGTGCTGCTCGAGGAGCGCGAGGACCACGCCGCCATGGACCGCGCCTACCTGGCCGCCGCCCGCTCCCTGCTGGCGCAGCTGGCCGATCCGCGGCGCTACCGCCTCGCGATGGAGCGGGTGTCGGGCCCCGTCCTCCTGGTCCACGGAGACCTCGACCGGCTGATCCCCGTGCAGGCGGCCCGCGACGTCGCCCGCCGGCACCCCTCGTGGCGCTACGTGGAGCTGGACGGGGTGGGCCACGTGCCGCAGCTGCAGTGTCCCGAGCGGCTCGCCGACGAGGTGCTGCCGTGGCTGGCCGGGCTGGGCGCCCTCCGCGCCGGGGCCTGACCGGCCGGCGCGGTCAGGAGCGGTCGCGGAGGGTGTCGCGCAGCGCCTCGAGGCCGGTCCAGCGCGGTCGCCAGCCCAGCTGCTCGCGGGCCCGGGTGGTGTCCATGATCGCCGGCCGCGAGGCGGCCTCCACCCACTCGGCCACGGGCGGCAGGAACGGCAGCCGGGAGATCGCGCGAGCGGCGGCCTGTCCCGGGCCGGCCGGCAGGCGGATCGCCAGCGCGCCGAACTCCTGGGCCACGTCGGCGGCGGTGACGACGCCCTCGCCCGCGATGTTGTAGGCCCCCGGAGGTCCGGCGCCGACGACGCACAGCTGGAGCGCGCGGCCGACGTCCTCCTCGTGGATCAGCTGCATCGGGTGCTCGGGCACGAGCAGTGGGATCGGCAGCGGCAGCCGGCGCGGGCAGATCGGAAGAGCGTCGT
>JBEPZM010000130.1:0-8383 GCA_041640835.1 Blastococcus sp.
GGCCGCGCTCCTGCAGGGAGAACATCGAGTACGTCGTCGCCACGCCCTGGCGGTCGGCGACCAGCGAGCCGGTCGGACGGGCGCGCATGTCGCCCAGCCACGGCTCGTAGCCCTCGAGGTTGTGGTTCAGGACGCCGGTGCCGCGCGTCTCGGTGAGGAACTCGGTGCGGAACCCGATCAGGCCGCGGGACGGCACGATGTACTCCATCCGCGCCCAGCCGGTGTCGTGGTGCACCAGGTTCTCCAGCCGGGCCCGCCGGACGGCCAGCGCCTGGGTCAGCGTGCCCACGTACTCACCGGGGACGTCGATCGTCACGCGCTCGACCGGCTCGTGCAGCTTGCCGTCGACCTCCTTGGTGACGACGGTCGGCCGGCCCACGGTGAGCTCGAACTCCTCGCGGCGCAGCTGCTCCACCAGGATGGCCAGCGCCAGCTCGCCACGGCCCTGCATCTCCCAGGTGTCGGGGCGGTCGGTCGGCAGCATGCGCACCGACACGTTGCCGACGAGCTCCTGGTCCAGGCGGTTCTTGACCAGCCGGGCGGTGAGCTTCTTGCCCGACTTGCCGGCGAGCGGCGAGGTGTTGATCCCGATGGTGATCGAGATCGACGGCTCGTCCACGGTCAGCGGCGGGAGCGGACGCGGGTCGTTCGGGTCGGCGAGCGTGTCGCCGATCATGATGTCCTCGATGCCGGCGATGGCCACGAGCTCGCCGGGGCCGGCGCTGGCGGCCGGGGTGCGGGTGAGGCCCTCGGTCACGAGCAGCTCGGTGATCTTGACGTTCTTGATCGTGCCGTCGACCTTGCACCAGGCGACCTGCTGGCCGCTCTTCATCTCACCGGAGTGGATGCGGAGCAGGGCGAGGCGGCCGAGGTAGGGCGAGGCGTCGAGGTTGGTGACCTGCGCGCGCAGCGGCTCCTCGGCGTCGTAGACCGGCGCCGGGATGGTGTCGAGCAGCGTCTTGACCAGCGGACCGAGGTCGTCGCTGTCGGGCTCAGTGCCGTTCTCCGGGCGGGTCAGCGATGCCTTCCCGGAGCGGCCGCTGCAGTAGACGATCGGGAAGTCGAGGTTGTCGGCAGACATGCCGGCGTCCTCCATGAGCTCCATGAACAGCTCGTAGCACTCGTCGACGACCTCGGCGATGCGCGCGTCGGCGCGGTCGGTCTTGTTGACCGCGAGGATGACCGGCATCCCCTTCGCCAGCGCCTTGCGCAGCACGAAGCGGGTCTGCGGGAGCGGGCCCTCGGAGGCGTCGACCAGCAGGCAGACGCCGTCGACCATGGACAGACCACGCTCGACCTCGCCACCGAAGTCGGCGTGGCCGGGGGTGTCGACGATGTTGACGACGACGGGGTTGCCGTCCTCGTCGGCCAGGTGGATCGCCGTGTTCTTGGCCAGGATGGTGATGCCGCGTTCACGCTCGAGGTCCATCGAGTCCATCACGCGGTCCTGCGTGGAGTCGTTGTCCGTCCCCTCGCCCTTCGAGCGCCCGAGGGCACCCGCCTGGCGGAGGAGGGCGTCGACCAGGGTCGTCTTGCCGTGGTCGACGTGAGCGATGATCGCCACGTTGCGCAGGTCGTCGCGAGTGGGCATGCGGTAGGGCCACCTCAGAGGGGTTCGGGGATACCGCGGCGTCGGCGCGCGGCATCTCGTGTAACGGCCGCCATCCCGGCGACCTTCCCAGAGTAGTCGCTCAGCTGCCTGCTTCCCGCTCCCGCGGGACGTCGACCACCCCGAACGTGACTCCTGCGGCGGTGAGAGTGACCAGACTCACCGCCAACCAGGCCGACATCCCCACTCCGATGGCCAGCACGTGGGCCAGCACGAAGGCGCCGACGTACAGGGCGGCCAGCGCCACGGCGGTGGCCGGACCCCGGCGGCGCAGCCAGAGAGCGCCGGCCGCCAGCCCGGCGGCGGCGAAGACCGCGCCCCCGAGCGCCCGGACGCCGGTGCCCTGCGCGATGCCGAAGCCGGCCGCGAGGCCGACGGCGACGAGGGCGGCCGAGGGGAAGCGGGTGCGGACGCGGGTCAGCGCGGAGGTCGACATGCCGCCCATTCTCCCCGGACGCGCGAGAGGCCCCGGACGGCGAACCGTCCGGGGCCTCTCGGGCCTCGTCCAGGGGCCCACCCTGAGCGTGCGAAGGGTGGGGGGGACGAGGTGTTTCCTCAGGCGGTGCGGAGCACGGCCTCGATCTCGAGCTCGACGCTGACCTTGTCGCCGACGACGACGCCGCCGCCGTCCATCGGCATGTCGATGTCGACGCCGAACTCCTTGCGGGAGATCTCGGTCTTGGCGCTGAAGCCGGCGCGCGTGCCGCCGTAGGCGTCCGGGCCGAAGCCGTTGAGCTCGAGCGCGAGGGTCACCGGCTTGGTGATGCCCTTGATGGTCAGCTCGCCCTCGACCAGCCAGTCCTCGCCCTGGGCGCGGACGGCGGTGGAGCGGAAGTCCATGACGGTGTGGTTGCCCACGTCGAAGAAGTCGGCGGAGCGGATGTGCGCGTCACGCTGCTCCTGACGGGTGTCGATCGAGTCCATGTCGATGCTGGCGGTCACCGTCGACTGCGACGGGTCCTCGGCGGTGACGAGCTCGCCGGAGAACTCACGGAAGTAGCCACGGACCTTGCTCACCATCATGTGGCGGACCGAGAAGCCGACGGTCGAGTGGCTGGCGTCGATGTCCCAGGTGCCGACGACGTAGCCGGGGATCTGGCGCAGGGTGCTGGTCATGGGGTTCCTCCAAGATTGTTGAGCGTTTGACCTTCTGCTCGACCTCAGCGTAGTTGAAGGCACAACTATTCCGCTAGTAGGATGTCGGCATGACCGCGTACGTGTCGCCCGCCAGTCCCGGTGCACCGGACCTCGCCGAGCCCCGGTGGCTGGACGCCGAGGAGCAGCGGGCCTGGCGCGCCTGGGTCTACAGCGCGCAGCTGCTCACCGACCGGCTCGACCGCGAGCTGACCCACGCCACCGGGATCTCGCACGCGTACTACGAGATCCTGGTCGCGCTCTCCGAGGAGCCGGAACGCCGGATGCGGATGAGCGAGCTGGCCGACCGGTGCCTCTCCTCGCGCAGCCGGCTGTCGCACGCCGTCTCCCGCCTGGAGGAGCGCGGCTGGGTGCGCCGGCAGGTGTGCCCGGAGGACGGCCGCGGGCAGCTCGCCGTCCTCACCGACGAGGGGTTCGCCGCGCTCGAGGCGGCCGCGCCGGTGCACGTGGAGAGCGTGCGCACGCACCTGTTCGACCAGCTCACCCCCGAGCAGGTGGAGGCGATGCGCGACTTCGGCGAGACCCTGCTCCGCCACCTGGACCCGACCCAGGTCCGGGGCCTGGACTGACCCGACCGGTCAGCCCTGCCCCAGCTCCCGGAAGTACTTGTCCGGCGTGATCGGCAGGTCGCGCACCCGCAGCCCGGTGGCGTGCCAGTAGGCGTTGGCGACGGCGGCGGCGGCCCCGGTGATGCCGATCTCACCGATCCCCTTCATCCCCAGCTCGTTGACGTACGGGTCGTCCTCCTCGAGCCAGTGCACGTCGAGCTCGCCGATGTCGGCGTTGGTGGCGACGTGGTACTCGGCGAGGTCGTGGTTGACGTAGTGCCCGAGCCGCGCGTCGGCCACCGACTCCTCGTGCAGCGCCATCGACACACCCATGCTGAACCCGCCCAGGAACTGCGAGCGCGCGGTGCGCGCGTTCACGATCGTCCCGGCCGCGTAGACGCTCGTGGCCCGCGGCAGCCGCACCTCGCCGGTGTCCCGGTCGACGCGCACCTCCACGAAGTGCGCGCCGAAGGCGTGCATCGAGTAGTCGCCCGCGTGCGGCGACTCCCCCGGCACCTCACCCTTGACCACGATCCCGTGCGGCGGCAGCTGCCCACCGTGCTTCTCGTCCAGCTCGCGGCGCACGTCCCGGGCGGTGAGCACGATCGCCGAGCCCCACGACGCCATCCCCGTCGAGCCGCCCGCCCCGCCGGCGAAGGGCAGGTCGCTGTCCCCGATCCGCAGCTCCACGGCGTCCAGACCGACCCCGAGCGCGTCCGCGGCGACCTGGGTCAGCGCCGTCCACGCGCCGGTGCCGATGTCCGAGCCGTCGATCTCGACTGTCCACCGGCCGTCGTCGTGACCGGTGATCCGGCACTCGGCCTTGCGGCGGCGGGTGGGATAGGTGGCCGCGGCGACGCCGGTGCCGATCAGCCACCGGCCGTCGGTGCGGACCCGCGGCCTCAGGTCGCGGCCCGCCCAGCCGAACCGCTCCGCGCCGGTCCGCAGGCAGGCCACCAGGTTGCGGCTGGACCAAGGGAGGTCGCGCTCCGGGTCGCGCGCGGGCTCGTTCCGGATCCGAAGCTCGACCGGGTCGAGCCCCACCGCGTGCGCCAGCTCGTCCATGGCCGTTTCCAGGGCGTACAGGCCCGGGGTCTCCCCCGGCGCGCGCATGATCGTCGGCGGCGGAACGTCGAGCCGGGCCAGCCGGTGCGTGGTGCGCCGGTGCGGCGCGGCGTAGAGCACCCGCGTCGGGGTCGCCGTCTGCTCGGCGAACTCGCTGATCCGGGAGGTGTGCTCGACGACCTCGTGGCTGATCGCGGTGAGCCGGCCGTCGGCTTCCGCGCCGAGGCGCAGCCGCTGGATGGTCGGCGTGCGGTGCCCGACCAGGGAGAACATCTGCTGCCGGGACAGCTCGAACACCACGGTGCGCCCGACCACCCGCGCCGCCATCGCGGCGACGATCTGGTTCGGGTGGG
The DNA here is from genome assembly GCA_041640835.1 of Blastococcus sp. GTDB lineage: Bacteria > Actinomycetota > Actinomycetes > Mycobacteriales > Geodermatophilaceae > Blastococcus. The sequence continues at coordinate 4,731 of JBEPZM010000130.1, forward strand.
TGAACGCCTTCGAACCGAACGCGCCGCCCACGTACGGCGAGATCACCCGCACCTGGTCGCGCTCCAGCTCGAACGCCGCCATCAGGTCGTTGACGATGTTGTGCGGGCCCTGGTTGGCGTCCCACATCGTCAGCCGGTCGCCGTCCCAGCGGGCCATCGAGGTGTGCATCTCGATCGGGTTGTTGTGCTGGGTCGGCGTCTCGTAGGTGGCGTCGACGGTCACCGCGGCCGAGGCGAGGGCGCCGTCGACGTCCCCGATGACCGAGTCGGTCTCGAAGCCGGCCATCAGCTTCGGCGGGGCGTACAGGTCGGGGCGCTCGGCGGAGAGGACGACGTCGGGCTCCTCGGCGGAGTACCCGACGGCCACGGCGCCGACCGCCGCCTTCGCGATCTCCGAGGTCTCCGCGACGACGATCGCGACGATCTGCCCCTGGTAGTGGACGTCGAGCGACTGCAGCACCGGCAGGTCCGAGGCCAGCCCCTCGCCCAGCCGCGGCGCGTTCGCGGGCGTGAGCACCGCGAGCACGCCCGGCATCGCCTCGGCCCGCGACGGGTCCAGCCGGCTGATCCGCCCGCGGTTGACGGTGCTCTGCACCACCGCGACGTGGCAGATCGGCTCGCCCGGATCCTGCTCGTAGGCGTAGGGGGCGGTGCCGCGCACCTTCGCCGGGCCGTCGATGCGCGCGACGCCGGCGCCGACCAGGCGGTCCACCGTGGTCATCGGACGTCCCCGGTGAGCTGCAGCAGGGTGCGGACGACGAGGTTGCGCGCCAGCGGCACCTTGAAGCCGTTGTCCCGCAGGGGCCTGGCGGCGGCCAGTTCCGCGTCCGCCGCCGCAACGAAGGACTCCTCGGTGGCCGGCCGCCCGCGCAGCACCTCCTCCGCGGCGGTGGCCCGCCACGGGCGGTGCGCCACTCCCCCGAGCGCCAGCCGGACGTCGTCCACGATGCCGCCGGTGACCTGCACGGCGGCGGCCACGCTGACCAGGGCGAACGCGAAGGAGGCCCGGTCGCGCACCTTGCGGTAGCGCGAGGGCATGCCCAGCGCCGGGACGTCGATCGCGGTGATCAGCTCGCCGTGGCGCAGCGTCGTATCCCGGCTCGGGTCGTCCCCCGGCAACCGGTGCAGCTCGGCCATCGGCACGACCCGCTCGCCGTCGGGCCCCAGCACCCGGACCGAGGCGTCGAGCGCGGCCAGTGCGACGGCCATGTCCGAGGGATGGGTCGCGACGCAGGTGCCCGGGCCCTCGAGGGTCTGACCCAGGATCGCGTGGTTGCGGTGCACCCCCTCCAGGGCGCCGCAGCCGCTGCCCGGCGCCCGCTTGTTGCACGGCGTCGTGACGTCGGTGAAGTACGGGCAGCGGGTGCGCTGGAGCAGGTTGCCGCCGGTGGTGGCCCGGTTGCGCAGCTGGCCGGAGGCGCCGGCCAGCAGCGCCTGGCTGAGCACCGGGAACCGCTCGCGCACCCGGCGGTCGGCCGCGAGGTCGGCGTTGGGGACGGCGGCGCCGATGCGCAGCCCGCCGTCGGGGAGCTCGGTGATCTCCGCGGAGGTGAGCTGCCGGACGTCGACGAGGACGTCGGGCGTGGCCACCCCGAGCTTCATGAGGTCGACCAGGTTGGTGCCGCCGCCCAGGAACGCACCCTCGGGCTCGGCGGCCAGCAGGGCGACGGCGGCGGCCGGGTCGGTGGCCCGCTCGTAGCGGAACTCCCTCATCGCCGCACGCCCTCGGCGGCCGCGACCTCGGCCACGGCCGGGACGATGTTGGCGTAGGCGGCGCACCGGCAGAGGTTGCCGCTCATCCGCTCGCGGATCTCGTCGTCGGTGAGGTCGCCCCCGTCGTCGCCGGGATCGGTGACCCCGCTCGGCCACCCGGCCCGCGCCTCGGCCAGCACCCCGGCGGCCGAGCAGATCTGGCCGGGCGTGCAGTACCCGCACTGGAAGGCGTCGTGGTCGACGAACGCGCGGTGCAGGGCGTGCGGCCCGCCGTCGGCGGCCAGGCCGTCGGAGGTGGTCACCGCGGCGTCGTCGACGGTGACCGCGAGGACCAGGCAGCTGTTCACCCGCCGGCCCTCGAGCAGCACCGTGCACGCCCCGCACTGGCCGTGGTCGCAGCCCTTCTTCGGGCTGGTGTTGCGCAGCCGCTCGCGCAGGGCGTCCAGCAGCGTGGTGCGCGTGTCGACGGTCAGCCGGTGGGCGGCACCGTCGACTCGCAGGGTGATCTCGGTGTCCACGCCGCCCCCTTGCCCGGGCGGCGGGTGCGCTCAAACGGGTCGGTCGACGGCCCGCACGTCCGGTGGCCGCGCGGGCCACGGCGGCACGCCCGCGATCGGCCCGTCGCCCAGCGGTGCGGCGAAGGAGGCGGGCCGCTTCTCCAGGAAGGCCGCCACGCCCTCGGCGCTGTCCGGTCCCTCGCCGAGCTCGACCACCGCCCGGGAGTCCGCGCGGTGCGCGTCCCAGGGCGAGGGGGCACCGAGCATCGACCACAGCAGCTGCCGGGCGGCGCCGACCGCGAGACCGCTGGTGTTCGTGACTATCTCCCGGGCCAGCGCGTAGGCGGTGGGCAGCAGCTCGTCGTCGGCCACCACCCGCGAGACCAGCCCGCCGTGCAGCGCCTCCTGGGCGTCGAAGACCCGCCCGGTGGCCACCCACTCCATCGCCCGGCTGATGCCGACCACCCGCGGGAGGAACCAGGACGAGGCGGCCTCGGGTGGGAGGCCGACCCGGCCGAACACGAAGCCGAACCGCGCCGACTCGGCGGCGATCCGGATGTCCATGGGCAGCGTGAGGGTGGCACCGACGCCCACCGCCGGCCCGTTGACCGCTGCGATCACCGGCTTGCGCAGGGCGGCGAACGCCAGGGCCGACACCCCGCCGGCGTCCCGCCGGAACCCGGCGATCTCCTCGCGCAGCGGCCCCGGCGGCAGCGGCCGCGCCCGCCGGTCGGCGAAGCTGCTCGGCCCGCCACCGAGATCCGCACCCGCGCAGAACCCGCGGCCCGACCCGGTCACGACGACGACGCGCACCTCGTCGTCGGCGTCGGCCGCCGCGGCCACCCGGGCGAGCTCGTCGGCCATGGTCGGGGTGAAGGCGTTCAGCCGCTCCGGCCGGTGCAGCCACACGGTGGCGATCCGGTCGGCGACCTCGTAGCGGAGCTCGGTGAACTCCATCACCCGGCCTCGCAGGGGCTGTCGTCGACGTCCACGGTCGGGGCCTTCCCTCGGGGTGCGGGTCCCGGGCAGCGTGACACCGGTCCCGACAGGCAGTCAACGGTGACTGTCGCAGCGGCCGGTTGCCGCCTAGGTTCGTGGTCATGGCCGTCCTGGATCAGCAGCCGGTGGGACCGCGGTCCCGGTCGGCGCGCACCGCCGACAGCAGGTTGCTGATCCTCGACGCGGCCGTGGCCTGCCTGGTCGAGGACGGCTACGCCGGGGCCTCGACCCTCGCCGTCCAGGCCCGCGCCGGCGTCTCGCGCGGGCGGCTGCTGCACCACTTCCCGTCCCGGGCCGAGCTGCTCGTCGCGGCCGCCGACCACCTAGCGACGACGAAGCTCGAGGAGGTGCGGCTGCGCTCCGCGGCGCTCATGGCCGACGGGCCCACCGGCCGGGAGCGGGTGGACCGCGCGATCGACCTGATGTGGGCGACGTTCCAGGAGC
>JBEPZM010000130.1:8393-9371 GCA_041640835.1 Blastococcus sp.
CGCGACCGAGCTGTGGACCGCGGCGCGCACCGACCCCGCGCTACGTGCCGCGCTGCGTGCCGAGGAGCGGCGCCTGCGGGCGGCGATGACCGCGGTCGGCGACGGCATCTGGGGCCCGGAGATCGCCGGCGCGCCGATCTACCCCGAGCTCACCGAGCTGCTGTTCACCAGCATGCGCGGAGTGGCCCTGCTGTACGCCTTCGAGCGCCGCCCCGCCGGGACCGACCCCCACCTGCCGCTGTGGAAGCGGCTGGCCGCGCGGCTGCTGGACCTCGACGGCGAGGACTGACGACACCGGGTTGACCGCCCCGGCGCCCGCCGTGACCATGACGTGGATCACACCCGGCCCGAGGAGTCCTGAGTGAGCGTCGAGATCCCCGTCCTGCAGGGCCGTGGCATGACCCTGAGCGACCAGCTCGCGAGGCATGCCCGCACGAGGCCGGACCGGCCCGCGCTCCGGTTCGACGGGGCCGGCCGCACCTACGGCGAGCTCGACGGACGGGTGACCCGGCTGGCCCGCGCCCTGCAGCAGCGGGGCGTCGGGCCCGGCGACCGCGTGGCGGTGCTGGCGCTCAACGGCATGGAGACCTGGGAGGCCTACCTGGCGGGGGTGCGGCTGGGCGCCGTCGTCGTCCCGGTGAACTTCCGGCTGGTCCCCGACGAGGTCGCCTACGTGCTCTCCGACTCCGGCGCCGTCGCACTCGTGGTCGACACCGCGCTGGCCGAGATCGCCGCCAAGGCGCAGGAGCAGGTGCCGGGGGTCGCGAGCACCCTGGTGATCGGCGGCGACTACGAGGAGGCGCTGGCCGCGGCGGGCGACGAGCCGCTCGACGTCGCCGTCGACGAGGACGAGCCCGCCTTCCTCATGTACACCTCGGGGACCACCGGCCGGCCCAAGGGCGCGGTGCTCACCCACAACAACCTGCTGATGCACGCATTCAGCCAGATGGCGACCCTCGGCTCGGACCCCGACGACCG
>JBEPZM010000131.1:0-9364 GCA_041640835.1 Blastococcus sp.
GCTGCTCGGCATCGCCCTGGTGCCGCTGCTGATGCGCTCGGTCGGGCCGCAGCCCGGTCGCGCCGCCGCCGGGGCGAACCGTGCGGGGGTGCTCGCGGCGCTGGCCCCCTCGCTGGTGCTGTTCGCCGTCACGATGGCCGGTGGCGGGGTGGTGACCTTCCTGCCGATCGAGCGTCCGGACGGCGTCCTGGCGACCACGGCCCTGCTGCTCTTCGGCGCGACCGGCGCCGTGACCCGCTGGCAGGCGGGCATGCTCGCCGACCGCCTGGGCGCCCGGCTGCTCCTCCCGCTCGCGGTCGTGCTGGCCGCGGTCGGGCTGGTCGCCGTCGGCGCCGGGCTGGCCGCCGGGGACGCCTGGATCCTGATCGGTGCCGCGGTCTTCGGCATGGGCTTCGGCGCGGTGCAGAACCTGACGCTGCTGGCGTCCTTCACCCGGGCCGGGGAGTCCGGGACGACGGCGGCCAGCGCGATGTGGAACGCGTCCTTCGACGCCGGGACTGCCACGGGCGCGCTCGCGCTCGGCGTCGTGGCCGCCGGCATCGGCCTGGACTGGACCTACGTGCTGGTGGCCGCGGCCCTCGCCGGGCTGCTGCCCGTGGCAGCGGCCGCCGCGCGCCCGACCCGGGGTCGAGCTCTCAGCCGGTGACCCGCGCGGCCGCGGCGGCCAGGGAGCGGAGGAAGAGGATCTCCGCGCCCGACGCGCGCAGCCAGTCGCGCAGCCCGGCGACGTCGGTGCGGGCACGGTCGCGCTGGGCACCGAGGTTCACCTGGCGGGTGCTGGCCTGCGCGCGCTGCGCCGTCGGCAGCGCGCGGCCCTCGGCGCGGGCGATCGCGGTCAGCCCGGCGCCCAGGAAGACCAGGTCGCGGATCTCGGTCAGGCCCTCGAGGAGGGCGTCGGCGGCGGGATCGCCGGCGGCCAGCAGGGTCAGGAACTCGTCGGCGCGGCGGCGCCCTTCGGCGGCGGAGTCGTCGGTCGTCACCGCACCACTGTCCCCCGGCCGGAGCGGCCGGGGGGCAGGGGGTGTTCTTCAGGCGTCCCGGCGCGCGAACACCACCCAGGCGACCGCGAGCAGGGCCAGCACCTCGGCGGCGAACACCGCGAACCCGGGCCACGGGGCCATCAGCTCCGGGTTGAAGGAGACCGGCGCCGCGATCGGGGAGCCGGCGTTGCCGGGCATGAGCTTCGCGGTCCACTCGCCCCAGGCGCCCGGCAGCAGGAACGCCATGTTGCCGACGACGAAGACCAGCGCCAGCACGGTGGACAGCGCGGCCGCGGTGTGCCGGACCAGGATGCCGACGGCCGCGGCGAACAGGCCCAGCCCCGCCATGTAGAGGCCGCTGCCGAACATGGAGCGCAGCACGCCGTCGTCGGTCAGGGCGAGGCCGATGCCCTCGCGGTCCAGGAACCAGTTGCCGGCGAAGTACCCGGCGAAGGCGGTGACCGTCCCGAGGACGAACAGCGTGCCGGTGAGGACCAGCGCCTTCGCCACCAGCACCGACCCGCGGCGGGGGGTGGCGGCCAGCGTCGCCCGGATCATCCCGGTGCCGTACTCGGCGGTGACCGCCAGCGTGCCCAGCACGACCGCGGTGATCTGGGCGAACGTCATCCCGAAGGTGATGAACGAGCCGGGGGACTCGTCGGCCTCGCTGCTGGCCAGCCACTCGGCGTTGGTGGCGCAGATGAGCGCGGTCAGGCCGGCGCCGAGGACGAAGAGCATGACGGCCGACCAGGTCGTCGAGCGGACCGACCAGAACTTGATCCACTCCGAGTTCAGCGTGGACGAGAACCCCGGACGGGTGCCGGGCACGTTGCGGCGGGGGTCCAGCGCGACGGTGCTGCTGGCTGCGGTGACGGTCATCGGGGAGCTCCGGCGAGGTCGGCGCCGTCGCGAGCGGTGTACTCGACGCTCGAGGCGGTCAGGGTCATGAAGGCGTCCTCGAGGGAGGAGCGCACCAGGGTCAGCTCGTGCAGGTAGAGCCCCTTGTCGCCGACGAGCTCGCCCACGGCGGCGGCGTCCAGCCCCTGGACGTGCAGCTCGTCGTCGACCGGGGTCACCTCCGCGCCGGCGCCGCGGAGCACGTCCGCCACCTGGCCGCCCTGCGGCGTGCGGACCCGCACGTAGGAGGCGGCGTGCTCGGCGATGAAGTCGGGCATCGAGCAGTCGGCGAGGATCCGGCCGCGGCCGATCACGACCAGGTGGTCGGCGGTCAGCGCCATCTCCGACATCAGGTGGCTGGAGACGAAGACCGTGCGCCCTTCGGCGGCCAGCCGCCGGGCCAGGGTGCGCACCCAGCGGATGCCCTCCGGGTCCAGCCCGTTGACCGGCTCGTCGAGGACGACGACCGGCGGATCGCCGAGCAGCGCCACCGCGATGCCGAGCCGCTGCCCCATGCCGAGGGAGAACTTGCCGACCCGGGTGCCGGCGACCGCCTCGAGCCCGACCAGGCCGAGGACCTCGTCGACCCGCGCGACCGGGATCCGGTTGCTGGCGGCCAGCCAGCGCAGGTGGTCGCGGGCGGAGCGGCCGGGGTGCAGCGCCCGCGCCTCGAGCAGGGCGCCGACCTCGCGCAGCGGGGCGGGGGAGTCGCGGTAGGCGCGGCCGTTGACCGTGACGCTGCCGGCGGTCGGCCGGTCGAGGCCGAGCACCATGCGCATCGTCGTCGACTTGCCGGCGCCGTTGGGGCCGAGGAAGCCGGTCACCCGGCCCGGGGCGACGGTGAAGGAGACGCCGTCGACGGCGGTCTTGGCGCCGTACTGCTTGGTGAGGCGCGCGACGTCGATCATGGCCGCGCCCCGGTGTCCGGGATCCGTGGAGTCATGACCGGAAGCCTCGCGGGAAGCGGGGGTCCGGCACATCGGGGAGCGCCCTGAACGGACCCTGAACAGTCCCCTACGGGCATGCCCCCGGCGAGATCGCCGATCTCGCACGGTCGGGGGCTCCACGACGTGCGAGATCGCCGATCTCGCCGCGGTGTCAGGCCGTGCGGGCGAGCTCCGGGCGGAGCAGCCGGCGCAGCTGCCGGGCGGCCGACTGCCCGGCCCGGTTGGCGCCGATCGTGCTGGCCGAGGGGCCGTAGCCGACGAGGTGGATCCGCGGCTCGCCGGCGACGTGCGTGCCGTCCATGCGGATGCCGCCGCCCGGCGCGCGCAGGTGCAGCGGGGCCAGGTGGCCGACGGCGGCGCGGAAGCCGGTGGCCCAGAGGATGACGTCGGCGCGCTGCGTCGTGCCGTCCGCCCACACGACGCCGTCGGGGGTGATCCGGTCGAACATCGGCCGGCGCTGCAGGACGCCGCGGTCCAGGCCGTCGCGGATGTAGGGCGTAGAGGTGAGCAGGCCGGTGTGGCCGACGACGCTGCCGGGTCGGCGGCCCTCGCGCACCGCCCGCTCGACCTCGGCGACGACCGCGCGGCCGGCGTCCTCGTCGAAGACGCCGTCGCGCCAGACCGGCTCGCGGCGGGTGACCCACGTGGTCGAGGTGACCCGGCTGATCTCGCCGAGCAGCTGGGTGGCCGACGCGCCCCCACCCACGACGACGACGTGCTGCCCGCGGAGCTCCTCGGGCGTGCGGTAGTCGACCGTGTGCAGCTGGCGGCCGCGAAAGGTCTCCTGGCCGGGGTAGCGGGGGACGAACGGCCGCGTCCAGGTGCCGGTGGCGTTGACCACGGCGCGGGCGGTCCAGGTGCCGGCGTCGGTGTCCACGCGGAATCGGTCGTCGTCGGCCCGACGGACGGCGGTGACGCGCACCGGGCGGACGACCGGCAGGTCGAACCGCTGCTCGTACTCGGCGTAGTAGGCGGGCACGGACTCGACCGCGGGCGCGGTCTCGTCGGCCGGCGCGAACGGCAGGCCGGGGAGGTCGTGCACCCGGTGCGTGCTGGTCAGCGTGAGCGAGGGCCAGCGGTGCTGCCAGGCCCCACCGGGCCCGGCGTCGCCGTCGAGCACGACGAAACCGGAGTGCGGCTCGAACCCCTGCCGCAGCAGCCCGTAGGCGGACGACAGTCCTGCCTGACCAGCACCGATGACGACGACGTCGACGTCCCGGGTGGCCTCCACGCCCGGTCGAACGCCGGACCCCGCTGCGGCCTTCCCCGAGGCGGGCGCGGAGGAAGACGTGATCGAACCGTGAACTCGATGCTCCCGAATCGGCTGGTAATGCCCTTAGAGTCCCGCACATGTGGTCCAGATCACACCTTCAGGGTGGTGCCCGGTGCTGAGCATCGAGAACCTCCACGTCACCTACGGCGGGGCGGTGCAGGCCGTCCGCGGCGTGTCCATGGAGATCCCCGACGGCGAGGTCGTCGCCGTCCTCGGCAGCAACGGGGCCGGGAAGACGACGCTGCTGCGCGCGATCTCCGGCACCCTGCGGTTGCACCGCGGCCGCATCGACTCGGGGTCGATCCGGTTCGACGGCACCGACCTCGGCACCCGGGACCCGGCGCAGACGGTGCGCATGGGCCTGGTCCAGGTGCCCGAGGGACGACGGATCTTCGGCCGGCTCACGGTCGAGGAGAACCTGCGCGCCGGCGGCATGGCCAGCCGGGACAAGGCGGCGAAGGCACGGGCCCAGGACCGGGTCTACGACCTGTTCCCGGTGCTCCGCGAGCGCAGCTCCCAGCGGGGAGCCCTGCTGTCCGGCGGCGAGCAGCAGATGCTGGCGATCGGGCGCGCGCTGATGGCCAGCCCCAAGCTGCTCCTGCTCGACGAGCCGTCGCTGGGGCTCGCCCCGCGCATCATCGGCCAGATCGGGCAGGTCATCGCCGAGATCAACCGGCAGGGCACCTCGGTGCTGCTGGTGGAGCAGAACGCGACCATGGCGCTCGGCGTCGCCCACCTGGCCTACGTGCTCGACGTCGGGGAGGTGTCGCTGTCGGGCGAGGCCCGTGAGCTCGCCCAGACCGACGAGGTGCAGCGCCTCTACCTCGGCCACGACGGCGAGGGCAGCGGCGACGGCGCACCGCGGGCGCGCGCGGCGTCGGGCCGGAAGCTCTCGCGGTGGACGCCGTGAGCGCATCCGGTCCCGTCACCGAGGTCAGGTCCGACGTCCCGCCGGTGGTCGTGGAGGGCGTCAGCGTGCGGTTCGGGGCGATCACGGCCCTGTCCGAGGTGTCGTTCACCGTCGAGCCCGGCACGATCCACGCGATCATCGGCCCCAACGGCGCCGGCAAGTCGACGATGTTCAACGTCCTCTCCGGGGTCTACAAGGCCGCCGAGGGCCAGGTCCGCTTCGGCGAGCACCGGCTGGACCGGATGCGGCCGTACCAGATCGCCGGCATCGGGGTGGCCCGCTCGTTCCAGAACATCGCGCTGTCGGCGGGGCAGAGCGTGGCCGAGAACCTGATGCTCGGCCGCCACCACCTGACTCGCGCCGGCTTCGTCGCCGCGGGGCTGCGGCTGCCGCGGGCCACCCGCGAGGGCCGGGTGCACGGCGAGCGCGTGGCCGAGATCGCCGAGTTCCTCGAGCTCGGCGACAAGCTGCACACGCCTGTCGGGGTGCTGTCCTACGGCGACCAGAAGCGCGTCGAGGTGGCTCGCGCCCTGTGCACGGAGCCGCGCCTGCTGCTGCTCGACGAGCCCGTGGCCGGCATGAACGCCGAGGAGACCGACCGCATGGCGGAGGCGGTGGTCGAGATCCGCTCGGCACTGGGGATCTCGGTGGTCCTCGTCGAGCACGACATGGGCATGGTCATGTCCCTGGCCGACCGGGTGACCGTCCTCGACTTCGGCCGGCGCATCGCCGACGGCACCCCGGCCGAGGTCCAGCGCGACCCCGAGGTCATCCGGGCCTACCTCGGCTCCGGCGACGAGATCAGCCCCTCCGAGGCGGCCGAGGCCGCCGCCTCCGGTGCCCACCCCTCCGAGACCCCCGGGACGACGTCGTGACCCAGTTCCTGTCGCTGCTCCTGAACGGCATCTCCCTGGGCGCGATCTACGCGCTCATCGCCCTCGGCTTCGTGGTCATCTTCAAGGCCAGCGAGGTCGTCAGCTTCACCCAGGGCTCGCTGCTGCTGCTCGGGGCGTACTCGATCGCCCGGCTGTCCGACCCGCTCGGCTTCTACCTCGCCGCGGTGGTGGGCATCGCGATCACCGCGCTGGCCGCCTTCGTCATCGAGCGGCTGATCATCAACCGGCTGCGCGGCGCCCCGGTCATCAGCCTCGCGATCGTGACCATCGGCGTCGACATCATCCTGCTCACCGAACTCATCCGGCGGATCGGCTCGGACATCCTCAACGTGCCCCACCCGTGGGGCGGGGACTCGGTCCGGATCGGCGACGTCGGCATCAGCGAGAACCGGCTGATCGCCATCATCGTGGCCGGCCTGCTCATCGCGCTGTTCTTCCTCGCCTTCAAGTTCTCCAGCTGGGGCGTGGCGATGCGCGCGTCGGCCGAGGACGGCGAGACGGCCGCGCTCATGGGCATCCGGCTGGGCCGGGTGTCGGCGCTGGCCTGGGTCGTGGCCGGCATCCTGACCGGCGTCGCGGCGCTGTTCCTCGTCGGCTCGCCCACACCCGGGGTGAGCCCGGGGGCCTACACGGTCGCGCTCCGCGCCTTCCCCGCCGCCATCCTCGGGGGGCTGGACTCCACCGGCGGCGCGCTCGTCGGCGGGCTGCTCATCGGCATGGCCGAGTCGTTCGCCGCCGGCTACCAGGACGACCTGCTGTTCCTGGGCCGCGGGTTCGGTGACGTCGTCCCCTACATCGTGATGATCGCGGTCCTGCTCGTCCGGCCGTCGGGGCTGTTCGGGACGCGGGAGCTGACCCGTGTCTGAGTCGACCGCGACCGCCACCCGGGGCGCGTCCGGCAGCCCGGGCCGGGCGGCGCCGGCACCGCGCCGCTCGTACCTGAAGCCGGTGCTGCTCGCCGTCGCGCTGCTGGTGATGCTGGCGCTGCCGGTGTACGTCGAGGAGTTCTGGCTGCGCACCGGCTTCGCCGTGGCGGGGGCGATCGTCGGTGCCATCGGGCTCAACCTGCTGGTCGGCACGACCGGCCAGCTCTCCCTGGCGCACGCGTTCTTCCTCGCCGTGGGTGCCGTCACCTACGTGTTCGTGGCCGGGGACTCCGGTGGCATCGGGCTGACCGACCTGAAAGGGCTCGGGTGGCCCCCGGTCGTCGGCCTGGTCGCCGGAGTGCTGCTGGCCGGCCTCGCGGGGCTGCTCTTCTCCCCGATCGCGGCCCGGCTGCGCGGCATCTACCTCGGCGTCGCGTCGCTGGGGCTGGTCTTCATCGGCCAGCACGTGCTCAACAGCTGGACCCAGGTGACCGGCGGGTTCAACGGCCGGTCGACGCCGGAGTTCTCCCTCTTCGGGTTCACCTTCGGCAACACCGACCCCGACCTGTTCGTCCTCGAGGTGCCCTTCCGCGAGGCGGAGCGGCTCTGGTACCTCGGCCTGGTCCTCGCGCTCGCCGCCTACTGGTTCGCCCGCAACCTGCTCCGCAGCCGGCCGGGGCGGGCGCTGGAGACCCTGCGGGACAGCGAGGTCGCGGCCTCGGTGATGGGCGTCGACGTCCAGCGTTACAAGGGCCGCGTCTTCCTGGTCAGCTCGATGTACGCGGGCCTGTCCGGGGTGATGTACGCGCTGTCGATCGGGAGCATCGCGCCGGAGTCCTTCGGGCTGGAGCTCTCGATCCTCTACCTCGCCATGATCGTGCTCGGCGGGCTCGGCTCGGTGGGCGGCGCAGCGATCGGGGCGCTCTTCGTCAGCGCGCTGCCGCTGGTCTTCCAGCGGTACGCCGACGCGCTCCCGTTCGTCGGCGGCGCCGGCGAGGGTGGCCTGGCCCCCGGCGAGGCGGCCCGCTACCTGTTCGGGCTGGCGATCATCCTCGTCGTCCTCTTCCAGCCTGCCGGCCTGGCCGGGCTGGCCGATCGCTTCCGCAGACGAGGCCGGGAACCAGGCGGAGGCCGGGCGACCAGCCGGTCCGCCGCAGCGACCAGCGAGTCCACCACCTCTGTCCCGTCCGACCCACCAGCGCAAGGGAGCAGCTCATGATTCTCGGTCACCGTTCACGTGGCGCCGTCGCGGCGGCAGCCGTCGTGGTCATCGCCGCCGGCTGCAGCACCAAGGCTCCGGAATCCAGCGGAGGGGACGGCGGAGGCGGCGACGCCGACGTCCAGACCGACGTCGGCGTCGAGGGGACGACGATCACGCTGGGCGTCCTCACCGACTTCACCGGGGCGTTCGCGGCCCTGGGCAAGGACATCACCAACGCCAACCAACTCTTCTGGCAGGACAACCAGGTCTGCGACACCTACGACGTGGAGCTCGACATCCAGGACACCAACTACGTGCCGCAGCAGGGCGTCCAGCTCTACAGCGGGATGAAGGACAGCGTCCTCGCCATGCAGCAGACGATCGGGTCCCCGATCAACACCGCGCTGGCCCCCGAGTACGAGGCCGACCAGATCGTGAACTTCCCGTCGGCCTGGTCCAAGACGCTCACCGAGATCCCGGGGACCGGCGTCGTCGGTGCGACCTACGACGTGGAGATCGCCAACGGCTACAGCTACCTGTTCGACGAGGGGCTGCTGGAGGAGGGCGCCACGGTCGGCCACATCTATTTCGAGGGCGAGTACGGCGCCAACGGCCTCGCCGGAACGCAGGCGGTCGCGGAGGAGATGGACCTCGAGGTCATCGAGGCCCAGATCAAGTCGACCGACACGGACATGAGCGCGCAGATCACCCAGTTCGCGGCGGCCGGGGTCGACCTCATCGCGCTCACCGTCGGGCCGGGTGCCCTCGCGTCGGTGGCCACGGTGGCCGAGGCGCAGGGCCTGGACGTGCCGATCCTGGGCAGCAACCCCGTCTTCGCGCCCGGGCTGCTCGCGGGGCCGGCGGCCAACTGGCTGAAGACCCACCTCTACGTGGCGGCCCCCGTGTCGGCCTTCGCCGACAACCCTGACCTGCTCGAGTCCTACGAGGAGGCCTACCCGGACGCCATCCCGAGCCTGGGAGTGCCGGTCGGCTACGGCATGAGCACGCTGATGAAGCAGGTGCTCGATGCCGCCTGCGAGAACGGTGACCTCACCCGCCAGGGCGTCCTGGACGCGTTCAACGAGCTCCAGGAGGTCGACACGGGTGGCCTGACGGTCCCGATCCGCGGCTTCGAGCTCGGCAAGTCGCCGAGCCTGGAGAGCTTCATCCTGCGGCCGGCCGACGTCCCGGGTGGGGCCGAGGTCGTGGGCGAGGCGTTCGAGGGCGAGTTCGCGGCGCAGATCGCCGAGTGACCTCCGGCAGTCCCGACGGCGGCGCCCCCACCTCGCGGAGGGGGCGCCGTCGTCGTCCGGCCCGCTACAGCCGACCGGTGCGGGCGACCGGCACGAGGCGCAGCGCGAGCGCCCCGGCGAGCGCGGCGGCCACCGCCAGTG
>JBEPZM010000132.1:0-9325 GCA_041640835.1 Blastococcus sp.
GGTGACGGTACCGGCCTTGTGGGCGGTGATGGGCTGCTCCATCTTCATCGCCTCGAGGACGACCACCAGGTCACCGGCGGCGACGGTCGCGCCGTCCTCCACCGCGACCTTGACGATGGTGCCCTGCATGGGCGAGGTGAGGGAGTCACCGGAGGCCGCGGACCCGCCGCCACCACCGCCGCGCTTGCGCGGCTTGGCCGGGGCGCCCGCGGCGGCACCGCCACCGGCGGCCAGCCCGGCGGGCAGCGACACCTCGAGCCGGCGGCCGCCGACCTCCACGACGACGGTCTGCCGGGGAGCCTGCTCGTCGGCCTCCGACGGCGCGGCGTCGTAGGGCGGCACCTGGTTGTCCCACTCGGTCTCGATCCACCGCGTGTGCACGGTGAACGGCTCCGAGGTGAACGCCTCGTCGCGGACGACGGCGCGGTGGAACGGGATGACCGTGGGCATGCCCTCGACGACCAGCTCTTCCAGCGCGCGGCGGGCCCGCTGCAGGGCCTCCTGGCGGGTGGCGCCGGTGACGATGAGCTTGGCCAGCATCGAGTCGAACGCGCCGGCCACCTCGCCGCCGGTCTCCACGCCGGAGTCCCAGCGCACGCCGGGGCCCTGCGGGATCTCCAGCCGGTCCACCGGGCCGGGGGCCGGCATGAAGTTGCGACCGGCGTCCTCGGCGTTGATCCGGAACTCGATGCTGTGCCCGCGGGGCGTGGGGTCCTCGGTGATCTCCAGCGGCAGGCCCTCGGCGATGCGGAACTGCTCGCGCACGAGGTCCAGGCCGCTGGTCTCCTCGGAGACGGGGTGCTCGACCTGCAGGCGGGTGTTGACCTCGAGGAAGGAGATCGAGCCGTCCACGCCCACGAGGTACTCGACAGTGCCGGCGCCGTGGTAGCCGGCGCCCTTGCAGATGGCCTTCGCCGACTCGTGGATGCGGGCCCGCTGGTCGTCGGTGAGGAACGGCGCGGGCGCCTCCTCGACCAGCTTCTGGTTGCGGCGCTGCAGCGAGCAGTCACGTGTGCCGACGACGATCACGTTGCCGTGGGTGTCGGCCAGCACCTGGGCCTCGACGTGCCGCGGCTTGTCCAGGAAGCGCTCGACGAAGCACTCGCCGCGGCCGAACGCCGACACGGCCTCGCGGACGGCGGAGTCGAACAGCTCGGGGATCTCCTCCATGGTGCGGGCCACCTTCAGCCCGCGACCGCCACCGCCGAACGCGGCCTTGATGGCGACGGGGAGGCCGTGCTCCTTCGCGAACGCGACCACCTCGTCGGCCCCGTTGACCGGGTCCTTCGTGCCGGGCACCAGGGGCGCGCCGGCCTTCATGGCGATGTGCCGCGCCGCCACCTTGTCACCGAGGTCGATGATCGCCTGCGGGGAGGGGCCGATCCAGGTCAGCCCGGCGTCGATGACGGCCTGGGCGAAGTCGGCGTTCTCCGACAGGAACCCGTAACCGGGGTGGATCGCGTCGGCGCCGGACTGCTTGGCGGCGTCGAGGATCTTGTCGATGACGAGGTAGGAGTCACCGGGCGTGGTGCCACCCAGGGCGAACGCCTCGTCGGCGACGCGCACGTGCAGCGCGTCGCGGTCCGTCTCGGCGTAGACGGCCACGCTGGTGAGACCGGCGTCCTTGCACGCACGCGCCACTCGCACCGCGATCTCACCGCGGTTGGCGATCAGGACCTTCTGCACCGGGCTCTCCTTCTTCTGTGGACCGGTCGGACTGTAATGGGGGGTGGAACGGCGGTCAGCGCCGCCACAGATCGGTGATGGCCAGGCCGCGCTTGGCCAACTGCGTGCGGAGCACGGTGAGCGAGAGCCCGACGACGGCCGCCGGGTCGCCCTCGACGCGGCGGACGAACGGTGCGCCCAGCCCGTCGAGGGTGAAGGCGCCGGCCACCGCGAGCGGCTCCCCGGTGGCGAGGTAGGCCTCGATCTCCGGCTGCGTGGGCTCGGCGAAGTAGACGACGGTCGACGCCACCGCGATGTCCCGGCTGGTGACCGCGCCGTCGCGGACGTCGAACAGCGCCTGGCCGGTGTGCAGGACGCCGGAGCGGCCGGACATCCGGCGCCAGCGGTCCCGCGCGTCGGCGGCGTCGGCGGGCTTGCCCAGCGGCTTGCCGCCGAACTCCAGCAGCGAGTCGGCGCCGATGACGAGCGCGTCGGTCTCCCGCTTCGCCACGGCGGCGGCCTTGGCCGCGGCGAGCAGTGCGACCTGCTCGGCCACCCGCGGAGCCGAGTAGGCGGACTCGTCGACGTCGCTCACCACGACCTCCGGCGCGAGGCCGGCCTGGCGCAGCAGCGACAGGCGGGCCGGCGACGCCGAGGCGAGGACCAGCCGGCGGTCGCTGCTGCTCACACCGGGCTCCCCGCCGCGCGCCAGCCGCCCGGGCCCACCTGCGCGGGACGGCGGTGGCTGCGCCCGTAGGACGCCCACGCCCCGACCGGCGTCGCACGCTTCCGCTCGCGGCGCTGCGAGAGCGCCGCGACGACGACGGTCAGAGCGGCGAGCTCCTCGGCGGAGGGCTCGCCCTTGACGACGCGCAGGAGAGGAGGCACCTGGTCCTGTCGTCCGGAGTGGAGGCCCGAAGGGTCTCCGGGATCGGAGGACGGGCTCGCTCCGCCTGCTGGGGACGGCAACTGGCCGCGGTGCGGCCCGGAGGGTCGCGATGTCATAGCGGGATGTTGCCGTGCTTCTTGGCGGGCAGGGTCTGGCGCTTGTTGGCCAGCACGCGGAGCGCCTTGGTCACCTGGACGCGGGTGTGCGAGGGCGGGATCACGGCGTCCACGTACCCACGGTCCGCGGCGATGTACGGGTTGGCGAGGGTGTCCTCGTACTCCGCGATCAGCTCGGCGCGGCGGGCGTCCGGGTCCTCGGCCTGCGCGAGCTCCTTGCGGTACAGGATCCCGACCGCGCCCTGCGCGCCGACGACGGCGATCTGCGCCGAGGGCCACGCCAGGTTCACGTCGGCGCCCAGGTGCTTGGAGCCCATCACGTCGTACGCGCCGCCGTAGGCCTTGCGGGTGATGACGGTGACCAGCGGGACGGTGGCCTCGGCGTAGGCGTAGATGAGCTTGGCGCCGCGGCGGATGATGCCCTCCCACTCCTGCGACGTGCCCGGCAGGAAGCCCGGGACGTCGACGAAGGTGAGCACCGGGATGTTGAAGGCGTCGCAGGTGCGCACGAAGCGCGCGGCCTTCTCGCTGGCGTCGATGTCCAGCGTGCCGGCGAACTGGGTCGGCTGGTTGGCGACGACGCCGACCGGGCGGCCCTCGACCCGGCCGAAGCCGATCAGCAGGTTGGGCGCGAACAGCGGCTGCACCTCGAGGAACTCGCCGTCGTCGAGGACGTGCTCGATGACGGTGTGCATGTCGTAGGGCGTGTTCGCCGAGTCGGGGATGAACGTGTCGAGCTCGAGGTCCTCCTCGGTCAGCGCGTCCGGCAGGACGACGTCGACCGGGGGCACGTCCAGCGCCGGCAGCGGGTCGAGGTTGTTGCTCGGCAGGTAGGACAGCAGGGCCTTGACGTAGTCGAGGGCGTCGGCCTCGTCCTCGGCCAGGTAGTGCGCGACACCGGACTTGGTGTTGTGCGTGCGGGCGCCGCCGAGCTCCTCCAGCGTCACGTCCTCGCCGGTCACGGTCTTCACGACGTCGGGACCGGTGATGAACATCTGGCTGGTCTTGTCGACCATGACGATGAAGTCGGTGAGCGCGGGGGAGTAGACGTGCCCACCGGCGGCGGGGCCCATGATCAGCGAGATCTGCGGGATGACACCGGAGGCGTGCACGTTGCGCTGGAAGATCTCGCCGTAGAGGCCGAGGGAGACCACGCCCTCCTGGATGCGCGCGCCGCCGCCCTCGTTGATGCCGATGACCGGGCAGCCGTTCTTGATCGCGAAGTCCTGGACCTTGACGATCTTCTCGCCGTAGACCTCGCCGAGCGCGCCACCGAACACGGTCACGTCCTGGCTGAAGATCGCCACGGGGCGGCCGTCGACCGTGCCGTAGCCGGTGACGACGCCGTCGCCGAACGGGCGCTTGGCGTCCATGCCGAAGTTGGTGGAGCGGTGCCGGGCGAACTCGTCGAACTCGGTGAACGAGCCGGGGTCCAGCAGCGCCTCGATGCGCTCGCGGGCGGTCATCTTGCCGGCCGCGTGCTGCTTCTCGACCGCACGCTCGGACCCGGCGTGCTGGGCCTCCTGGACGCGACGCTCGAAGTCGGCCAGCTTCCCGGCGGTGGTGTGGATGTCGATGTCGTCGGGGACCTGCTCCCCGGCGTTCTCGAGTTCAGCCGCGCTCACGTTTCCTCCTCGCAGACACACCCCGGCCGCGGACGCGGGCCGCCGTGCTCATCCCTGACCGAGCACGCCCGGCCACGGGTTACGTAGCGTAGGGGAGTGCCCGACGACTCCTCACCTCGATGGTCGGATCTCGGCCGTCCGCCGCTCGACGCGGCGGCGCTGGGAGCCGCCCTCACCCGCGACAGCGCGCTCTGGCGTTCGCTCGAGGTCGTGCCGGAAGCCGGGTCGACCAACGCCGACCTGATCGCCGCGGCGGGGCAGGACGCCCCCGAGGGCGCGGTGCTGGTCGCCGAGCACCAGGTCGCCGGCCGCGGCCGGATGGACCGGGTCTGGACCTCCCCGCCCCGCGCCGGGCTGACCGTCTCGGTGCTGCTGCGCCCCGACGTGCCCGCCGCGCGCAAGGGCTGGCTGCCGCTGCTCACCGGCGTCGCGCTGGCGGAGGCCGTGGGGGAGTCCACCGGGGTGCTGGCCTCGGTCAAGTGGCCCAACGACCTGCTGGCCCGCGACGGGCGCAAGCTGGCCGGGATCCTTGCGGAGAGCTCGGGCCCGGCCGTCGTCGTCGGCACCGGGCTCAACGTCTCCACGACCGCCGCCGAGCTGCCCGACACCGGCACCTCGCTGGCCGAGGTCACCGGTGGGACCGTCGACCGGGGCCCCGTCCTGCTGGCCTTCCTGAGGGCCTTCGAGAAGCGCTACCTGCGCTGGGTCGAGCACCTCGGCGACCCGGTGGCCTCGGGCCTGGCGACCGACTACCTGCGCTGGTCCTCCACGGTCGGCTCGACCGTGCAGGTGCACCTGCCCGACGGCTCGCTGCTCGACGGCGTCGCCGAGGGCGTCGACTGGGACGGCCGGCTGGTCGTGCGGACCCCCGCCGGGACGGTCGAGCTGGCCAGCGGCGACGTCCGGCACGTCCGAAGAGGCGCGCCGCAGGCGTGATTCCCGCTCGTCCTCCGTCATCCTGACCGGATGCCCTACCCGGACAAGCTGCTCGCCGACGACGAAGAGGTCGTCCGGCACCTGCACCCGCACTGGCTCACGGTCTTCTGGCCGGTGGTGCGCTTCCTGCTCATCGTGGGGGCGACGTCGTTCGGTCTGGCGGTGATCCCCGACGGCCGGCAGCAGGGCATCTACCGGATGCTCGTGCTCGCGCTCGCCCTGGTCCTCCTGGTCGTCACGGTCGTCGTGCCGCTGGCGCGCTGGCGGGCGACGCACTACGTCGTCAGCACCCACCGGCTGCTCTTCCGCGAGGGGATCCTCGCCCGCCGGGGCCGTGACCTGGGCCTGGCGCGGATCACCGACGTCTCCTACACCCAGACCCTGTGGGAGCGGCTCGTGAACTCCGGGACGCTGACCATCGAGACGGCCGGCGACAGCGGCGCGACGGTGCTCCGGCGGATCCCCGACAGCGACGGCGTCCAGCAGCTGCTCAACCACATGATCGAGGAGGACGCCGACCGCCGGGCGCAGGAGAGCGCGAGCTACATCCGCGACGAGCCGACGACGTGGGACGACGAGGACGAGGAGCCGACGCGGAGCTCCGGGTGGCGACGGTCCGGCCGCGGCTGAGAGCCGCGACGTGGCACGAGCTGCCGAAGAGGCTGATCTATTTCGTGCCGTAATGACTGTCAGTCGCCGCTTGACCCCATTAGCGTGACGGTGTCGGGACGGACCGGTCCGGACGCGTGACGACGAGGATCCATGCCTGCAGAGACAGCCGCCCGTTCCGACTCCGAGGCACGTCGGCGGGACGACGTCCCGGCGCTGACCGGGCTCCGGGTGATCGCGGCCAGCTGGGTTGTCCTGTTCCACTTCATGAACCAGCTGGGGCCCTACCTCGCGGCCGTCCCGATGGCCGGGCCGGTCGCCGCCGCCGGCTGGACCGGCGTCGAGCTCTTCTTCGTCCTCAGTGGCTTCGTGATCACGCGTGCCTATGCCGAGCAGCTGGGCCGCGGTCCGCGTCCTCGGCTGCTGATCCGGTTCATCGGCGGCCGATTCGCGCGGATCTGGCCTGCATGGGCAGCCGTGACGCTGTTCATGGCGGTCTGGCTCTGGTGCATCCGGAAGGCCGGCTGGGCCGCGGACGTGGTCGGTCCCCACCCGTCCGTCGACCCGCTCACGCTGCTCCAGCAGCTGACGATGACGCACATGTGGGGGCGGGACGAGCTGGCCGGGGCCAGCTACATCCTGCCCGGCTGGTCGATCGGCGTGGAGTGGACCGCGTACCTGGTCTTCCCGCTGCTGGCCCTGTTCCTCCGTCCGCTGCGCGCCCTGCCCGCATCCGTCCTGCTCGTGCTCGCCGTCCTGGCCATGTCCCCGCTGGCGGTCATCGCCTACGTGGAAGGCCCCTACAACTCGCAGCTGCCATGGGCCCTGCGCATCGCGTGCGGGTTCACGGCGGGCGCGCTGGCCGCTCTGGCGGTGTCCAGGGCCCGCTCCGTGCGGTGGGAGCCGATCGCGTTCGGCGTGCTCTGGGCCGTCCCCCCGGCGGTGCTCTTCGGTGTGGTGTGGGCCGGCTGGCGCCGGACGATGCCGGGTGCCGGCGGGGACCACGTGGGCGTCATCGTGGTGCTGTTCCCTCTCCTCGTGGCCGCGCTGGCGCTCACGCAGCGTGGTCCCGCGCGGCTGCTGTCCCGGCCGACGATCGTGTACGGAGGGCGGATCTCCTATGCCCTGTACCTCGTGCACTTCGTCGTGATCGACGTGGTCCTCACCGTCCTCTGGCAGAACCCGGCGAACCACAACGTCCTCACCCCGGGTCTCGCTCTGGCCGTGCCGCTCCTGATCGCCGCCTGCTTCGGGCTGGCGGCAGCGCTGCACCGCTACGTCGAGGAGCCGGGCCGGAGGCTCGTCGTCAGGGCTCTGGACCGCCGACTCGGTCCGCCCCGGCACTCGTCCCCGCACGACGGGCGCCGCGCCGGGGGGAGTGCCGAGGACCGCCGGGCCCCCTCCCGCGGGCGGGCGCTGCCGAGCCAGCGGTACGCGCCGGAGCCGGCCGGTCGGCCGGCCGGCGGCCCGCCGACCGAGTGGCGGGATCCCCTGGTGGACCGCCCGCTGATGGCCTCGCCGCGGGTGCGAGATCGATGACTGTCAGACCCCAGGCTTAGCGTCCATCCCATGCGGCTGCTGCACACCTCCGACTGGCACATCGGCCGGACCCTGCACGGCACCGATCTGCTCGCCGAGCAGGAGGCGGTGCTCGGCGGTCTGGCCGAGGTCGTGCGCGCCGAGTCGGTCGACCTGGTCGTCGTGGCCGGTGACGTCTACGACCGGGCGGTGCCCTCGGCCGACGCGACGGCGGTGCTGGACCGGGTGGTCGGGCGGCTGCTCAGGGCGGGTGCGCAGGTGGTCCTCACGCCCGGCAACCACGACTCCGCGCGCCGGCTCGGCACGTTCTCCGGGCTGCTGTCCGCCGCCGGCCTGCACGTCCGGGCCGCCACCCCGGCGCTCGACGAGCCGGTGCTGCTGGCCGACGAGCACGGCGAGGTCGCCGTCTACGGCATCCCGTACCTGGAGCCGGAGGTGGCCCGCCACGAGCTCGGCCTCACCGGGCGGGGCGAGGCCGCGGTCCGCGGGCACGAAGGGGTGCTGACCGCCGCGATGGAGCGGATCCGGGCGGACCTCTTCCTGCGGCCGGGCGCCCGGTCGGTGGTGCTCGCGCACGCGTTCGTCGGTGGTGGGGTCCCGACCGAGAGCGAGCGCGACATCTGCGTCGGCGGCGTGGACCTCGTGCCGGCAGGGGTCTTCGACGGCGTCGACTACGTGGCGCTGGGGCACCTGCACCGGCCCCAGACGCTCAGCCCGCGTCTGCGCTACAGCGGTTCCCCGCTGGCCTACTCGTTCGGGGAGGCCGGTCAGCAGAAGCAGGCCTGGCTGGTCGAGCTCGGCGCCGAGGGCCTCGGCGAGGTCCGGTCCGTCCCCCTGCCCACCCCCCGCCGGCTCAGCGTGCTCACCGGCGAGCTCGCCGAACTGCTGGCCGCACCGGAGCACGCGGCAGCCGAGGGCCACTTCGTGTCGGCGCGGCTCACCGACACCGTCCGCCCGGCGGACCCGATGCGCCAGCTGCGCGAGCGCTTTCCGCACTGCGTCCACCTGGAGTGGGCCGGGGCGGGCGCCACGGCCGACGGGCGCAGCTACCAGGAGCGGCTGCGCGGGCGCAGCGACCTGGAGGTGGCCGAGGAGTTCGTCGACCACGTCCGCGGGGCCGGCGCGAGCGAGACCGAGCGCGAGCTGTTCGCCCGTGCGCTGGCCGCCGCCGCCCGCGAGGACGCCGCGTGAGGGTCCATCAGCTCGCCCTGACCGCCTTCGGCCCGTTCGCCACCAGGGTCGACGTCGACCTGGACGACGTCGGCCGCGACGGGCTCTTCCTGCTGTGGGGGCCGACGGGCGCGGGCAAGACGACCCTGCTCGACGCGGTGGTCTTCGCGCTCTACGGCACCGTCCCCGGCGCGCGCGGTGAGGAGAAGCGGTTGCGCAGCGACCACGCCGCCGACGACGTCCGCACCGAGGTCGAGCTCGAGCTGACCCTCGGCGGCGAGCGGCTGAGCGTGGTCCGCCGGCCGGAGCAGCAGCGCCCCAAGCGCCGCGGCGAGGGCTGGACGACCGAGCAGGCCCGGCTGACCGTCCAGCGGTGGGTCGGGGAGAGCTGGGAGCCGGTCAGCACCCGGATCGACGAGGGCTCGGAGTACCTGCGCGCGCGCCTGGGGCTCTCGGCCGAGCAGTTCTGCCAGGTGGTGCTGCTGCCGCAGGGCGACTTCGCGCGGTTCCTGCGCGCCGAGCCGGAGGACCGCGGCCGCCTGCTGCGCACGCTGTTCGACGTCGGCCGGTTCGCCCGCGTCGAGGACTGGCTGGTGGGGGAGCGGACGGCCGCCCGCGAGAGCCTGGACCGGATCCGCGCACGCACCGGGACGCTGGTCTCGCTCGTGGCGTCCGCCGCCGACGTCACCGTGCCCGAGGAGTTCGCCCCCGAGCTGGTCGGGGCGGCTCCGGGTACGCCGGTGACCGCGTGGGTGCGCCGCGTCCGGTCCGAGGCC
>JBEPZM010000133.1:0-9253 GCA_041640835.1 Blastococcus sp.
GCCCGCTCGGGAAGGACGACGACGTCGGGGAGCGGCGCAGCATCCGCTCGCTGCGCCCGCTGTGCTCGGGGCGGCCGCGCCGGAACACCGTCTTGAGGACGACGTTGACCAGCGCGCTGGTGACCGCCATCGACCCGGCGCCGCGCAGCGCGCCGCGGCGCAGCGACCCCCGGCGGAGCGCCAGCAGTCCGCCGATGACCAGCCACAGCCGGCCGTGGTTGGCGGAGCGGGTGAGCCGGCGCAGCCACCGGTCGGCGGGGGAGCTGGGCAGCCTCCCGACGAGGGCGTGCAGCCGGGCGTCCAGGTTCCGCGGCGGGGTCACGCCGGGACGCTAGTTCAGTCGAGGCCCGGCCGCGGCCCGGACGGGCGGCTCAGGCGACGAGTGCTGCGGGCGTGGTGCCCACGAAGGCGTAGCGGCCGGCGAAGTCCCAGCCGCCGGCGACCCACTTCTCCAGCCGGTACTCGTCCGGATCGGGGGTGCCCGCCGAGGCGCGCACGTGGGCGTCCCGGAGCGGCAGGCCCCGGCGCATCGCGGCCAGGTCGTCGTCCGGCGCGAGGAAGGTGCCGGTCTCCTGGCCGTCCTCGGTCACGACTCGGTAGCGCATCACCGTCGCAGCGTCGCCCGGAGTCCGCCCGGAACGGGTCAGGCTCGCGCGCGGCGCTCCCCGCCCGCCCCACGCGCCTCGTCCCGGCCCAGCCGTGCCGGGCAGTACCTCAGCGGTGGCTGCGGGCCGTCCGGTTCGGGAGGGCCGCCAGCCGGCGGAACTCGACCGATCCGCGGTACTCGAAGTGCACGGCGCCGCGCGGCCCGAAGACCTCCTCGGGCCCCACCACCCGCAGCGTCGACCAGTCGGCCACCCGCCGCTCCTCGTCGGCGGCGATGAGGCGGTGCAGCTCGCTGCGGAGCGCGGACGTCGCGCCGGCGAGATGCGCGAACGGCAGCACCGTCGTCGTCCTGTACCTGTCCATGCCCTCGATGTCGGACGCCGCTGACGCTGACTGGACCGGCTACACCGACGGTTCACCCGTTCGGGTGAACGCGCGCTTCTCACCTGGGCTTTCGAGCCCGGATCGGCCGCTACTCGGTCTTCTGGCGGGCCCGATAGGCGGCGACGGTCGAGCGGCTGGCGCAGGTGTTGGAGCAGTAGCGGCGGCTGGCGTTGCGCGAGGTGTCGACGTAGACGTCGTCGCAGCTCTCGGCCGCGCACACGCCGAGGCGCTGCCAGCCGTGCTGCACGACGACCTGGGAGAGCCCCATCGCCACGGTCGTCGTCAGCTGCTCGAGCGCGGGGGCGTCCGGGCGGGCGTAGTGCAGGTGCAGCTCGCCGTCGTGGTCGGTGGCGTAGGGCCGCGGCCGGGCCAGGGCCAGCAGTTCGTTGAGCCGGTCGAGGACGTCGGCCTGCGACTCGGCCAGCGCGACGGCGCGCACCAGGGCGGCGGTCGCGGCGGCCCGGTGGGTCTCACCGGGGGAGAGCTCGAGCGAGGTGCCCGGGGTGAACCACTCGTCGTGGGAGCCCAGGAAGGCGCGCGCCCACTCCGGATCGCTGCGCTCGGTGTTGGCCAGCTCGATCGCCAGTTCCACCGCAGTCGACCCGTAGGTGTCGTAATCCATGTGACTCCCTACTGATCCGTGCTACCGTCGCTGCTCGTAGGTGGTCAACGAGCTTTGACCCCCTACGGATTCCTTCTTCCTGCAAGTGTGAAACGAGCTCTCCCGTGCGTGCGTACCTTCCTGTCTGGCGCCTGCCCTCGGCCCCCGTGCTGCTGTTCGCCGGTTTCGCCGGCCGACTGCCCTCGGCGATGGTCCCGCTGGCGCTGCTGCTCATGGTGCAGCAGCAGACCGGCTCCTACGCCATCGCCGGGCTCGCGGCCGCCACCCTGGGCGTCGCCTCGGCGGTCATGGCGCCGATCCTGGGCCGCCTCGCCGACCGCCGCGGCCCCCGCCCGGTGCTGCTCGCGCAGGCCGCCGCCTATCCGCTGCTCCTGGCGCTGCTGATCGTCGTCGTCCTGGGTGGCGCGCCCGATGCGGCCGTCCTCGCCGCCTCGGCCGGCGCCGGCGCGACCACCCCGCTGGTGTCGGGCACCGTGCGCGCGCTCTGGTCGCGGGTCGACCCGCAGGTGCGCCCGACCGCCTACGCGCTGGACGCCACCGCCACCGAGCTGGTCTTCGTCGTCGGTCCCTCGCTGGTCGCCGCGCTCGCCGTCCTCACCTCCCCGGCGCTGGCCATCGGCGTCGCGGGCGTGCTCGCCGTCGCCGGCTCCCTGGGCATCGCCACGTCCGCGGCGACGAAGGCCTACGTCCCCTCGCCGGGGGCGGGCGCGGGGATGTTCTCGACCGTCCGGACGCCGGGCATGCCGCGGCTGCTGGTCAGCGGCGCGGCCCTGATGCTCGGGTTCGGCGCGCTCGAGGTCGCCGTCCCGGCGTTCGCGGAACAGATGGGCAGGCCCGGTATGTCCGGCGTGCTGCTCGCGCTCTGGGCGCTCGGCTCGACCATCGGCGGGCTGTGGTTCGGCGCCCGCGTGCTGAGCATGTCGCTGCCCCGCCAGTACCGGCTGCTGCTGCTCGGCGTGACGATCGGCCTCGCGCCGCTGGCCTGGATCTCCAGCCCGTGGGCGCTGGGCGTGCTGCTCTTCCTGGGCGGGACGGCGATCGCCCCCACGCTCACCGTGCAGAACACGCTGGTCGGCTCGATGGCGCCGCAGCACGCGACCACCGAGGCCTTCACCTGGCTCTCGACGATCACCGTCGGCGCCTCGGCCATCGGTGCGGCCGTCGGCGGCGGGCTGATCGAGGGCCCGTTCGGGGTCAGCGGCAGCCTGGCGCTGGCCGCCCTGGGCGCGGCCACCGCCGTCGCCATCACGCTGGTGCCGGGGCGTCGTCCGTCGGCGGTCGCGCGGAACGCCGTCCGCGAGCCCGTCGGCGCCTGACTCGCGCCGCCTGATCCTGCCCACATCGGCGATCTGGGGCCTACCGGGGCTCCTGGGGCACCACATCGCCGATGTGGGCGCGGGTGGGAGTCGGAGTGGCCACCCGGGCTGCGACCGCGGTCCGGGGCGCTGGTAGTCTCTCCGTCGGCGGTTACGAGGAAACTCGGACCCCGGGAGGCTTCGCCTAGTCCGGTCTATGGCGCCGCACTGCTAATGCGGTTTGGGTTAATCCCCATCCCGGGTTCAAATCCCGGAGCCTCCGCGCACCACAACTGAACACAGGCACCCGTAGCTCAACGGATAGAGCATCTGACTACGGATCAGAAGGTTAGGGGTTCGAATCCCTTCGGGTGCACGTCTGGTTGAGACACCGAGCGGCCCCGCACTTCGACGGAAGTGCGGGGCCGCTTCGTCGTCCGGCCCGCTCATCGGCTGCGGCGTGCGCCGCGCACCCACCGCGACCCGGCGCCCTCGGCGGCGTCCCCCGGGTCGACCAGCCCTCGCGGCCGTCGAGGTCCCCGACGGCTCCCTGGGTGCTGTCCCCGATGCGCTGACCTGCAGGAACGGGGGTCGCCTGGGTGGCTTCCCCGATGCCGCCGTCGCCGTGCCGCCGACAGGCTGCTCGCGCAGGTGATCGACCCCGGTGGTCGGGCTGGCCCGACCCCGTACCGGCCAGTCCGCCGGATAGGCCGGAGCGCTCCGCGCCGGGAGGGTCGATCCCGCACCCATCAGGGACCGACGACAGGAGACGACCGTGGACATGTCCGGCAACATCGCCGGCCGGATAGGGCGCTGGAGCGCCCGGCACCGCAAGAGCGCGGTGTTCGGCTGGCTGGCCTTCGTGGTGCTGGCCGTCGTGGTCGGCAGCATGCTGCCGCGCGGCGAGCTGAGCGGCGCGGACACCGAGGTCGGCGCTCCCGCGCAGGCCGCGGAGATCCTCGAGCGCACCGGATGGGAGGAGCCGGCCTCCGAGATGGTGCTCGTCCAGCGCGACGAGGGCACCCCGGAGGCGGCCGCCGACGCGGCGCTCACCGATCTCGTGGCGACCCTCGAGGACACCCCCGACGTGGAGAACGTGGCCAGCCCGCTCGCCGGCGCCCCGCTGGTCTCCGCCGACGGGCGCTCCGCGCTGGTGACCTTCGACATCCGCGGCTCGCCGGACACCGCCGAGGAGCGCATCGAGCCGATCATGGCCGCCGTCGCCGAGGTGGCCGCCGCGCACCCCGACGTCCGGGTCGAGCAGTTCGGCGGCACCAGCGCCGACCTCGCCCTCGGCGAGACCCTGGAGGACGACTTCCAGCGCGCCGAGCTGCTGTCCATCCCCATCACGCTCGCGGTGCTGCTGCTCACCTTCGGCGCGCTGGTCGCCGCCCTGCTGCCGCTGGTCTTCGCCATCAGCGCGTTCATCGGGGCGCTCGGCCTGCTCGGCTTCACCAGCCAGCTCTGGGGCGTGGACGACAGCGCGCAGATCGTCATGCTGCTCATCGGCCTGGCCGTCGGCGTCGACTACTCGCTCTTCTACCTCAAGCGCGAGCGCGAGGAACGGGCCCGCGGGGCCGGCCCGGTCGACGCGCTCGACATCGCCGCCGCCACCTCCGGCCGCTCGGTGCTGATCTCCGGCATCACCGTCGTCGTCGCCATGTCCGGCATGTTCCTCACCGGCTTCGCGGTGTTCAGCGGCATCGGCTCGGCCACGATCCTCGTCGTCGCCACCTCGGTGCTCGGCTCGCTGACCGTGCTCCCGGCCCTCATGAGCTGGCTCGGCGACAGGGTCGAGAAGGGGCGCATCCCCTTCGTCCACCGCCGCACCGCGGGACCGGGCCGCTTCTGGCCGGCCGTGCTCGGCGTCGTCCTCCGCCGGCCGCTGGTCGCCGCGGTCGTCGCCGGTGCAGCCCTGCTCGGTCTGGCCCTTCCCGCGCTGAGCATGGACCTGCGCAACGAGAGCGTCACCGACCTGCCGCAGGACCTGCCCGTCATCCAGACCTACGAGCGCATCTCCGAGGCGTTCCCGGGCGGGCCGTCGCCGGCCGAGGTCGTCATCGAGGCCGACGACGTGACCGCGCCGCAGGTGCAGGCCGCGATCGCGGACCTGCGCGAGCAGGCGCTGGCCACGGGGCAGATGTTCGAGCCGGTCGACGTCGCCACCAACGACGCCGGCACCGTCGCCGTCGTCTCCGTTCCCCTGGCCGGGGACGGCGAGGACCAGGTGTCACGCGACGCCCTGGCCGCCCTGGAGGACGACGTCCTCCCGGCCACCGTCGGCGCGCTGGACGACACCACCGTGGTGGTCGCCGGTGGCACCGCCTCGGGCGTGGCGTTCGAGGAGCTGATGCGCGAGCGCACGCCGCTGGTGTTCGCCTTCGTGCTGGTGCTGGCCTTCGTGCTGCTGCTGGTCTCGTTCAGGTCGGTCGTCATCGCCGGCACCGCCATCGTGCTCAACCTGCTCAGCGTGGCCGCCGCCTACGGCGTGCTCGTGCTGGTGTTCCAGGAGGGCTGGGGTGCCGACCTGATCGGGCTGAGCAGCACCGGCGGCATCGTGAACTGGATCCCGCTGTTCCTCTTCGTGATCCTGTTCGGGCTGTCGATGGACTACCACGTCTTCATCCTCAGCCGGATCCGCGAGGCCCGGGACCGCGGGCTGAGCACCCGGGACGCCGTCAGCTCGGGCATCACGTCGTCGGCCGGGGTGGTGACCAGCGCCGCGGTGATCATGGTCTTCGTCTTCCTGACCTTCGTCACGCTGTCGCTGACCAGCCTCAAGCAGATGGGCGTCGGCCTCGCGCTGGCGGTGCTGCTGGACGCGACGGTCGTGCGTGCGGTGCTGCTGCCCTCGGTCATGCAGCTGCTGGGGGAGCGCAACTGGTACCTGCCGCGCTGGCTGGAGTGGCTGCCCACGCTGCGGCACGAGGCCATGCCGCCGGCCCCCGTCCCCCCGGCGCCGGTCGTCCCGGTGCAGGACGGGGGACGGCGGGAGGACGAGATCCCGCAGCTGGTCGCGACCGACTGAGAGGGAGAAGGGCCGGGTCAGGACGACGGCAGGTGGCGGGCGCCGAGATCGGTGAACAGATCGCGGTTGAGCCGGAACGCCAGGGACACCTCGTCGACCACCCGGCCCTTCTCCTCGTCGTCCCAGGGGGCGGCGTCCAGCGCGGCGCGGTAGGCGTCCTTGAACGGCTTGGGCTTCGGGATCCCCGTGAAGACGTAGAACCGCACGCCGTCGTCGACCAGGCCGTAGGTGCGGCCCATGATCCGCCGGATGATCTGCCCGCCGGACAGGTCCCCGAGGTAGCGCAGGTAGTGGTGCGCCACGAGGCCGGCGGGCCACGCGGCGCCGACCTCGCGCAGCCGCGCGGCGTACCTGGCGGTCGCCGGCAGCGGCGCGAGCCGCTCGCGCCAGCCCGGACCCGCCAGGAAGGCCAGGTCCGCCTCGAGCGAGGGCAGCCGGTCCAGGCTCGGGTGCAGGAACGGCTGGAGCTCGGGGTAGTTCCGGTGCGCGGCGACGGCCGTCTCGAGCGCCTCGTAGACCGCGTGGCTCTGCAGCAGCAGGTCGACGTAGGCCTCGATCGGGAGCCGGCCGGCCATCAGCTCGGTCGCGAAGGGCGCGTTCTCCGCCGCGGTGTGGTCGGCCTGGGTCGCCTCCTTCAGGTGGGCGGCGAACCCTCGGGTCGGTGCGGGGACGGTGCTGGTCACGAGACCTCCACGGGAGCGGGGACCGGACGCAGCTCGGGAGAGCCGGCCGGGAGGGGCGGGACGGCGGAGCGGCGGCTGCGTCGCCACCACCACGCCAGGACGACGAGCAGCAGGACGACCACGGCGAGTGCGGGCAGGTCGACGACGGTCACCGGCCGGCTGGCCGACACGGGGTCCGCGGTCACGTCGGACGCGCCGACGGCCGCCGGCACGAGGGCGACGTCGGCGGTGAGCCGGCCCAGGGCGCGCACGCCCTCGACCGGGATCTCGACCGGGACGGAGGCGCCGGCGAGCAGCTCGGGCGTGCGGGAGACGGGCAGGGTGCGCGTGCCCAGGCCGAAGGGGCCGCGGAGCTGCACCACCTGGTCGGCGGCCACGCGGGTGTTGCCGGTGTTGGTCAGCGTGAAGCGGACGACGGCGACGCCGCCGGCGAGCGGGACGAGCGAGCCGTCGTAGTCGACCTCCAGGTCGCTGATCTGCATGCCGGCCAGCAGGTCGCCGTCGACCAGGGTGTGGATGCGCACCCCCAGGCGGCGGTCGACGCTGAGCCCGTCGGCGCCGGCCGCCGTGCCCAGCGAGGTGACCACGGCGCCGGAGTGGTCGCCGGCATCGGCGTCGGCGGGCACGGTCAGCGTGAACGGCACCTCGGCCTGCTCGCCGGGGGCGAGGTCCAGGCGCACGGTGCCCACGGAGATCCACGAGCCGAGGTCGGTGGAGGGCTCGCCACCGGGCAGCACGTCCAGCTGGCCGGTCTGCGTGGTGAACCCGTCAGCGGCGTAGACCTCGAGGGACAGCGGCTCGTCGTCGAGGTTGGTGACGACGACGGCGTCCTCGACGACGGCGCCGGGATCGAGCACGTAGCCGAAGTTGGCGCGCTGTCCCTGCTCGTCGGCGCGCGGGGCCACCGACCAGGACACCAGCTCGTCGGCCGCGGCGGGCAGTGCGCCGAGGAGGCCGCCGGCGAGCACGCCGACGACGACGGCGGCGAGTGTGCGCAGCCGGGCGGGCCTGCGGGACGGGGCGGGGTGCATCGGGAGGACCTCTCCGGGGTGGAGGACGCGGCCCCGCACGCCGGGGACGACCGTGCGGAGCCGCGTCGGTGCCATCAGCTGAGCGCGGTCAGCGTCAGCGTCGCGCCGTAGGTGCCGGCGGCGGTGGTCGACGGCAGGCGCAGGTCCAGGCCCGCACCGAGGGTCGCCGAGCCCGCGGCGTGGCCGTTCGGTGCGCTGCCCAGCACGGAGGTGTCCGTCAGACCGTTGCCGGACGTGATGCCGGAGGCGACCGCGGGACCGGCGACGGCGCCGCCCCCGCCGGAGACCAGCGTCGGCGTCCAGCCGAGGTGCTTGCCGGAGACGGTGGTGCTGCCGCTGGCGAAGTCGCTCACCTGCGCCGAGACCGACCACGCGTTGGCCGTGGTGCGGGTGTCGGTGACCACGACGGGCTTGATCGCGCCGGCGGCGACGAGCTGGCCGCCCTGGAGCGAGGCCTGCCCGAGGCTGACCGCCGAACCGTCACCGGTGATCGACCAGCCGAAGCTGCCCGGTTCCGGCTCGGGGACCACCGAGGGGACGGTGACTGTCAGCTCCTGCTCCTGCGCCCCCGCGGGCGGCTCCCCGTCGCCCGGGCCGGGGTCGGTGGCGGCGGTGTCGACGGTGAAGGTCACCGGGTCGATCGCGCTGCCCGCCGCGTAGAAGCCGGCGAAGGCCGGGCTGCCGGCCTCCGTGAGCGTGGCCGGGATGGCCGTCCAGGTCGTCTCGGTCCCGGCGACCGTGGGCGTGATGCCGGTCAGGTCGAGGGTGGCGAACTCGACGTCGTCGTAGACGGTGGGCGCCGTCGCGCCGAAGCCGCGCGAGGTCACGTCGGCGACCAGCACGCCGGTGGCGCCGTCGAGGTCGATGCGGATGTCCTCGATCAGCATGTCCAGCTGACCCGCGTGGCCGGTGAAGTGGACGCTGCCACCGAAGTCGGCGAACACCGCACCCCCGTCGACGGTGCCGTCGTCGGCCGGGAACAGGTAGCTGCCGTCCTGCGCGACGGTCGTGCCGTCGGCCGGGGTGATCGTCCCGTGCGCGATCGGCCCGGCGATGTAGTTGCGGAAGGACTGCTTGACGCCCCAGTTCAGCTCGCCGGCGGTGACGGTGTCGGCGGCGGATGCGACGCCGGGCCCGACCAGTGCCAGGCCCGCGCCCACGGCGACGGCGCTGACGATGCCGATCGCGCGGGCTCCCCGGCGGGGCCGGGGAAGGGTGGTGTTCATCGTTCTCCTCAGGAGGATCGTCCCTCCTCCGATTGAAGGAAGGTGAGGCTTACCTAAGTAACGCTGGGTGCTGGTTGTCAAGATCGCGACGCAACCTTTCCTGTCGGGAAAGTCGCAGGTCAGAGCCGGTTTTTGGGCATGGTGAGGCGCCCGGTCGACGCGAGCCGGACGACCAGGGACACGAGGAGTAGCAGTGCGGTGCCCAGCCACCAGCCGAGGTCGCCGGTGCCCGCCCGGGGCAGCAGGCCGGCCAGGTCCCGCTCCGCCGCGACCGCCACCGTCGACGGGAAGGCCTGCCACTGCTCCGCGGGCGGCGACCCGGTAGGGGGAGGGGCCGCCTCGGGGGCGACCACCGGAGCCGGGGGTGCCGCGCGCGGG
>JBEPZM010000134.1:0-8901 GCA_041640835.1 Blastococcus sp.
CGCTCGCCCGTGCCGGTCGACCTCGCCGTCGACCTGCCCGCCGAGCGGCTCGCACCCGTCACCGAGAACACCGCCTACTTCGTGGTCAGCGAGGCGCTGGCCAACGTGGCCAAGCACAGCGACGCCGAGCTCTGCCGGGTGGCGCTGGCCTGCGACGGGCGCCGGCTGCGCGTCGTCGTCGAGGACGACGGCACGGGTGGGGCGGTGCTCGCCCCCGGGCACGGGCTGGCCGGACTGACCGACCGGCTGCAGGCGGTCGACGGGCAGCTGACCGTGGACAGCCCCCGTGGCGGACCGACGCGCCTGACGGCGGAGCTGCCGTGCGGATAGTCCTGGCCGAGGACTCGGTCCTCCTCCGGGAGGGCCTGGTCCGGCTGCTCGAGGAGGTCGGGACCGAGGTGGTCGCGGCGGTCGGCGACGGGCCTTCGCTCGTGGCCGCCGTCGTCGAGCACCGTCCGGACGTCGCCGTCGTCGACGTCCGGATGCCGCCGACGCACACCGACGAGGGCCTGCGCGCCGCCGTCGAGGCGCGCCGGCAGGCACCCGGGACGGCGGTGCTCGTGCTCTCGCAGTACGTCGAGGTCGCCTACGCCGACGAACTCCTGGCCGACGGCGCCGGCGGTGTCGGGTACCTGCTCAAGGACCGCGTCGCCGACGTCGACTCCTTCGTCGCCGCGCTGGAGGACGTCGTCGGTGGTGGCACGGTCCTGGACCCGCAGGTGGTGGCCCAGCTCTTCGCCCGCCGCCGGGCCGACGACCCGGTGCGCCGGCTCACGCCGCGCGAGCGGGAGGTGCTCGAGCTCATCGCCGAGGGGCACTCCAACACGGCGATCGCCCGGCTGCTGGTGGTCACCCCGGGCGCGGTGGAGAAGCACACCCAGCACATCTTCGCCAAGCTCGGGCTGGCCCAGGACGGCGACCAGCACCGGCGGGTGATGGCGACGCTGGCCTACCTGCGCGGCTGACCCGTCAGCGCCGGCCCAGCGCCCGCTCCACGTTCTCGACCATGCGGGTGAGGACGAGCACGGTCCGCTCGTACTCCTGGCGGGAGAGCCCGTCGGCGGTGTGCCGGCGCACCCGTCCCACGGCCCGGGAGACCCGGTCGTGCGCGGCGACACCCTCGGCGGTCAGCTGCAGGACGCCGGCGCGGGGCCGGTCCACCCAGCCGCGGGCGGCCAGGTCCGCGACGACGGCGAGCGCGTCCCCGGAGAAGTCCGCCAGCGCGGCGACGACGTCGGCCTCCTGGTCGACGCCGCCGGCGAGCGAGTGCAGCACCTGCCAGTGCCGGCGGGTCAGCCCCTCGCCCGCGACAACGGAGTCGAGCGCCTCCTCGAGGAGCGCGTCGAGGCGCTTGACCCACCAGCCGATCGGACGCTCGTCATCCATCCGCGCATCCTGAGCAGCTGAGCACCGCTCGACAACCCGTTGGCGCCCGGAGTCCCCCGACCGGTAGACACGTGACGTGCCCGAGGACCTTCCCAGCCGACTGCGTCCGATCACCGCCGAGGAGTGGCCGCGCTTCGTGCGGGCCATGTACGGCGTCTTCGGCGACGAGCCCAGCGGGCGGTTCGTCGACGTCCCGTCGCCCTGGGCCGAGCTCGACCGGTCGCTGTCCCTGTGGGAGGACGAGCGGGTGGTGGCGACGGCGGGCATCTACAGCCGTGAGCTGACAGTGCCCGGCGCCGTCGTCCCGTGCGCGGGGATCACCTGGATCACCGTCGCGCCCACCCATCGGCGCCGTGGCGTGCTCACCGCGATGATGCGCCGGCAGCTCGACGAGATCCGGGCGGCCGAGCGGGAGCCCGTGGCCGCGCTGTGGGCGGCCGAGGCGTCGATCTACGGCCGGTTCGGCTACGCGCCCGCCACCCGCCGCGGCGGGTGGACCGGCCGTACCGAGCGGATGCGGCTGCGCCCGGACGTCGACACCGGCACCGGCGTGGTCCGGCCGGCCGAGCCCGACGAGTTCCGGCCCGCCGCCGCCCGCGTGCACGAGCAGCTGCGCCGCTGGGTGCCGGGCAACCTGGCGCGCGACGACCGCTGGTGGGAGCGGGTCATGCTCGACGAGCCCGAGGAGCGGAAGGGCCGGCCCGCCCTGCAGCTGCTGCTGCACACCGAGACCGACGGCACGGCGACCGGGTACGCCACCTACCGGCGCACGCCCAGCTGGAGCGAGTCGAGCGAGCCCGAGGGCGAGCTCACGGTGGGCGAGGTCCGGGCCGCGACCCCGGCGGCGTACGCCGCGCTCTGGCAGTACCTGCTGTCGATCGACCTGGTGCGCACGGTGCAGTCGACGCTGGCCTCGGACGACGACCCGCTCCGCCACCTGCTCGCCGACGTCCGCGCGCTGCACTCCCGGCCGGTCGACGCCCTGTGGGTGCGGCTGGTCGACGTCGGCCGGGCGCTGTCGGCCCGCCGCTACCCCGTCCCCCTGGACATGGTGTTCGAGGTGCGCGACGAGTTCTGCCCCGAGAACAGCGGCCGCTGGCACCTGTGGGGCCATCCGGCGGGCGCCTTCTGCGACCGGACCGACCGCGACCCGGACATCGTGCTCGGGATCGAGGAGCTGTCCGCGGTCTACCTCGGCGGCGTCACCCTCGCCTCGCTGCAGGCGGCCGGGCGGGTGCACGAGGTGAGCCCCGGTGCCGTCGTCCAGGCCTCGACCGGCTTCGGCTGGCCGGTCACCCCGTGGTGCCCCGACGAGTTCTGATCAGGGGTGCGACTGCGGCCCCGTCGGCTGACCGCCGGCCGGGCGGTGCCGGTCGCGCTCGTAGTCGCTGATCAGCCCGATCCGGCGGACGTGCCGCTCGTCGCCGCTGAAGTCCGTGCGGAGGAACTCGAGCACCAGCTCGGTGGCCTCCTCGACGCTGTGCTGGCGCGCACCGATGGAGACCACGTTGGCGTCGTTGTGCTGGCGGGCGAGCTGCGCGGTCGCGGTGTTCCAGACCAGGGCGGCGCGGACGCCGGGCACCTTGTTGGCCGCGATCTGCTCGCCGTTGCCCGAGCCACCGATGACGACGCCGAAGGAGCCCGGCTCGGTCACGGTCCGCTCCCCCACCTCGAAGCAGAACGGCGGGTAGTCGTCCTGGGCGTCGTACTCGAACGCCCCGCAGTCGACGGGCTCGTGCCCGGCCTCGGCGAGCACCTTCTTCAGATGGTCCTTGAACTCGAGGCCGGCGTGGTCGGTTCCGACGAAGACGCGCATGGCGAGCAGTTTGACAGGCAGGCCGCAGAGCGGTTCTGGTAGCCCCCACGCGGACTTTCGGTGCAGAAAGTGCGGGACTTCCGGTGCAGAAAGTCCGGGACTTTCGGCGCCGAAGGTCCCCTAGGAGCCGGTGAGACGGCGGACGACCGACAGCGGGAGCACGCGGAGCAGCCGCGCGACCGGGCGCCACGGCCACTCGGGCACGTAGCCGCGCACCGGCTCCCGCTCGACGACGGCGACCAGCGCGTCCACGCCCTTGTCGAGGCCGACGGTGAGCGGGCCGCGCCGTCCCTCGTTGATGTCGGTCGCGATGTAACCCGGCAGCACCGTGGAGACGACGATCTGCGAGCCGTAGACGTCGGAGCGGATGCCCTCGGCGAGCGCGTTCAGCGCGGCCTTGCTGGCGCCGTACGCGGTGCGGGTGCCCGGCATGCCGCGCACCGAGGCGACCGACGAGATGAGCACCAGGTGCCCGGCGCCCTGGTTGCGGAAGACCTCCATCGCCGCCTCGCACTGCGCGTGCGAGCCGAGCACGTTGGTCAGCAGGACCGCGCGGTTCTCGGCGGCGGAGCCGGTGCCGACCGAGCCGCCCTTGCCGATGCCGGCGTTGACGATCACCCGGTCGAAGCCACCGAGCTCCTCGGCCAGCCGGGGCATGACGGCCGCGACCGAGGCGGGGTCGTCGACGTCCATCGCCGCCACGACCACCCGGATGCCGGGGTGCGCGGCCAGCAGTTCGTCGCGCAGCGCCTCGAGCCGGTCGAGCCGCCGGGCGGTCAGCGCGAGGTCGCGGCCCTGGGCGGCGAAGCGGCGGGCCATGCCCTGGCCGAGCCCGGCGCTCGCGCCGGAGATGAAGATCCGCTGGCGGACGGGGTGCGGCATCCGGCCATCCTGCCGCACCGCTCCCCGAGGGCAGAAATGGCCATTTCTGCCCTCGGGGCGGGGATCAGCGGCGGGTGATCTCGAGGGTGTCGGCGGGGACGGAGTCCATGTCCGGGCCGGTCGTGCGGGTGCGCTTGAGCTCCCAGAAGTCGGGGAGGTTGGCCAGCAGCACGGCGCCGTCGAAGGCCTTGCCGGCGTCCTCGCCGGTCGGCACCTTGCTGATCACCGGGCCGAAGAAGGCGACGCCGTCGATGTGCATGACCGGCGTGCCGACGTCGTCACCGACCGGGTCCATGCCCGCGTGGTGGCTCTTCTCGAGGGCCTCGTCGTACTCGGTGGAGGTCGCGGCCTCGGCGAGGGAGGCGGGCAGGCCGGCGCGCTCGAGCGCGGGGGCGATGAGCTCGTCGAGCTCGGACTTCTCGTGGTGCCGGAGCGTGCCCATGGCCGTGTAGAGGTCGCCCAGCACCTCGTCGCCGTGCTGCTGCGCGGCGGCGACGGCGACCCGGACCGGGCCGAGCGCCTTCTTCATCATCTCCTGGTACTCCTCCGGCAGGTCGCGCCCGCGGTTGAGGACCGAGAGCGACATGACGTGCCAGTGGAGGTCGATCTCGCGGACCTTGGCGGCCTCGAGCACCCAGCGGCTCGTCAGCCAGGCCCAGGGGCACAGGGGGTCGAACCAGAAGTCGACGCGGGCCTTCACGGGGGCGCTCTGCACTGCCTCGGTCATGCGGTTCTCCTCGTGGTCATGGGCCCGGGTGCCGGCACCGGGTCTCGTCGGTGCCAATCAGGATCCGCGTCCCCTTGTTCCCGCGCCGGTCGACCGCGCTGTGCCGGAGCTCCCACCGTGGACGCGACTGCTGTCGCCCCTCCGTGGGAAGCTCCCCGACGTGGCCGCACCCAACCTGACCCGCATCGATGCCGCTGCCCGCGCCGAGATCCTGGCCGTCGAGAGCTACGACATCTCCCTCGACGTGACCGACGGCGCCGGACATCCCGGCGAGCGCACCTTCGAGTCGACGACAACCGTCGTGTTCGGCTGCCGGGAACCCGGCGCCTCGACGTTCATCGACCTCGTCGCCGACGGCCTCCGCTCGGCCACCCTGAACGGCGTCGAGCTCGACGTCAGCACGTGGAAGGAGGAGGTCGGGCTCCCGCTGCCCGACCTCGCCGAGCAGAACACCCTCGTCGTCACCGCCGACTGCCGGTACTCCAACAGCGGAGAGGGCCTGCACCGCTTCCTCGACCCCGAGGACGGGCAGGTCTACCTCTACACGCAGTTCGAGGTCGCCGACGCCAAGCGGATGTTCGCCTGCTTCGACCAGCCAGACCTCAAGGCCACCTTCACGCTGCACGTGACGGCACCCTTCGACTGGCAGGTCATCTCCAACAGCGGCGACCGCACCCTCGAGGCCGGGGACGGCGGGTCGCAGCTGGTGCACTTCGCGCCGACCAAGCGCATCTCGACCTACCTCGTCGCGCTGATCGCCGGCCCGTACGCCAAGGTGACCGACTCGCACGACGGCATCCCGCTCGGCCTGTACTGCCGGGCCAGCCTGGCGCAGTACCTGGACCCCGAGGAGCTGTTCCGGGTCACCAAGCAGGGCTTCGACTTCTACCACCGGGTGTTCGACTACCCGTACCCGTTCGACAAGTACGACCAGCTCTTCGTGCCCGAGTTCAACGCCGGGGCCATGGAGAACGCCGGTGCGGTCACCTTCCTCGAGGACTACGTCTTCCGGTCGAAGGTGAGCCGGGCCCGGTACGAGCGCCGGGCGGAGACGGTGCTGCACGAGCTGGGCCACATGTGGTTCGGCGACCTCGTGACCATGCGCTGGTGGGACGACCTCTGGCTGAACGAGTCCTTCGCGACCTACATCAGCACGCTCTGCCAGGCCGAGGCCACCGAGTACACGACGGCCTGGACGACGTTCGCCAACACCGAGAAGGCCTGGGCGTACGCGCAGGACCAGCTGCCCTCCACCCACCCGATCGCCGCCGACATCCCCGACGTCGCCGCGGTCGAGGTGAACTTCGACGGCATCACCTATGCCAAGGGCGCCTCGGTGCTCAAGCAGCTGGTCGCCTACGTCGGCCGGGACGAGTTCTTCACCGGCGTGCGCCGCTACTTCCGCCAGCACGAGTACGGCAACACCACGCTCGCCGACCTCCTCGGGCCGCTGTCGGAGAGCTCCGGCCGCGACCTCACCGAGTGGGCCGACCAGTGGCTGCGGACCAGCCAGGTGAACACGCTGCGGCCGGTCTTCGAGCTCACCGAGGACGGCCGGTACGGCAGCTTCGCCATCGAGCAGAGCGCCGTGGCCGAGCACCCGGTGCTGCGCAACCACCGCCTGGCCGTCGGCCTCTACAGCGAGGGGCCCGAGGGGCTGACCCGCACCGCGCGGGTGGAGCTCGACGTCGCCGGCGCCCGCACCGAGGTGCCGGACCTGGTGGGTCACCCGGCCGCCGACCTCGTGCT
The DNA here is from genome assembly GCA_041640835.1 of Blastococcus sp. Lineage (GTDB taxonomy): Bacteria > Actinomycetota > Actinomycetes > Mycobacteriales > Geodermatophilaceae > Blastococcus. The sequence continues at coordinate 6,561 of JBEPZM010000134.1, forward strand.
GGTCAACGACGACGACCTGACCTACGCCAAGCTGCGGCTCGACGAGCGCTCTCTGGCCACGCTGCGCGCCCGCATCGGGGCGCTGACGGACCCGCTGGCCCGGGCGCTGTGCTGGTCGGCGGCGTGGGACATGACCCGCGACGCCGAGCTCCCGGCCCGCGACTGGGTCGACCTGGTGCTCGCCGGCGTGGACGCCGAGAGCGAGAGCAGCGTCGTCCAGTCGCTGCTGGCCCGCGTGCAGACGGCGCTGAACAGCTTCGCCGACCCGACGTGGGCACCCACCGGCTGGGCACGCCTGGGCGACCACGCGCTGGCCGCGCTGGAGGCCGCACCGGCCGGCAGCGACCAGCAGCTGCTCTGGTCGCGCACGCTGGCCAGCGCCGCCCGCACCGACGAGCACGTCGCGGCGCTGCGCGGCCTGCTCGACGGGTCCCGGACGATCGAGGGCCTGGAGGTGGACGCCGACGCGCGGTGGGCGTTCCTGCACGGGCTCGTGGCCGTCGGCGCGGCCGGGGACGCCGAGATCGCGGCCGAGGAGGCCCGCGACGCCACCGCGACCGGTGTGCGGCGCGCGGCCACGGCGCGGGCGCTGCGGCCCACCGCCGAGTCCAAGGCCGAGACGTGGCGGCAGGCGTTCCACGACGACGAGGTGCCCAACGCAGTGCACGAGGCGATCGTGGCCGGCTTCTGGCACCCGGCCCAGCGCGAGCTGACCGCCGAGTACGTGGACCGCTACTTCGCCGACGTCCGGCCGATCTGGGACAGGCGTCCGGGCGAGATCGCGAAGAACGCCGTCCAGTACCTGTTCCCGGCCGTGGTCGAGCCGCGCACCCTCGTCGCGGCGGACGCCTGGCTCGCCGACGCCTCCCAGCCGGCGGCGCTGCGGCGGCTGATCTTCGAGGGTCGGGACGGCATCGCCCGCGCGCTCCGGGCCCGGGAGCGGGACGCCGAAGCCGGCCTCTGAGCCAGGAACGACGAGGCCCCGCCCACCGATCGGTGGGCGGGGCCTCTGTCGTCAGCTGCGGTCGTGGGCCGATCGCGGGGGCCGGAGGCTCCCCGATCGGGACACGAGGTGGGGCTCCGCTCGAACCGGGGACGGCTCGTGGCCGCGGTGCGATCCGGAGGATCGCAGAGTGCTCAGTGGTGGCTGGGGCGGCCCGCCTGGTCGGACAGCTGGCGCAGCCCGTTGATGATGCCGCCGACCAGGTCGCCACCGGCGAAGGCCGTCGTCATCGAGAGCACCGCGAGCGCACAGGCGCGGTCGGGCAACCGCCGGGCGGCCGCGGAGCCGGTGACGACCTCCACCACGCGCTGCCCGGGCGAGACGGCGATGAGCACGGCCTCGGCGGTGCTGCCGCCGGAGTTCGCGTGCAGCTGCTCGGCGCGGGCGCGCGTCGGGGTGCCCAGGTCGCCGACGTACAGCGTGAAGCGCAGGCCGGTCTCCCGGGAGGACAGCGTCAGCGCCTCGTCGAGGCGGGCCAGCTCGCGGAAGCTGAAGATCTGGTCGAGGGGCTCGTCCGTGCGAGACGCCATCGTCGAGGAGGTGGCGGTGTCGTGGGACTCGACTTCGAGCGCGCGGGTCATCGCGGGTCTCCGGACAGGTCGATCGCGGATGCGGAGGGAGTCGTGGTCACGGTGCTCACCAGGTGCCCCGGGCTCCGCCGAGCGGCCCGGCCGGCTTCACGCCGCCGGTGATCGCGGCGTGCCCGTCGCCGTGGGCCCCGCCGCCGTGCGCGACGCCGTCCGGGTGCGGCTCGTACCAGACCGGGGCGTGGTCCCAGGGCTGCCCCGGCTTGTAGCGGGGGCGCCGGTTCCGCACGCCCGGGGCGATGGTCAGCAGGGCGAGCACCAGGATCACGGCCAGTGGCACCCCGGCGAAGACGAGGATGGTCTCGGCAACGGTCACGGCGCCCAACTTACCGGCACCGTTCGCCGTCAGCCCGCCCGCTCCCCCCAGACGTCGGGGTGTCGCTGCGCCCAGGGCCGCGCGGCCTCCAGCTGGGCCGACAGCGAGATCAGGGTGACCTCGTCGGCGGGCCGGCCGACCAGCATGCTGCCCATCGGCAGCCCCTCGGCCGTCCAGTGCAGCGGCACGCTGATCGCCGGCTGCCCGGTGACGTTGAACAGGGCGGGGAAGGCGGAGTAGCGCTTGTTCCGCTCGAAGTCCTCGGCACCGTCGCCGTCGCCGTCGAACCAGCCCACCGGACGCGGGGTCATGGTGACCACGGGGGCGAGCAGGACGTCGTAGTCGGCGGTGCCCCGCAGGAACCGGCGGGCGGCCGAGCGCAGGGCGGCCAGCGCGAGCATCGCGTCCCGGGCCGACAGCGCGAGGCCGCGGGCG
>JBEPZM010000134.1:8911-9241 GCA_041640835.1 Blastococcus sp.
CCCCGCCCCCCCCCCCCCCCCCCGCGGGCGCGCAGCTCCCGGGTGAGCGGCCTCAGGTCTCCCACCCGGTCGGGCGGGACGGGCAGCGTGGTCGCGGACAGCGCCCACACCTGCTCGAAGGCCGGCATGACCTCCGGCCCGACGAGCCCCTCCGGAGCCGCCACCACGTCGTGCCCGAGGGCGGCGAGCAGGTCCGCCGCGTCGGCCAGGGCGGCGGCGGCCTCGGGCTGCAGCACCCCCGTGACCGACGACGGCAGGACGCCGATCCGGAGCCGCCCCGGCGCACGATCGGCCGCGGCCAGGAACGTCTCCCCCGCAGGCAGCGGAGCC
>JBEPZM010000135.1:0-9209 GCA_041640835.1 Blastococcus sp.
CCCAGCCTGGTCGCCGGCGTCGTCCGGGACGGCGGGCTGGCGTGGTCGGCGGGCCGCGGCGCCGTGGCCGAGCCGCACGCCGACGTCCAGTACCGGCTGGGCTCGATCAGCAAGACCGTCACCGCCGTCCTGGTGATGCGGCTGCGCGACGAGGGCCGGCTGTCCCTGGACGACCCGCTGGAGCGGCACCTGCCCGGCACGCCGCTCGGCGAGCGCACCGTCGGGCAGCTGCTCTCGCACCTCGCCGGCGCCTCGGCCGAGAGCCCGGGGGGCTGGTGGGAGCGCGTGCCCGGCGGATCGCTGGACGACCTCGGGCTCACCGACGACGACGTCGTGCTCGGCGCCGCGCGGCGGTTCCACTACTCGAACCTCGGCTTCGGCCTGCTCGGCGAGCTGGTGGCGCGGCAGCGTGGCAGCTCGTGGGAGGACGCGGTGCGCACCGAGGTGCTGGCGCCGCTGGGGATGTCCCGGACCACGCCGCGTCCGTCGGGCGCGGCCGCGCAGGGCCAGGCAGTGCACCCGTGGGCCGACGTCGTCCTGCCCGAGCCGGAGCACCACGCCGGCGTGATGGCGGCCGCCGGCCAGCTCTGGGCGACGCTGGCCGACCTCGGCCGGTTCGCCGCCTTCCTGCTGGGTGACACCGCCGACGTGCTCGACCCGGCCACGCTCGAGGAGATGACAGAGCCCGCGGGCGTCGACTCCTCGGCCCTCGGCTGGTCGGCCTACGGGCTGGGCCTGCAGGTGATGCGGGTGGACGGCCGCACGCTGGTCGGCCACGGCGGCTCGATGCCCGGCTTCCTGGCCGGCGTGTTCGTCGACCGCGACGAGCGGACCGGGGCGGTCTCGCTGGCCAACGCGACGGCCGGCGTCGATCCGGTCGTCTTCGGGCTGCTGGCCGACCTGCGCGCCGCCGAGCCGCGGATCGTCGAGCCCTGGAGCCCGTCCCCGTCGCCGGTGCCGCTGACCTCGCTCGGCGTCTGGTTCTGGGGCGTCTCGCCGGTGGCACTGCGCGCCGTCGCGGGCGGGCGGCTGCACCTGGGACCGCTGCCCGGGCGCGGCGGGCGGGCGAGCCGGTTCGAGCAGCGCCCGGACGGCCGCTGGGTCGGGCTGGACGGCTACTACGCCGGGGAGACGCTGCGCATCGCCGAGGACCACCTGGACCTGGGCACGTTCATCTTCACCCGCACGCCCTACGACCCCGAGGCGCCGGTGCCCGGCGGCGTCGACGAGGCCGGCTGGCGCGGGTAGAGGCCGGCGGCGTAGGTCTCGGGGGAGTAGTAGCGCTCCAGCTCCTCGATCGGCTCGTCCCGGCGCTCCAGCGCGTGTGCGATCCGCGCCCGCGTCGGGACGGCGTCGGGCCGCCAGCTCGCGGCGTCCCAGAGCTGCGAGCGCAGGAACGCCTTGCCGCAGTGGTGGAAGACCTGGTCGATCTCGACGACCACGGCCAGCACGGGCCGGTGCCCCTTCACCACCATCCGGTCCAGCAGCTCCGCGTCGGTGACCAGGCGCGCGCGGCCGTTGATGCGCAGCGTGTCGGTCCGGCCGGGCAGCAGGTGGATCAGGCCGACGTGCGGGTTGGCCAGGATGTTGCGGTACCCGTCGGCCCGGCGGTTGCCCGCCCGCTCGGGGATCGCGATCGTCCGCTCGTCGAGGACGAGCACGAACCCGGGCGGATCGCCCTTGGGCGAGACGTCGCAGCTGCCGTCGGCGCCGCTGGTCGCGATCAGGCAGAACGGGGAGGCGGCCAGCCACTCCCGGTCGACGGCGGCCAGCGCCGTCCGCTCCTTGGCCAGCGCTGCGGGCACGGGCTCGCCGAGCAGCGCGCGCAGCTGCTCCTCAGTGGTGATCTCCTGCACCGGCGGACTGTGTCACGGGTGGTCGAAGGCGTCGATCGTGTTCTTCACGACGACCCCGTAGGCCAGGTGCGGCACCAGGTCGCTGATCCAGTCCTTGCCCGACCAGGTCCGCGGATCGGTGACGCCGAGCGCGGTCATGGGCCCGTTGGCCGCCACCATGACCCCGAGCGTGGTCAGGAGGACGCCGACGGGCTTGGCCGAGAGGTAGCCGCGGGCGCGGGCGAGCCCACCGATCGTCCCGACGCCGATCCCGGCCACCAGACCCATGAGTGGGCCCAGGCCCTCCACGCGGTTCTGCCGGGTGTCGCCGTCGCCGGGGATCGGGACGTGCGCCTTCGCGGCCAGCTGTTCGACCGTGTCCTCCGGCGTGGAGCTGGTGCCCCGCCCGCGCACGGCCATGTCCAGATAGGTGACGGCGTTGAGCGCCGTGCTGCCGGCCGCACCGGCGGCCGCGCCGCGCAGTGCCCAGCCGAGCGTGCTGATCCCGCGCTTGCCCTTGCCGCTCACGCCGAGCGGGGTCCGTGTCGTCATGCGTGGATCGGTACCCGTCCGCCCGTGTGCTCTACCCGTGCTCATCCTCGGCGCGCAGCAGTGCCAGCTCGTCGGCCACGCGCGTGCGCCCGACGCGGTGCAGCCGGCGGAACTGCAGGTCCAGGACCGCGCCCGCCTGCTCCGCCGAGAGGCCGAAGGCGTCCCGCACCCTCCGGACGGCGTCCTCGTCGTCCTCGGCGTCGGCGAGGACGCCGACCAGCCGGACCGGGTCGGTGAGCGCCGCCTCGAACGCGGCCAGGATCGAGATCCGCTGCTCGCGCTCGCCGGGGCTGATCACGCGCCGTCCTGGGTCACGGGGCGCAGCGTGCCCTGACCCGGGCGCCGGCGCCAGTACCCGGCGGGTGGCGGCCGGGCGGTCGGCCACGCACGCTCGGGGGATGGACGACGACGCGCGGCTGGAGCAGGCGATCGGCGAACTGCTCGACCTGCGTCGCGCCGGCACGACGATCTGCCCGTCGGAGGCCGCCCGGCGGGTGGATCCGGAGGAGTGGCGCGAGCTCATGCCCGCCGCCCGCGCCGCGGCGGGGCGCCTGGCGGCTGCGGGGCAGGTCGAGGTGACGCAGGGCGGGGAGGTCGTCGACGTCGCCACCGCCCGGGGGCCGGTCCGGATCCGGCGCCGGGAGGGCTGATCCACCCGTCCGGGCGACGCGGACCGTGCCAACCCGTGGCGATCGGCCGGGAACGGCCTCGACTTCGTAGGCCACGACACCGGCCCGTGGCAGGATGTGTGAGCGGCGCCACACCCCGGTGCCGAGCAGACGTCCACCTCCGCACGCGCCGGTGACCCCGGCGGGCGGCGAACGGCGAGGAGCGAGCGGTGACTGCTGTGCGCAACGACATCGAGGCCGACATCGGCGAGGGCGTGGAGGTCGTCGACCCCGTTCCCGGGGCGGACGCGCGGCACCTGCCGCAGCAGCCGGACCTGGTGCAGCTGCTGACGCCCGAGGGCGAGCGGGTCGAGAACGCCGACTACCCGCTGGAGGTCTCGGACGAGGAGCTGCGCGGTTTCTACCGCGACATGGCCCTCGTCCGCCGGTGGGACGCCGAGGCGACGGCGCTGCAGCGCCAGGGCGAGCTGGGCATCTGGGCCTCCCTGCTCGGGCAGGAGGCCGCTCAGCTCGGCGCCGGCCGCGCGTTGCAGGAGGGCGACATGGCCTTCCCGACCTACCGCGAGCACGGCGTGGCCTGGGCCCGCGGAGTGGACCCGCTGCACGTCATGAGCCTGTTCCGCGGGGTCGACAGCGGCGGGTGGGACCCGGTCGCGCGCGGCTTCAACCTGTACACGATCGTCATCGGCGCCCAATGCCTGCACGCGACCGGCTACGCCATGGGCGTGCAGCGCGACGGCTCGGAGAGCGCCGTCCTGGCCTTCCTCGGCGACGGCGCGACGAGCCAGGGCGAGGTCAACGAGGCGATGATCTTCGCCGCCAGCTTCTCCGCACCCGTGGTCTTCTTCTGCCAGAACAACCAGTACGCGATCAGCGTGCCGCTGGAGCGGCAGTCGAAGGTGCCGCTGTACCGCCGCGCGGCCGGGTTCGGCTTCCCGGGCGTCCGGGTCGACGGCAACGACGTGCTGGCCGTGCTGGCCGTGACCCGTGCCGCGCTGCAGGCCGCCCGTGAGGGGCAGGGCCCGACCTTCGTCGAGGCGTTCACCTACCGGATGGGCGCGCACACCACGTCCGACGACCCGACCCGCTACCGGCTCGCCGGCGAGGTCGAGGAGTGGAAGCTGCGCGACCCGATCGCGCGCCTCAAGGCCTACCTCTCCCGCAGCGGGCTGGCCGACGCCGCCTTCTTCGACCGCGTCGAGGCCGAGGCCGACGAGCTCGCCGCCCGCATCCGCAGCGGCACAGTCGAGATGCCCGATCCCCGGCCGACCGCCATGTTCGACGCCGTCTACGCCGAGCAGACCCCGACCCTGGCCGCGCAGCGGGCCGAGTTCGAGGCCTACCAGGCGTCGTTCGAGGACGGGGGCGAGGCATGAGCGCCGAGCTGCTGGACGGGACCGCGACCCGGACGATGACCATCGGCAAGGCGCTCAACGAGGGCCTGCGCCGCGCGATGGAGGACGACCCGAAGGTCGTGCTCATGGGCGAGGACATCGGCCGGCTCGGCGGGGTCTTCCGGATCACCGACGGCCTGCAGAAGGACTTCGGCGAGGACCGCGTCGTCGACACCCCGCTGGCCGAGGCGGGCATCGTCGGCACCGCGGTGGGCCTGGCGATGCGCGGTTACCGGCCGGTCGTCGAGATCCAGTTCGACGGCTTCGTCTTCCCTGCCTACAACCAGATCGTCACCCAGGTGGCCAAGATGCACGCCCGCTCCCGCGGCCAGGTGCAGATGCCGATGGTCATCCGCATCCCCTTCGGCGGGGGCATCGGTGCCGTCGAGCACCACAGCGAGAGCCCCGAGGCCTACTTCGCGCACACCCCCGGGCTGAAGGTCGTCGCCGTCAGCAACCCGGTGGACGCCTACTGGGGCATCCAGCAGGCGATCGCGGCTCCCGATCCCGTCGTCTTCCTCGAGCCCAAGCGGCGGTACTGGGACAAGGCGCCGGTCGACACCTCCGCCACGCCTGAGCCGCTGTTCGGTTCGCGGGTGGTGCGCGCGGGCGACGACGTCACCCTGCTGGCGTACGGCCCGATGGTGAAGACGGCGCTGCAGGCGGCCGAGGCAGCGGAGTCCGAGGGCCGCTCGCTGGAGGTCGTCGACCTGCGCACGCTCTCCCCCCTGGACCTCGACCCGGTGATCGAGTCGGTGCGGCGCACGGGCCGCTGCGTGGTCGTCCACGAGGCCCCGGTGACGCTCGGCCTCGGCGCGGAGATCGCCGCCCGGGTCACCGAGACCTGCTTCCACTCCCTGGAGGCGCCGGTGCTGCGGGTGGGCGGCTACGACGTGCCCTACCCGCCGTCGAAGCTCGAGGAGGACTTCCTCCCCGATCTCGACCGGGTCCTGGCCGCTGTCGACCGCGCGATGGGGTTCTGAGATGACGCAGACCGCGGGCGCGCTGCGCCGCTTCAACCTCCCGGACGTCGGCGAGGGCCTGACCGAGGCCGAGCTCCTCCAGTGGCTGGTGGCGGTCGGGGACACCGTCGCCGTCAACCAGCCGCTGTGCGAGGTCGAGACGGCGAAGGCGGCCGTCGAGCTGCCCTCGCCCTACGCCGGCCGGGTGGTAGAGCTGCTCGTCGAGGCCGGCGCGACCGTCGACGTCGGCACGCCGATCATCACCGTCGACACCGGGGACGGGGGCGTCGAGGCTCCGGAACCGACCGGCACGGGGCTGATCGGCGAGACCACCGCCAACGGCCGGACGGCCGTCCTCGTCGGCTACGGCCCGCGGACCACCGAGGCGCGCCGCCGGCCGCGCCGTACCGACGCGGTCGAGGGCACGCCCCTGCTCGCCACCGCCCCGGACGCCCGCACCAAGCCGATGCGGCACGGCGGTCTGGAGGTGGGCCGGCAGGCCGAGGCCGCGGCGCTCTCCGAGGACGCCGCGCCGTCCACCGCCGTCGCACCCGGCCGGCGGGGTGCGCGCCCGCTGGCCAAGCCGCCCGTGCGCAAGTACGCCAAGGACTGCGGGGTCGATCTCGCGACGATCCGCGGCACCGGGCCGAACGGCGTCATCACCCGCGCCGACGTCGACGCCGCCCGCACGCCCCCGAGGGCAGAAATGGCCATTTCTGCCCAGGTGGGGGAGCAGCGGATCCCGATCAAGGGCGTCCGGAAGCACACCGCCGCCGCGATGGTCGCCAGCGCCTTCACCGCACCGCACGTCACGGAGTTCCTCACCGTCGACGTCACGCGGATGGGAAAGCTGCGCCGGCGGCTGGCCGAGCGGCCCGAGCTCGCCGGCGTCAAGGTCAGCCCGCTGCTGTTCGTGGCCAAGGCGGTGCTCCTGGCGGCCGGCCGGCACCCGATGATCAACAGTTCCTGGGACGAGGCGGCCCAGGAGATCGTCGTGCACGGGCAGGTGAACCTGGGCATCGCCGCCGCGACCCCGCGCGGGCTCGTCGTCCCGAACGTGAAGGACGCCGGGCGGCTGTCCCTCGCCGAGCTCGCCGGGGCTCTCACCGAGCTGACCGAGACCGCCCGTGCGGGGCGCACGGCGCCCACCGACCTCACCGGCGGCACGATCACGATCACGAACGTGGGCGTGTTCGGCGTCGACACCGGCACACCGATCCTCAACCCCGGCGAGGCGGCGATCCTGGCGTTCGGGGCGATCCGGGAACGGCCGTGGGTGCACAAGGGGAAGGTCCGGCCGCGGCAGGTCACCTCTCTGGCGCTCTCCTTCGACCACCGGATCGTCGACGGCGAGCTCGGCTCCCGGTTCCTGGCCGACGTCGGCGCGCTGCTGGCCGATCCCGGAGCGGCCCTGGCGTTCTGACGGGGGCCGCGGGCGGCAGGATGGCGCCCATGGACCGACGCGCGCCCGCCCTCGCGGCGCTCCTGCTGTTCGCCGTCGCCACCGTCCTCGCGACGGTGCTGGACGGCCGGCTGCCCGCGAGCGAGGAGAGCGTCGCCGGCTGGGTGCTGCAGGTGCTCGGTCACCTGGCTGCGGTGGTCGGTGGCGTCCTGCTGCTCATGAGCGACGGGCACCCGGGACGGCGGTCGGGCGCGGTGGTCCTCGGTGCGGTGGCCCTGCTCGTGCTGGTCGACGCCGAGGCGCTCGCGGACGACGGCGGCGGCGCGAACATCGGGCTGGGCGGCGTCCGGCTGCTCGGACTGCTGGCGGTGGCCGTGGTCGCGCTGCGCCTGGCGCCCGCCGTCGCCCGGGCGCGCCGGCCAGGGCCCTCGGCGCCGCAGGCCTGACCAACCGCCTGCATCGTCGATCCCGAGGGCAGCGAGTTCTGCCTGCAGCGCTGACCTGCAGAATCCGACGTGTCACGCCCGCACGCCCGGGGTAGGTCGTACACGACCGATCAAGCGACACGAGGAGCTGAGACCGTGGCCAGCGTGCAGGAATCCGTCGACGTCGACGTCCCGATCCGGGCCGCCTACGACCAGTGGACGCAGTTCGAGTCCTTCCCCCAGTTCATGGGCGGAGTCGAGAAGATCACGCAGATCGACGACACGCACACCCACTGGGTCACCAACATCGACGGTGTGAAGCGGGAGTTCGACGCCGAGATCACCGAGCAGCACCCCGAGGAGCGCGTGGCGTGGACCAGCACCTCCGGTGAGGCCAAGCACGCCGGGGTGGTCACCTTCCACCGACTGGACGACGCCAAGACCCGGGTCATGATCCAGATCGACTGGGAGCCCGAGGGTCTGGTCGAGAAGGCCGGCGCCGCCCTCGGCTTCGACGACCGCCAGGTCAAGGCGGACGCGAAGAAGTTCAAGGAGTTCATCGAGAGCCGCGGCACCGAGACCGGTGCCTGGCGCGGGGACGTCCAGCGCCCCAGCTGACCGCACCCGCACCGCGCACGACGACGGCGTCCGTCCTCCTCGGAGGGCGGGCGCCGTCGTGCGTCGATCGTGATCCGTTTCACCCCGTCGGGTGAGAGATCCTCGGCGTTGCTGGCCCTGTGCCTACGATCCATCGGAATAATAGGGCCATCGCATGCACTCTCATAGGTGCAGGCTCACAACGACCGACGAAAGAGGCATCAACGATGAACAGCGTGACGTCCACCTGGCGGCAGCGTCGTCAGGCGGCGCGTACCCGCCGCGCGATCGACGCGGCTCTCTCGCGCAGCAGCAGCCCCGCGATGCGGGACGAGCTCCTGACCATGGCGAGCGCCACCTCCTACACCCGCCGCTGACGCGGCCGCGCCGCTCCCCGCGGCGCTGCTCCACCCCGCGCGACCCCGGACCTCGTAGAGGCCGGGGTCGAATGCTGTCCGGGGCCGCCCACCCGGAAGGGTGGTTCCGCTCATGGGGGGACAGGACCGTGCCGAAACGTCCTCTGTGATGTGCGTGCGGACGGGGAGCGACCCGGCCCGGCCCCCCGGTCGGACCCCGGTCGCGCCGCTGCCGTGCCCCGACGGCGCGAGGAGCCCACGGTGACCCCCGTCAGGGCCCTCGGGGAGGCGCGCGAGACCTCCGGTGTCACCACGGCCGGCCTGCTGACCTACGTCGCGATGCACGGCGAGCCCGACGCGGTCGCCCGGCTCCTCGAGCTGGCGGGCGTCCCGCACTCGGCCGAGGAGCTCGCCGACCAGTCGCGCTGGTTCAGCTACGCCACCCGCGTGCGCCTGTTCTCGGCCGCGACCGAGGTGCTCGGCGACCCGGACGTCATGTTCCACGTGGGCGCCGCCGCGCTGCGCAGCGGCCTGGCCCACTCCCTGGTGCTGGTGCTGCGCGCCCTGGGATCGCCCCGCCAGGTCTTCCGGCGCCTCCCTCGCGCCGTCGCCAAGTTCACCACCGTCTCCTCCATGGAGATCCTGGAGACCACTGCCACCTCGGCGCGCACCGCTCTCCACCTGCACGAGGGCTACGAGCACTCCGCGATGGACTGCGACTTCGCCCGCGGCCTCGCCACCACGATCCCGGAGCTGTTCGGGCTGCCCACCGGCGTCATCACCGCGGCGGAGTGCCGGACCGGGAACGGCCGCACCTGCATCTACGAGGTCAGCTGGGAGCGCCGCTCACGGCTGCGCCGGCGCCGCAGCGCCGGCGGGAACGCCGACCGCGAGCTCGCCGCGCTGCGCGGACAGCTCCGCACCCTGCAGTCCACCGCCACCGAGCTGGCCGGCAGCGACGACCTCGACACCGCCCTGCGCCAGATCGTCGCGCGGGCCGGTCAGGCGGTCCTGGCCCCCGCCCACCTGCTCGCCGTCGCCGCCCCCGGCGGCGAGA
>JBEPZM010000136.1:0-9168 GCA_041640835.1 Blastococcus sp.
CCGCCGCAGCCGGTCGCGCGGCGCCGCTGGTTCCGCCGGCGCTGAGTCAGTCCTGCTCGGCGTCGTCCTTCTTCGCGTCCCGCTCGCGCGTGGCCATGCCGCCGTGCCCGCCCTCGTCGTGCTGGCCCGGGTGCAGGTTGTTGGTCTCGTCGTCCTCGCGCGGCTCGGTCACGCCCCGAGTCTGCTGCGGGAAGCCCCGTCCCGCACGGTCGGCCCCTGCCCACCGGAATGGGCAGAGGCCGACCGTGCGCGGATGAGCTGTCAGGCGGCGGCCGGCACCCGGTCGAGGAAGCCGAGCACGGTGCTGATCCGGCCGTCGGCGTCCAGCACGGCGACGTCCGAGCCGACGATCGGCGCCTCGACGCCCGCGGGACCCAGCTCCCAGGTGAAGCGGAGCTGGTCGTGGTGGGCGTCGGCCGGCCCGAGCAGCCGGAACACGAAGCCCGGGAACTGGGCCTGGACGGCGCCGATGGTCGCGGCCAGCGCCTCGGCGCCGCGGACGTCGGCCATCGGGTCGGTGTAGCGGACGTCGGCGCTGAACACCTCGTCGACGGCGGTGCGGCGGGCGACGGGATCGGTCTCGTTCCAGGCGGCCAGGTAGCGGTCGGCGTGGGCGGGGGTGGCGGTCATGACGTGCTCCTTCTTCTTCTCCGGGGTGTTCTGCGGGGTCGTGCGGGGGACGGTGGTCAGCGCCGGCGGAGGCCGACGAGCTGGACGGCGGCGAAGCCGGCGACGACGGCTGCCTGCAGGACCACCCAGCCGGCGCCGAGCCCGGTCAGCGACTCGACGCCGACGGCGACGGCGACGCTGCCGGCGGCCCACAGCGCGTTCGCGCCGATGACCGCTTCGACGGCGGTGCCGGAGATTCGCCGGCGGGCCGCGACGAGCCAGACGGCCGCCGCGTAGGCGAGCAGGAAGGCGCCGACGCCGCGGAGCACGCCGGCGGACAGGCCGAGCGGTCCGTCGAGCAGTGCGGCGCCGAGCAGGTAGCCGGCGCCGTTGGCGCCGGTGACGACGGCGTCGAGGCGGAGGGCCGGGCGGAGCAGTCCGCCGGCGTGGATCAGCGGGGAGGCAGCGGGTGCGCTGTGGGTCGTGGTCATGGCGCAACCGTGGCCGCGGCAGGGACGGGCGTCGATTACCTCCGGGGTAAGGGACAGCGCACCGCGTCGTCGCTAGCGTCGGCGGCGTGAGCAGCGCACTCGCAGTGGAGGCCTCCGTCGGTGACCTGCTGCGCCAGTGGCGGCAGCGCCGCCGCCTCAGCCAGCTGGACCTCGCGGGGGAGGCGGGCGTCTCGGCCCGGCACCTGAGCTTCGTCGAGACCGGGCGGGCGCGGCCCAGCCGGGAGATGGTGCTGCTCCTGGCCGAGCAGCTGGAGGTCCCGCTGGGCGCGCGCAACGAGCTGCTGGCGGCCGCCGGCTTCGCGCCCGTCTACCGGCGGCGCGACCTCGGCGATCCGGACATGGCCTCCGTCCGGGCCGCGCTCGACCTCGTGCTGGCGGCCTACGAGCCGTTCCCGGCGCTGGTCGTCGACCGGGGGTGGCACCTGGTCGCCGCCAATGGCGCGCTCTCGGGGCTCCTCGACGGCGTCGCGCCGCACCTGCTGGAGCCGCCGGTGAACGTGCTGCGGCTGAGCCTGCACCCCGAGGGGCTGGCGCCGCGGATCCTCAACCTGCCGCAGTGGCGCCGGCACGTCCTGCACCGGCTGGGCCGCGAGGCGCACCTCGCCGGCGACCTCGGGCTGGCCGCGCTGCACCGCGAGCTGCTCGCCCTGCCGGGCGGGATGGACCGGACCCCGCCGAACGGCATCGTCGTCCCGCTGCGGCTCCGGGCCGGCGACGACGTGCTGAGCTTCCTGAGCACGGTGACCCCCTTCGGCACCGCCGTCGACCTGACCGCGGCGGAGCTCAGCGTCGAGGCGTTCCTGCCCGCCGACGAGGCGACCGCCGCGGTGCTCCGCGCGGCGGGCCGGCCCGGAGGTGGGTTGTTCGCCGGTGGCGAAGCCGGCGTCGGGACGCACGGGGCCGGGTAGGAAGAGCGTCCCGAGCGAAGGAGATCACCATGACCGAGGTGCCGGGAACCGACCGCGACCAGGCGCGGAAGAACGTCGCGGAGGAGACCCCGCTCGCTCCGGAGGACGTCGAGGGCACGGCCGAGGACGCCGCCACGCCGCACGGTGACGAGGGCGTGACGGGGGACGAGGCGAAGCCCCCTGCCGGGAGCACCGACCTCGACGTCTGACGCGGCCCGCGCGCTCAGCCGCTCAGCCGCTCAGCCGCTCAGCGCGACGCTCCGGAGGTCGAGCCCGCGGTGCGCGGCCAGGCGTTCGGCCTGCTCGTCCAGCGCCCGCCGCAGGCGCGGGGACGGCGGGCCGAACGGCTCGACCGCGAGGTCGAGGGCCTTTCCCGCCTTCCGTGCCCGCCAGGTGCCGACGACGTCGCCGTCGGCGAGCACCGCGCCCGGGCGGCCGATGGTGCGCCACAGCTCCTTGGCGACACCCTGGTCCGGCACGATCGTGGCGCGGTCGCGGGCCTGGAGGAAAAGGTCGTGGCTGCCGAGCAGGACGGTGCCTGCCGCGGTCGCGCCGGACACCCGGTCGGCGTCCCCGGCGAGCACCCAGCGGCGCTCCCCCTCGACCGCCACCTCCACCGCGTCGGCGGGCCAGTGCGCCTTCACGTCCTTCTGCGTCGCGTCCAGGTACCCGGCCACGTGCGCGGGGGTGGCCGGCCCGAGCAGCCGCAGGTAGCCGCGGACGACGTCGAGCCGGTCGGGCACCGCGTCGGCCGGCGCGAAGCCCGGGACCGGACGCAGCACCGGCGGTGAGGTGCCCGGCTCCAGCTCGAGCCCGGCCCGCAGGGCGGCGAGCCGGAACGGCTGCTCGTAGGCGTGGATCGCGTTGCACGGCACGCAGGAGCGCAGGTAGGGCTCGTCCAGGACGGCGGTGAGCCGGGTGGACATCTCGCCCTTGACCGTCTGAGCGGTCACGATCTCCCGCATCCGCGCCGCGATCGTGTCCAGCCCCTCGAGCACGGGGATGCCGGCGGCCCGGAGCGCGCGGGCGGCGTCGAAGACGCGCTTGCCCGCGTCGGCCTCGGAGAACGGCGCGGTGGCCGCGGCGATCCCGGGCAGGTCGGCCCGGCGGTACAGGTGCGGAGCGCCGCGGAGCGTCCAGACGAGGACGACGTCCCCGGCCGGGACGTCGGTGACGCCGCGCAGCGCCAGCGCCCAGGCTGCGCCGTCGGTGCCGGTGTCCTGCACGCCCAGGTCGAGGACGGCGGTGTCGGCCACGGTTCCGGCCTCGCGGCCCAACTGCTGGGCACGCGTCCGGAAGGCCAGCACCTCGCGCCGGGTCAGGTCCACGCCGGCATCCTCCCGCCGGGGGCGGGCGTCAGTCGAGCAGTGCGGTCAGCAGGCGGGTGAGGGTGGCGCGGTCGTCGGGGGACAGGCGGGCGAGCAGCGCCTCGTTGTCCGCGGCCCGGGCGCGGCCGACCTCGGCGCGGACGCGGCGGCCCTCGTCCGTCGGGCGGAGCAGCACCGCACGGCGGTCACCGGGATCGGGCGCGCGTTCGACCAGGCCCCGTTCCTGGAGCCCGTCGGCCACCTCGGTGGCCGAGCGGGGAGCGATGTGCAGCGCCTCCGCGAGGTCAGAGAGCCGGACGCCGTCGTGCTCGCTCACCACCCGCAGCGCGCGGGCCTGATGGGGCGAGAGATCCCACGGGGCGAGCGCCTCGCGCCAGCGGCGGCGCTGGGTGCGCGCCACCCGCATGAGCAGGTCGCCCAGCTCGCCGGTCGGTTCCTCGGCCACGGGGGAATCGTAGCGGAGATGCGGTGGTTACCTGACCATGAGGTAACCTCAGTATTCACACAGGAGGTGTCGCTATCAGCGAGATGATGACGGGCGGCCGGGGCGGCGGTCCCGGCGGCGGTCCTCCGGGCCGCAGGCCCGACCCCGCCGACCGCGCCCAGCTCGAGCGCTCCCCGGTCCGCTGGAGCCGGGTCGCAGCGCTGTTCCGCCCCTACCGCGCCCAGCTCGCCGTCGTGATGGGCCTGATCGTCGCGTCCTCCGCAGTCGCCCTGGCCACGCCGTTCCTGATCCGGCTGGTCATCGACGAGGCCATCCCCGCGCAGGACGTGCCGCTGCTGCTGTGGGCGGTCGGCGGCATGCTCGCCGTCACCGTGCTGACGGCGGTCTTCGGCGTCGTGCAGACCTGGCTGTCCACCACGGTCGGCCAGCGGGTCATGCACGGCCTGCGGACGGCGGTCTTCACCCACCTGCAGCGCCAGTCGCTGGGCTTCTTCACCCGGACCAAGGGCGGGGAGGTGCAGTCGCGGCTGATGAACGACATCGGCGGCATGCAGTCCGTGGTCACCTCGACCGCGACCTCCTTCGCGGCCAGCGCCACCACGGTCATCGGCACGGCCGTCGCCATGGCGGTGCTGAGCTGGCGGCTCTCCCTGCTGTCGCTGGTGGTGCTGCCGCCGGCGGTCTGGCTCACCCGCCGGGTCGCGCGCATGCGCCGGGCGATCACCGCGCAGCGCCAGCGCCACCTGGCCGACCTGCACTCGCAGGTGGAGGAGGGGCTCTCGGTCAGCGGCGTCCTGCTGGGCAAGACGCTGGGCGCGGGGCCGGCCCAGTCGCAGCGGTTCGCCGGCACGTCGGCGTTCCTCGTCGACCTCGAGGTCCGCTCGCAGCTGGCCGGCCGGTGGCGGATGGCCACCATGAGCATCGTCTTCGCCGGCATCCCGGCGCTGATCTACCTGGCCGCCGGGCTGCCCGCGACGTCGGGCGGGATGACCATCGGCACCCTGGTCGCCTTCACGACCCTCCAGGGCGCGCTCTTCCGGCCGCTCATGCAGCTGCTCGACATCGGCGTCTCGCTCACCGCCTCGATGGCGCTGTTCAGCCGGGTCTTCGAGTACCTGGACCTGCCGGTCGACATCGACGAGCCGGCCCACCCGGTGGCCGTCGACCCGGCCGCTGTCCGCGGCGAGGTCCGGTTCGAGCGGGTGGGCTTCCGCTACCCCGACGGCGTCCGCCCGGCGCTGGCCGACGTCGACCTCGCCGTGCCGGCGGGCTCCTCCCTCGCCCTGGTCGGGGAGACCGGCTCGGGCAAGAGCACGCTCGCCTTGCTGGTCGCCCGGCTCAACGACCCGACGACCGGCCGCGTGCTGATCGACGGCATCGACGTCCGCGACCTGGCGCTGGGCGACCTCGCGCGCATCGTCGGCGTCGTCTCCCAGGAGACCTACCTGCTGCACGGCACGGTGCGGGAGAACCTGCGGCACGCCAAGCCCGACGCCACCGACGAGGAGATGGTGACCGCGGCCCGGCGGGCCCAGGTGCACGACGTCATCACCGCCCTGCCCGACGGCTACGACACCGTCGTCGGCGCCCGGGGGTACCGCTTCTCCGGCGGCGAGAAGCAGCGCCTGGCGATCGCCCGCACACTGCTGCGCGACCCGGCCGTACTCGTGCTCGACGAGGCCACCAGTGCGCTGGACAACGAGACTGAACGGGCGGTGCAGGCGGCGCTCGACGAGACCAGCCGTGGCCGGACGACGATCACCATCGCCCACCGGCTCTCCACGGTGCGCGACGCGGACCGGATCGTCGTGCTCGACGCCGGCCGGGTGGTCGAGCAGGGCACGCACGACGAGCTCCTGGCCCTCGGCGGCCGGTACGCCCGGCTGGCCGGCCTCGCCCAGCGGGACGCCGTCCTGGCCGGCTGACCATGCCGCTCACCAGGCAGTTCCGGAACCGGGTGTCGGCCGCGGCCCCAGGGGGAACACTCCTGCCGTGACCGGGCGGGACGTCGAGACGGCGAGCGCCGGCGCGTTGGCGCTGGTGACCGCGTTCATCGACGCGACCGAGGCGCTGGTCTGCATCATCGGCGTGGACTGCCGGATCCTGTTCGCCAACCCGGCCCTGCAGCGGTTCACCGGCCGCGAGCCCGACCGGCTGCTCGGCCAGCGGTTCTGGGAGGTCTACGTGGTCCCGGAGCACGTCGAGCTGGCCCAGGACGC
The DNA here is from genome assembly GCA_041640835.1 of Blastococcus sp. Taxonomy (GTDB): domain Bacteria; phylum Actinomycetota; class Actinomycetes; order Mycobacteriales; family Geodermatophilaceae; genus Blastococcus. Next base: position 6,022 of record JBEPZM010000136.1, read on the forward strand.
CGTCGCGCGGGCGATCGAGACCGGCCGGGCCCACCCGCAGGAGGCGGACTGGCTCACGGGGGAGGGCGTCCGGCGCCGGGTGGCGATGCGCAACACCGTGCTCACCGACGACACCGGCCGGCCGTTCGCCGTCGCCACCGTGGGCATCGACGTCACCGCGGACCGGGAGCGCGAGGAGCGGCTGCACGTGCGGGCGCAGACCGACCTGCTCACCGGCATCCCGAACCGGGCCGCGCTGTTCGACGCGCTGCACCGGCACCTCGACGTCGAGGGCGGCCCCGACGTCGGCGTGCTGTTCTGCGATCTCGACCGGTTCAAGCAGGTCAACGACGAGTACGGGCACCAGGTGGGGGACCGGGTGCTGGTCGAGGTGGCCCGGCGGCTGGTGGAGCTGTCGCCCGGCGACCTGGTGGCCCGCTTCGGCGGCGACGAGTTCGTCCTGCTGCGGCCGGGGGCCGACGAGCCCGCCATGGTCGCGCTGGCCCAGCGGGTGGCGACCACCGTGCTCGCCCCGTTCGGGGGGCTGCCGGATCAGCCGGTGGGCGTCAGCGTGGGCGTGGCCGTCGGTCGCCCGGGGGAGACGCCCGACGAGGTCATCGCCCGCGCCGACCTCGCGATGTACGGGGCGAAGAGCCACCACCGCCGCCGGCTGCCCCGCGACTGACCGCGCCGGGGCACCTCGCGGGGGTGCGTGCCGCGTGGTCGGATGGGCCCAGCGGACGGCGACGGCGCTGTCCCGAGACCAGGGGGTGGCATGGCCGAGGTCCACGGCCGGTGCGACGAGCGGTTCGGCGGCGTGCGCGAGGCGCTGGCGCAGCAGCTCGACGCGGGTGAGGAGCTCGGCGCGTCGATCGCCGTCGACTGGGACGGGGAGACCGTCGTCGACCTCTGGGGCGGGCACCGCGACGCCGAGCGCACCCAGGAGTGGTCCGAGCACACGATCGTCAACGTCTGGTCGACGACGAAGTGCGTGCTGGCGCTCTCGGCGCTGATGCTGGTCGACCGCGGCGAGCTCGACCTCGACGCGCCGGTCGCCCTCTACTGGCCGGAGTTCGCGGCCAAGGGCAAGAAGGACGTACTGGTCCGTCACCTGCTGTCGCACACCTCGGGTGTCTCGGGCTGGGAGCGGCCCTTCTCCATCCGCGACATGTACGACTGGACCGCGGCGACCGAGCGGCTGGCGCAGCAGCGGCCCTGGTGGGAGCCGGGCACCGCCTCGGGCTACCACGCCAACAACCAGGGGCACCTGGTCGGCGAGGTCATCCGCCGGATCACCAACACCACGTTCAAGAAGTTCGTCGCCGACCGGATCGCCGACCCGCTGGGCGCGGACTTCCAGATCGGCGCCCGTGAGTCGGAGGTCTCCCGCATCGCGCCCGTCGTCGCGCCCCCGCGGCCCGACGTCGGCGGCGCGGCGCCGGATCCGGAGTCGGTGGGCGTCAGGACCTTCACCGGCCCCAAGGCCTCGGCCGCCGCGGCGAACTCGCCCGAGTGGCGGGCCGCCGACCTCGGCGCGCTCAACGGGCACTCCAACGCCCGCGGCGTGATGAAGGCGCTGCGGGTGCTGAGCCTGGGCGGCGAGGCCGACGGCGTGCGGCTGCTCTCGCCGGGGACGATCGAGAAGGTCTTCGACCAGCAGGCCGACGGCGTGGACCTGGTGCTGGGCGCCCCGTTCCGGTGGGGCAACGGCTTCTGCCTCGGCTCGCCCGTGGTGCCCTACGTGCCCGAGGGCCGGACCTTCTTCTGGGGCGGCTGGGGCGGATCGCTGATCGTCCTGGACCTCGACCGGCGGCTCACGATCAGCTACATGATGAACAAGATGGGTGGTGGGCTCCTCGGGTCGCCGCGCAGCGAGGCCTACGTGCGCGCGGTCTACGCCGCGCTGGGCTGAGCCGGTGCAGCTCGACGACGTCCTCCCCCGGCCCGACCACGTCACCCGGCAGGCGCGCTGGATCGCCGCGGAGCCGGCCGTGGTCTGGGACGCGCTGCACGCCGTCCGGATGTCCGGGCTGCCGGTCACGCTGGTGCTCTCGGCCGCCCGGTTCCTCCCGGTGGTGCTCGCCGGGCGCGGGCTCGGCGAGCTGCACGACCGGCCCTTCCTCGACGCCCTGCCCGTGCCGCTGCTCGCGTCCGACCCGCCGTCGTCGGTGGTGTTCGGCGGCGTGCTGCAGCCCTGGCAGCTGGGCGGGGGCGAGTCCGGGCCCGAGCTGGACGCCCGCAGGCTGCGGGCCTGGGCCACGCCGGGCTGGGTGAAGGCAGCGATGGACTTCCGGCTGATCCCCGGCGGAGGCGGCACGGAGCTGCGTTCCGAGACCCGCGTGAAGGCGACCGATCCCGCCAGCCGGCGGGCCTTCGCCCGCTACTGGCGGGTGGTCCGGCCGGGCAGCAGCGCCGTGCGCTGGGAGGTGCTGACCGCGGTCGAGCTGCGGGCGACCGGCCGGTTGCCCTGACCTGCGGCAGGATCGGCCCGTGGCCTGGACCGAGAAGGACATCCCCGACCTGAGCGGCCGCACCGCGGTGGTGACCGGCGCCAACGGCGGCCTGGGCTTCCAGACGGCGCTGGCGCTGGCCGGCGCCGGCGCGCACGTCGTCGTCGCGGCCCGCGACCCGGAGAAGACGGCGGCGGCGACGGCGCGGATCCGGGAGCGGTACCCGGCGGCGTCGCTGGAGGTGGTGCCGCTGGACCTGGGCGACCTGTCGGTGGTGTCGACGGCAGCGGACACCGTGCTGGCCGCGCACGAGCGGATCGACCTGCTGGTCAACAACGCCGGCGTGATGGCGATGCCGCAGCGCACCACCGTCGACGGGTTCGAGATGCAGCTCGGCGTCGACCACCTGGGGCACTGGGCGTTCACCGCGCACCTGCTCCCGGCGCTGCTCCGGGCGCCCTCGGCGCGGGTGGTGACGGTGACGAGCACCGCCCGGTTCATGGGCGGCCCGCTGGACCCGGCCGATCCGCACATGACGAAGAAGTACCGGGCCTGGGGCTCCTACGCGCGGGCCAAGATGGCCAACTACCACTTCGGGCTCGGTCTGCAGCAGCGGTTCGCGCAGGCCGGTGTCGCGGCGTCGTCGCTGATCGCCCACCCGGGGCTGTCGAACACCGACCTGCAGGCGCGGACCGTGCGCGAGGGCGGCGGCGGTTGG
>JBEPZM010000137.1:0-9081 GCA_041640835.1 Blastococcus sp.
CACCCGGGTGCGCGGCTCATGCCGGGAGGGGGAGGGGAGGGCGGGGGCGCGGCGGGACGCTGGATCCCGGCGAGAGGAGACCGGCGATGGCGGTGCAGCTGGGAGCGCACGGGATCGGCAGCGGAACGGCGAACGGCGGGCCGGCGCTCCCGTGGCGGGACAACTGGACCCCGTGGCACAGCGCGGCCGCCTGGTTCCTCGGCGAGTGCGTCGCCGTCGGAGCCGTCCTCGGCTTCCTGACCGAGCTGACCCGCCTCGTCGGCGAGGGGCGCGCCCAGCGGGTCGCCGCTCGCAGGGGCCATGGCCGCCTCCGGAAGGCCGGTCCCGCGATGCCGCTCACCCGGAGAGGGTGAGGACGGCCGCGCTCAGGACCGGGGTCGCTCCGCGGCGAGGCCCAGCGGCTCCGTGACGGCGTCGAGCGCCCGGAGGACCGCGGCGCGGCCGTGCTCCGTGGCGGGGCCGGTGTCGAAGCCGTGCTCGGCCCCCGCGACCTCGATGGTCGTCAGTCCGGGGGGCGGTGCCGCGAGCAGCGCCTGCTGGCCGGCGACGAACGCGGGGATCTCGTTCTCGACGAGCGTGAGCACCATCGGGGTGTCGCCCAGCCCGTGCAGGGCGTCGGACAGGGACGGCCAGCCCGGGATGTCCTCGGTGGGCAGCAGGGGATAGGTCAGGGCGACGCACCGCAGCCACTCGTGCCCGGCGGCGAGGACCGGGTAGGCCAGCGGACCGCCGCCGGAGAAGAACCAGACCGCCACCGCGTCGCCGTCGACCTCGCCGCTGCTGCGCACCGCCGAGAGCACGCGGTCGAGCGTCGCGGACGCCTCCGGATAGCGCATGCCGCCGGTCAGCTCGTGGTCCAGCACCACGGCCGCCGTGCCCCGCCGGGCCAGCTGCGAGGCGTACGCCCGGAAGAAGGCCGTCCGACGTGGACTCACCGGTGGGGGCTGCGGGAACAGCCCGTGCACCAGGACGACGACGGGCGGCCGACCACCGTGCTCGGGCAGATAGAGGTCGAAGTCCCCGCGGTCGAGCGGGTCGGCGAGGTCGGTGGGGACGATGAGGTCGGGTGCCTGGTTCACGGGTGCTCCTGGTCGTGGGCGGGGATCCGGCGGATGCGGTCGGTGAGGACTGCCAGCACGCGGGCGCACCGGGCGAGGTCGTCGGGGTCCAGGTCGGCGGCGACGCGGTCGAGGTTCGCGAGCTCGCGCCGGTGGACCTCGGTGAACGTCTGCTCGCCGTGCTCGGTCGCCGCGACGAACCGGGAGCGCCGGTGCCGGGGGTTGTCCTCGAACCGCAGGAGCCCGAGGGCTGCTCCGGCATCGACGAGCGCCTGGATGCTCTGGCGCGTGACCCCGAACTCGAGGGCCACCTGGGGCACGGTCATGGGCTCCCGGTGCAGGACGAGCTCCAGCACGGCGCGCAGCGGCACGGTCAGGTCCGTGCCCCGGAGGGCATCGCTGACCGCGCGCTCCGAGGCCTGGTAGAGCGGGCGCACCTGGAGGAGGACCTGGTACGCCGCGCCGGCCGATGTCATGACAGAGAACCTGTCAAGATGACAGTCAGCTTGTCAAGACAGCACGACGCGGCGGAGCGGTAACGTTGACTCGGCAGGATTACCGCCATACGTTCGCCGCATGGCCCGCTCGCTGCTCGCTCCACCGCTGCCCTCGTCGGTCGACCCGGGGAGCGAGAGCTTCCAGCAGAACCGCGCCGACATGCTCGAGCAGCTCGCGGTGCTCGACGAGCTGCTCGACCAGGCGGCCGCCGGCGGCGGGGAGAAGGCGACCGAGCGCCTCCGGCAGCGCGACAAGCTGCCGATCCGCGAGCGCATCGCGTACGCCCTCGATCCCGACAGCCCGTTCCTCGAGATCAGCCCGCTCGCGGCCTACGGCTCGGACTACACGGCCGGCGGCGGCATGGTGGTCGGGGTCGGCGTGATCGCCGGCGTCGAGTGCGTCGTCATGGGCAACGACCCGACGGTCCTCGGTGGCGCGCTGACCCCGTACGCGCTGAAGAAGTGGGCGCGCGCGCTGGAGATCGCCCGCGAGAACCGGATGCCCTACGTCAGCTTCGTGGAGTCCGCCGGCGCCGACCTGCGGCCCGGCGGGGGAGGGGGCGGCCGGTCGGCGCAGACGTCGCACTTCGCCGAGAGCGGCCGGCAGTTCTACGAGATGACCGAGCTGTCCAGGCTGGGCATCCCGTCGGTCTGCGTCGTCTTCGGCTCCTCGACCGCCGGTGGCGCGTACCAGCCGGGGCTGTCGGACTACGTCGTCGTCATCGACCAGCAGTCGAAGGTGTTCCTCGCCGGCCCGCCGCTGGTCAAGATGGCCACCGGCGAGGAGAGCGACGACGAGACCCTCGGCGGTGCCCGGCTGCACGCCGACGTCTCCGGCCTGGGCGACTACTTCGCCGAGGACGAGATGGACGCCATCCGGATGTGCCGCGAGGCGGTCTCGCACCTGAACTGGCGCAAAGCCGGCCCCGAGCCGTCGCTGGCCGCCGACGAGCCGGTGCACGACCCCGAGGAGCTGCTGGGCCTGGTCAGCCGGGACCTCCGCCAGCCGGTCGACGTCCGCGACGTCGTCGCCCGTGTGGCCGACGGTTCCCGGTTCGAGGAGTTCAAGCCCCGGTGGGGCCCGACGCTGGTGTGCGGGTGGGCCTCGATCCACGGCCATCCGGTGGGCATCCTCGGCAACAACGGCGTGCTGCACCCCGACTCGGCGCAGAAGGCGGCGCACTTCATCCAGCTGTGCAACCGGATCGACGTCCCACTCGTCTTCCTGCAGAACATCACCGGCTACATGGTGGGCCGGGACTTCGAGGCGGCCGGGATCGTCAAGAAGGGCAGCCAGATGCTCAACGCGGTCACCAACTCCACGGTGCCGCACCTGACGGTGATCATCGGCTCCTCCTACGGCGCCGGCACCTACGGCATGTCCGGCCGGGCCTTCGGCAACCGGTTCACCTTCCTCTGGCCGACGGCGAAGATCGCGGTCATGGGCCCCAAGCAGATCGCCGGGGTCATGTCGCAGGTCCGCCGCGGCCAGGCGCTGCGCAAGGGCGTGCCCTTCGACGAGGAGGAGGACGCGCAGATCGTGGCGATGGTGGAGGCGGGCCAGGAGGAGGGCTCGCTGGCACTGCGGGCCACCGGGGCGGTGAGCGACGACGGGATCATCGACCCGCGCGACACCCGCACGGTGCTCGGCATGTGCCTGTCGTTCGTGGCCAACGGCCCGGTCGAGGGTGCCCAGCAGTTCGGGGTGTTCCGGCTGTGACCGCCCCCTTCGACACCGTCCTCGTCGCCAACCGCGGCGAGATCGCCCGCCGGGTGTTCCGCACCGCCCGCGCCATGGGGTACCGCTGCGTCGCCGTCTACGTGGACGCCGACGCGGGCGCCCCGTTCGTCGCCGACGCCGACGAGGCCGTCCGGCTCGACACCGGCTACCTCGACGGCGCGGCCGTGATCGCCGCCGCCCGCGCCACCGGCGCCGGGGCGATCCACCCCGGCTACGGCTTCCTCTCGGAGAACGCCGGCTTCGCCGCCGACGTCCTCTCCGCGGGGCTGGTCTGGGTCGGGCCCACGCCCGAGGTCATCGCGGCGATGGGCGACAAGCTCGCCGCGAAGAAGGCCGCGGTCGCCGCCGGTGTCCCGACCCTGCCGTCGTCGGACGACCCGACCGTCGGGGACGCGGTCGGCTACCCGCTGCTGGTCAAGGCCGCGGCCGGAGGCGGCGGCAAGGGCATGCGGGTCGTGGAGTCCGCGGCCGAGCTCGCCGAGGCCGTCGCCGGTGCGCAGCGCGAGGCGCTGTCCGGCTTCGGCGACGACCGGGTGTTCCTGGAGCGCTACGTGCGCCGGGCCCGGCACGTCGAGATCCAGATCCTCGGCGACGAGCACGGCAACCTGCTGCACCTGGGCGAGCGCGAGTGCTCGATCCAGCGCCGGCACCAGAAGATCGTCGAGGAGTCGCCGTCGCCGGTGGTCGACGACGCCCTGCGGACGGCGATGGGCGACGCCGCCCTGGCCCTGGCCGGAGCCCTGGGCTACCGGTCCGCCGGCACCGTCGAGTTCCTGGTGGACGACGACACCCGCGAGTTCTTCTTCCTCGAGGTGAACACCCGCCTGCAGGTGGAGCACCCGATCACCGAGGAGGTCACCGGCATCGACCTGGTCCGCGAGCAGCTGCGGGTGGCCGCGGGCGAGCCGCTGGACCGCACCCAGGCCGACGTCTCCTTCACCGGGCACGCCATCGAGGTGCGGCTCTACGCCGAGGACCCCGCCGCGGGCTTCCTCCCGGCCACGGGCACGGTCGCGGCGTTCACCCCGGCCGCCGAGCCCGCCGTCCGGTGGGACTCCGGCGTCGAGGCCGGCTCCGTCGTCGGCGTCAGCTTCGACCCGATGCTGGCCAAGGTGATCGCGCACGCACCGTCCCGGCGCGAGGCGGCCGGCCGGCTGGCGCTGGCGCTCACCCGGCTGCACCTGGGCGGGCCGACCACCAACCGCGACTTCCTCGCCGCCGTCCTCCGGCACCCGGCCTTCCTCGACGGCGACACGACCACCGACTTCATCGAGCGCCACGCGCCGGCCGCCCAGCTCGTCCTGGACGACGACGCGCTGCGCCGGGTGGCCGCGGCCGCGGCGCTGTGGGTGCAGGGCCGCAACCGCGCCGAGGCTCGGGTGCTGCGGTCGGTGCCCACCGGCTGGCGCAACGCCCGGCTGCCCGACTCCTCCGTGCGGTTCCGGCACCGCGACGACGACGTCGAGATCCGCTACCGCACCCGGCGGGACGGCGGCTTCACCGTCCGCGACCTCGGCGAGGCGCGGGTGCACGCCTGGTCGACGGAGAGCATCGACGTCGAGCTCGCCGGGCACCGGGCCCGCTACGCCGTCACCGTCGACGGGGACCGGCTGCACGTCCAGACGCCGCGCGGCACGGTGGAGCTCGTCGTCGTCCCGCGGTTCGTGCCGCCCGGCGCGGCCGGTGTCGAGGGCGGCTTCGTCGCGCCGATGCCCGGCGTCGTCCTCGACGTGCGCTGCGCGGTGGGGGATCGCGTCACCGCCGGGCAGACGCTGGTGCTGCTCGAGGCCATGAAGATGGAGCACCACGTGCGGGCGCCCTACGCCGGTGTGGTCGGCGAGGTGCGGGTCGCCGTCGGCCAGCAGGTCGAGAACGGCGCCGTCCTCCTCGTCGTCGAGCCCGAGGGCGAGGCGCCCGATGCCTGAGCCGCTGCGGATCGCCAACTGCTCCGGGTTCTACGGCGACCGGCTCTCCGCCGCCCGCGAGATGGTCGAGGGCGGGCCGATCGACGTCCTCACCGGTGACTGGCTCGCCGAGCTGACCATGCTGATCCTGGCGCGCAGCCGGGCGTCGCGGCCCGGCGGCGGCTACGCCCGCACGTTCGTGACGCAGATGGAGCAGGTCATGGGCACCTGCCTGGACCGCGGCATCAAGGTCGTCGCCAACGCCGGCGGGCTCGACCCGGCGGGCTGCGCCGAGGCGGTGGCCGAGGTGGCAGCGTCGCTGGGCCTCGCGCCGACCATCGCCTACGTCGGCGGCGACGACCTGCTGCCCCGGCTGGACGAGCTGGTGGCCTCCGGCGTCGACCTCGCGCACCTGGACACCGGGGCGCCGCTGGGCGATCCGTCGCGGTTCATCAGCGCCAACGCCTACCTCGGCTGCTGGGGGATCGTCGACGCGCTGGACTCCGGTGCCGACATCGTGATCACCGGGCGGACCACCGACGCCGCGATCGTCTGCGGCCCGGCCGCCTGGCACCACGGCTGGGCGCGCGACGACTGGGACGCCCTCGCCGGCGCCGTCGTCGCCGGGCACGTGATCGAGTGCGGCACCCAGGCCACCGGAGGCAACTACTCCTTCTTCACCGAGGTGCCGGGCATGGTCCGCACCGGCTTCCCGTGGGCCGAGATCGCCGGCGACGGCGCCTCGGTGATCGGCAAGCACGACGGCACGGGCGGCCAGGTCTCGATCGGCACGGTCACCTCCCAGCTGCTGTACGAGATCGGCAGCCCGGCCTACCTCGGCCCCGACGTCACGGCACGCTTCGACACCGTCGCGCTGGAGCAGGTCGCCCCCGACCGGGTGCGGATCAGCGGCGCGAAGGGCGAACCCCCGCCGTCGTCGCTGAAGGTCGCGATGAACGAGCTCGGCGGCTTCCGCACCGACCTCGGCATCGCCCTGGTCGGGCTGGACGTCGAGGCCAAGGCCGCGCTGGTCGAGGAGGCGTTCTGGGCGGCCTGCCCCTACGGGCCGGCCGACTTCGCCGACGTCACCACGACGCTCGTGCGCACCGACAAGGCCGACCCGGCGAGCAACGAGGAGGCCGTCGCGGTGTGGCGGCTCACGCTCAAGGACGCCGACGAGCGCAAGCTCGGCCGGTCCGTGGGTGCGGCGATGACCGAGCTGGCGCTGGCCACGATCCCCGGCTTCTTCGGCATCGGCGGCGGGGGCCGCGACGCCCGCCCCTACGGCGTCTACCGGCCGGCGACCGTGCCGGCCGAGCTCGTGCCGCAGTCGGTCACCGTCCTGGGCGGGCCGACGACGGTCGTGGCGTCCACCGCACCGACCACCCCCGCAGCCCCCGTCGAGCCGCTGCCCGGCCCGTCGGCCACGGCGCCCTCCGGCCCGACGACACGCGTGCCCCTCGGTCTGGTCGTCGGCGCGCGGTCGGGGGACAAGGGCGGCAACGCCAACCTCGGGGTCTTCGCCCGCTCCGACGCCGCCTGGGGGTGGCTGGACGGCTTCCTCACGACCGAGCGGCTGGCCGAGCTGCTGCCCGAGACCGCGCCGCTGCGGGTGGACCGGCACCGGCTGCCGGCGCTGCGCTCGCTCAACTTCGTCGTCCACGGGCTGCTCGACGAGGGCGTCGCCGCCTCGACCCGCCAGGACGGACAGGCCAAGAGCCTGGGGGAGTGGCTGCGCGCCCGGCACGCCGACGTCCCGGTGGCGCTGCTCGGGGAGGGGCCGTGAGCACGCTCGCCACCGTCGAGCGCCCGCGGCCGGTCCTCGACCGCGAGCGGGAGGAGCAGCTCACCGAGCGGCAGCGCGAGGTGCTGCGGCAGCTCGACGCGATGTTCCGCGACGGCTTCGCCGAGCTGACGATGGCCGAGATCGCGGCCCGGGCGGGGTGCTCGCTACGCACCCTCTACGCGCTGGCGCCGAGCCGCGACGCGCTGGTCCTCATGGTCGTCGACCGGCAGCTGTGGCGGATCGGCGGGAACGCGCAGCGGATCCTCACCGACCGGATGCCGCCCCTGGACGCGATCCGGGCCTACCTCCGGGCGGCGCACGTGGCGGTCGGCCGCGCGACCCACGCCTGGTCGCGGGACCTCGACACCGTGCCGGCGGTGCGGGCGCTGGTGGACAGCCACAACCAGTACCTGATCGACGTCACGCGGATCCTCCTGGACACCGCGGTGACCCGCGGCGACATCACCGACGTCGACACCGCGGCGGTGGCGCGGGTGCTCGCCGGCCTGGGCCGAAGCTTCGCCGACCCGGAGGTGGCGCGCACGCTGCGCAGCTCGCCCCAGCAGGCCGCCGACGAGGTGGTCGAGATCATCCTGAAGGGCTTGTCTCGATGAAGGGCTCTGCCCACTTGGAAGGACGTACCCCATGACCGACGTCGCCGCGGTCGCCGCCGACCTGGCCGCCGAGCACGAGGTGCTCGACGCCGTCCTCGGGCAGCTGGCCGCGGAGCAGTGGGCCACGCCCACGCCGAGCCCGGGCTGGACCGTCGCCGACCAGGTCGGCCACCTCACCTACTTCGACGGCGCCGCCGTGCTGGCGCTGACCGACGAGGCGGCGTTCGCCGCCTCCATCGGCCCGCTGCTGGAGGACATGGACGGCGTGACGTTGCACCGGCAGCTCGCGCCGGCCGAGCTGCTCGCCGCGTGGCGGGCCAACCGGTCCCGCCTGCTCGACGTCGTGCAGCAGGTCGACCCCGAGGGGCGGGCGCCCTGGTACGGGCCCTCGATGAGCGTGCGGTCGTTCCTCACCGCCCGGCTCATGGAGACCTGGGCGCACGGCCAGGACGTCGTCGACGCGCTCGGCACGACCCGGGAACCGACCGACCGGCTGCGGCACATCTGCCAGATCGGGTTCATCACGCGGAAGTGGACCTACGCCAACCGCCGCGAGGAGCTGCCGGCCGCCGACGTGCGCCTGGAGCTGGTCGCGCCGTCCGGCGAGGTCTGGCGCTGGGGCCCCGAGGACGCGGCGCAGTCGGTCCGCGGTCCGGCGCTGGACTTCTGCCTCGTCGTCACCCAGCGCCGGCACGTCGACGACACCGCCCTGCAGACGGACGGCGCGGCCGCCCGCGACTGGATGGAGAAGGCGCAGGCCTTCGCCGGCGGCGCCACCGACGGACCGCCGCCCGGCGGCCGTTCCTGACCTCCCCGCCCCACGCTCCACACCCATCACCGGGCCCACCACTGAGAGAGGCACCCCGTGCGCACTGCCGCCACCGACCTCGTCGGGATCGACGTCCCGATCTTCGCCTTCAGCCACTGCCGCGACGTCGTCGCCGCCGTCACCAACGCCGGCGGGCTCGGCGTCCTGGGCGCCGTGGCGCACACCCCGGAGCAGCTCGACATCGACCTCGCCTGGATCGAGGACGAGGTCAAGGGCCGGCCCTACGGCGTCGACCTGCTCGTGCCGGAGAAGTTCGCCGGTTCGGAGTCCGGCGGCCTGGACCGGGCCGCGCTCGGCGACCTGCTGCCCGCCGGGCACCGGCAGTGGCTCGACGGCCTGCTCGACCGCTACGGCATCCCGGCGCTGCCCGCCGACACCCCGACCGGCGGCCGCAGCTCCGGCGTCGGCGGCATGCGGGTCGACCCCAAGAGCATGGCGCCGCTGCTCGACGTCCTCTTCGCGCACGAGACCAAGCTCGTCGCCTCCGCGCTGGGCCCGCCGCCGCCGCACTTCATCGAGCGGGCGCACGGCGCCGGCATCCCGGTGGCCGCGCTGGCCGGCTCGGTCGAGCACGCGATCAAGCACAAGGCCGCCGGCGCCGACCTCGTCGTCGCCCAGGGCACCGAGGCCGGCGGGCACACCGGGCAGATCG
>JBEPZM010000138.1:0-9078 GCA_041640835.1 Blastococcus sp.
GAGGAGGCTCCCCCGACCGCCGTCGAGGAGCCCGTGACCGCGGCTCCGGCTCCGGCTCCCGCTCCGGCTCCTGCTCCGGCTCCGGCCCCGAAGGCGACCCAGGCCGCTGCGCCCGCTCCCCCGGCGCCGGCTCCGGCCGGTTCGGACCGTGCCGGCCAGGTGCTGGCGCTGGTGAACCAGGAGCGCGCGGCCGTCGGCTGCCGGCCGCTCAGCGCCGACGGCGGCCTGGCCGCAGTGGCCGGTGCGCACAGCGTCGACATGCGGGACCGCGGCTACTTCGACCACACCAACCTCGCGGGCCAGAGCCCGTTCGACCGGGCCTCGGCCGCCGGGGTGTCCGCCCGGGCCGAGAACATCGCCCGCGGCCAGGCCGACCCCGCGGCCGTGATGACCGCGTGGATGAACAGCCCCGGCCACCGCGCGAACATCCTCGACTGCAGCCTCACCCGCCTGGGCGTCGGCATCGCCGACGGCGGCGGCGGCCCCTGGTGGACCCAGCTCTTCGGCTGACCGCCGAGCGGGGCCGGGCGGCCGGCTAGACCTGGGAGACCAGGCTCCCGGCCGCCCGCGGGCCGCGGGCGAGTGACGGACCCGCCGACCTGGGGCCCGCCGTCGCGGCGAGCCCGGCCCGGCCGCCCTCGTCGTCCCGGTCGTCCGTGTCGGCCTGGTGGACCGACTGCTTCTGCACCAGGTACACGAAGCCGACCACCGTGCCGAGCGCGACCAGGACGGCCGTCTGACCGGTGACCCACGAGAAGTTGAGGGCGGCGTAGACCACGCCGAGGACGCCGAGCCACAGCGTCCTGGCCTCGCCGCGCCACGTGTCGAAGACGGTGGCCGCCACACCGGCCACGACCGGCGCCAGCATGACGAAGACCCGCTCGGTGTCCGTGGCCTGCAGCCGGCTCGCCGCGCAGATGGCGAACACGTAGCCGCTGGCCAGCAGGAGCTCGCTGCGCACCCCTGCGAGCCGGTACTGCTGGTGCAGTCCGTAGGCGAAGACCACCCACAGGAAGCCGAAGACCCCGAACACCGCCAGGTGCTCCTGCCCGGACCTCGATCCGAGCACCTCGCGGGCGAGTGCGACGACGTCGCCGTCCAGGTGGGTGCCGTGCGGGCCGATCTGGGCGGAGGCCCAGGCCCGGAAGCCGAGGTACGCCACGACGAGGGCGGCAACGGCGCCGGCGCCGGCCACCACGTCGCGATCGCGCAGGCGGCCGGCCCGGGCGAACGCGACCAGCGGGTAGAGCGGGGCCATGAGGAGGACGGCTTCCTTGTTGAGGAAGCCGACGGCGATCACCAGCGCGAACAGGACCAGCCGGCCGCGGAAGGCGAAGTACAGGGCCAGCGCGCAGGCGAGGTTGTTCAGCGGGTCGACGAGCCAGAAATTGCTGTAGCTGTACGACGTGTAATAGAAGGTCACCGACAGCAACAGGGTGGCGAACAGGCTCACCGACGGGCTGACCCGCAGCGGGCCCCGGATCCACTCGTAGATGACGAAGAGCGCACCGGTCGTCGCCGCGAACGTGAGGCCGAGCCACACCGTGTCGGGCGCGAGGCCGGTGAGCGACGACGCGTGCCGGACCAGCCACGGCGTCATGAGGCGGAAGGAGAACGGGGCGTCCACGGGAGCGAAGGTCTGCTCGGACATCGCGATGTAGTTCAGGGCGTCCCCGAAGGCACCCGCCCGGGCGTCGCGCTGGAACTGACCGTAGGACACGAGCCCGAAGAACCCGACCAGCAGCAGTGCGCCCAGGGCGACGAGTCGCTCCAGGACGGACCGCTTCGTCTCAGCGCCGATCTCGCGCACTGCCCGTAGAGAAGCCATGTACGAATCGTGACAGAGTTCGGCTTGATCTCTCGGACGCCGGGCGTCAGGCGCGCGTCACGGGACAGGTGCGACTCGTGGGTGCGCCGGGACGGCGACGGCCCCCTCACCCGGAGCGGGCGAGGGGGCCGTCGGTCGGCTCGAACCGTCAGGCCATGGCCTTCTGGAGGTTCGTGTCGATCGCGCCCAGGAAGTCCTGGGTCGTCAGCCACGGGCTGTCCTTGGAGATGAGCAGCGCGAGGTCCTTGGTCATCTGACCGCTCTCGACGGTGTCGATGCAGACGCGCTCCAGGGTCTCCGCGAAGCGGGTGACCTCGGGGGTGCCGTCCAGCTTGCCGCGGTGCGCGAGGCCCCGGGTCCAGGCGAAGATCGACGCGATCGGGTTCGTCGACGTCTCCTTGCCCTGCTGGTGCTGGCGGTAGTGCCGGGTCACGGTGCCGTGGGCGGCCTCGGCCTCGACCGTGCGGCCGTCCGGGGTCGCGAGCACCGAGGTCATGAGGCCGAGCGAGCCGAAGCCCTGGGCCACGGTGTCGGACTGCACGTCACCGTCGTAGTTCTTGCAGGCCCAGACGTAGCCGCCCTCCCACTTGAGCGAGGCGGCGACCATGTCGTCGATCAGCCGGTGCTCGTAGGTGATGCCGGCGGCGTCGAACTTCTCCTTGAACTCGGCCTGGAAGACCTCCTCGAAGATGTCCTTGAACCGGCCGTCGTAGGCCTTGAGGATCGTGTTCTTCGTGGAGAGGTAGACCGGGTAGCCGCGGTCGAGGCCGTAGTTGAGCGAGGCCGTCGCGAAGTCGCGGATCGACTCGTCGAGGTTGTACATCGACAGCGAGACGCCGGCGCCCGGGGCCTGGAAGACCTCGTGCTCGATCGGCGCGGAGCCGTCCGACGGCGTGAAGGTCACCGTCAGGGTGCCCGCCGACGGGAACTTGAAGTCGGTGGCGCGGTACTGGTCGCCGAAGGCGTGACGGCCGACGATGATCGGCTTGGTCCAGCCCGGCACCAGGCGCGGCACGTTCTGCATGATGATCGGCTCGCGGAAGATGACGCCGCCGAGGATGTTGCGGATCGTCCCGTTCGGGGAGCGCCACATCTTCTTCAGGCCGAACTCCTCGACCCGCGCCTCGTCCGGCGTGATGGTCGCGCACTTGACGCCGACGCCGTGCTTCTTGATGGCGTTGGCGGCGTCGACGGTGACCTGGTCGTCGGTGGCGTCGCGGTGCTCGATGCCGAGGTCGTAGTACTCCAGGTTCACGTCGAGGTAGGGCAGGATCAGCTGGTCCTTGATGAACTGCCAGATGATCCGGGTCATCTCGTCGCCGTCGAGCTCGACGACGGTGCCCTCGACCTTGATCTTCGCCACGTACAGGTTCCTTACTCTCTGCTGCTCCAAGCGTTCGCTTAGAGGTCGGCTATGTCAGCCTGCTTGGCGCGCACGGCCTCGGCGGCTTCCCGCAACCCGGCCAGCTCGCTCTCGGACAGGTCGCCCTCGACGACCTTCCGCACTCCTTGTCGGCCGATCTCGGCCTCGACGCCCAGGTAGACGCCGTTGATCCCGTACTCGCCGTCGACCCACGCGCACACCGGCATGACGGCGCCGGAGTCCTCGATCACGGCCTTGGCCATGCGGGCGGCGGCGGCCGACGGGGCGTAGTAGGCCGAGCCGGTCTTGAGCAGCGCCACGACCTCGGCCCCACCGTTGCGGGTGCGGTCGACGAGGTGGTCGATGCGATCCTGCGCCATCACCTCGGACAGCGGCTTGCCGTCGACGGTGCACCGCGAGGGCACCGGCACCATCGTGTCCCCGTGCGAGCCGAGGGTCAGCGTGGTCACCGACGACACCGGGACACCGAGCTCCTCGGCCACGTTGTTGGTGAAGCGCGCGGTGTCGAGCATGCCGGCCTGGCCCATGACGCGGCCCTTGGGGAACTGCGTCGCCAGCTGGGCGAGCGCGGTCATCTCGTCCAGCGGGTTGGACACCACGATGACGACGGCGTCGGGCGAGGTGGACGCGACGTTCTCGGCCACCTGGCGGACGATCCCCGCGTTGGTCTCGATGAGGTCCATCCGGCTCATCCCCGGCTTGCGCGGGATGCCCGCGGTGATCACGACGACGTCGGAACCCTCGGTGCCCTCGTAGGAGCCGCCCCCGACGCCCACCACACGGGTCTCGAAGCCCTCGATCGGCCGCGACTGGTTCATGTCGAGGGCCAGGCCCTCGGGCTTGCCCTCGACGATGTCGGTGAGGACGACGGTCTCGAAGATGTCGTACTCGGCGAGACGGAGAGCGGTCGTGGAGCCGTAGAACCCGGCGCCCACCACGGTGACCTTGCCGTTCCGAGGCTTGTCTGCCATGGCCGCCAACCTAGTGCCGCGAACGCCGTCGCGCGCCAGCGGGGGCGCTCCGCCGTCTCACGGTCCGGGAATTGCGGCGGCGGCGACGGCGAGCGCGAGACCCGCCGCGGTCAGCAGGATGACGTCCACCGGGCGGCTGCGGACGGCGAGGAAGCCGACGCGGCGCTCGGGCAGGAACAGCCGCAGCAGCGCGGCCCCCACCAGCGCCAGGCCCATGAGCACCAGCCCCTGGCGCCAGTGCTCGACGGTGACCAGCAGCAGCCCGACCGCCACTGCCGCCAGCACCGCCAGCAGCGGGAGCTGCCGGACCAGTCCGGCCACGAACGGCCGGCGGACGTAGAGCGGCGGCCGGCTCCCGCTCACGCGGTGAGCGCCTCGGCGGCGGCTGCCTGCTCGGCGGCCAGGACGACGTTCTGCAGCAGCATCGCGCGGGTCATCGGGCCCACGCCGCCCGGGTTGGGGGCCACGTGCCCGGCCACCTCGACGACGTCCTTCGCGACGTCGCCGGCGATCTTGCCGTCGACCCGGCTCACGCCGACGTCGAGCACGGCGGCACCGGGCTTGACCAGGTCGGCGGTGACCAGGCCGGGCACACCGGCGGCAGCGACCACGATGTCGGCGGACCGCAGGTGCGCCGCCAGGTCGCGGGTGCCGGTGTGGCACAGCGTCACGGTGGCGTTCTCGGTCCGGCGGGTCAGCAGCAGGCCCAGCGGGCGGCCGACGGTGATGCCGCGGCCGACCACGACGACCTCGGCGCCGGCGATCGGCACCTCGTAGCGGCGCAGCAGCTCGACGATCCCGACCGGGGTGCACGGCAGCGGTCCGGGAACGTTCAGCACCAGCCGGCCCAGGTTGACCGGGTGCAGGCCGTCGGCGTCCTTGGCCGGGTCCATCGCCTCGAGGACGACGCTCTCGTCGATGCCGGCGGGCAGCGGCAGCTGGACGATGTAGCCGGTGCAGGCCGGGTCGGCGTTGAGCTCCTCGACGACGGCGAGCACGTCGGCGAGCGTCGCCGTGGCGGGCAGCTCGCGCTGGATGCTGGAGATGCCGACCTGCGCGCAGTCGGAGTGCTTGGCGTTGACGTACCACCGGCTGCCAGGGTCGTCACCCACCAGCAGCGTGCCCAGTCCGGGCCGGTGGCCGGCGGCGGTCAGCGCCGCCACCCGCCCGGTCAGTTCGGAGCGGATCGCCGCCGCCGTCGCCTTGCCGTCCAGGATCGTCGCGGGCACGCGGACAGTGTGCCCGAAAGCTCCCACGACCCGGGGCGCCGCCCTAGGCTCCGTCCTGGTGGGTCTCCCTCGCCCGCCCATGCCGGAGGTGCGACGTGACCGAACGCGACGAGAACCCCGCAGGGGCGACCACCGGCTACGGGACGACGACGCCGGTCTACTCGGCGGAGCCCGTGGCGTTCCGCGGCCCGGAGAGCCTGGGCGGGCTGCTGCTGATCCTGGCCGGCATCGCCGCCGCGGTCAGCCTGGTGCTCGACTGGCTGGCGGACACCTCCGGCACCGGCCTGGACCTCGTGCGCGACGGCTTCGAGGACCTCGACGCGATCGTCGACAACGGGCTGTGGCAGCCGATGACGATCGTCCTCGGGGGCGGCGTGCTGCTCCTGCTCGGGATCCTGATGTGGCTGCCGGCGCGCTCGCACCGCTTCCTCGGCCTGCTCGCGCTGATCGTCAGCGGCCTGGTCGTGTGGGCGGTGGTCGTGCCGCTGAACGACGCCGACTGGGAGCTCGACTTCTTCGGGCCCGGCTTCTGGTGCGCCATCGCCGTCGCCGTCCTCGGCGTGCTCGGCAGCCTCAAGGCGCTCCTGACCGGGAAGCGTTACCGCTAGTCAGCCACGAGGGCGCCGTGGGCGCGGGTGAACTGCACCGCCTGCACCAGGTCGACGCGCACACCGGTCAGCTCGAAGGCGAGCCAGTTGACCTCGTCCATGGACGCCCCGCGCAGGTCGGTGCCCCGCAGCTTGGTCCCCTGCAGCCGCGCCCGGTCCAGGTCCGCGCCGGTGAGGTCGCACTCGCGCAGGTCGGCATCGGTGAAGTCGGTCTCGCGGAACCGCTGACCCGACAGGTCCAGCCCGGAGAGGTCCGCGGCCCGCAGGTTGACGTAGCTCCAGTCGCACTCGGTCGACGTCATGGGCCGCAGCTGGGCGCCGGGGAACTGCGAGCCGGTCAGCTTGCAGCCGTCCCACGTCACGTCGATGAGCCGGGCGCGGTCGAACCGGCAGGAGAGGAACGCAGTTCCGGAGTGCCGCGAGCCGCTCATCCGTACGCCGGTCAGCACGCACTGGTCGAACACGCAGCGCCGGGTGACGAGCTCCTCGAGCGAGGCGTCGTCGAACCGGCACCGGGTGAAGGTGACGCCGTCGAGCTCGGCACCCCACCAGTCCACGCGGGCGAAGTCCGCGCCCTCCACCTCCGACCCGGCCTCCGGCGGACCGACGTGCGGTTTCGACCCCGCCATCAGTGCGCGAAGTGGCGCGTACCGGTCAGGTAGAGCGGCACGCCCGCGGCGGCGGCCGCCGCGACGACCTCCTCGTCACGCACCGATCCACCCGGCTGGACGACGGCGCGCACGCCCGCGTCGAGCAGCACCTGCAGGCCGTCGGCGAACGGGAAGAACGCGTCCGAGGCCGCGACCGACCCGGTCGCCCGCTCCCCCGCACGCGCCACGGCCAGCCTTGCTGAGTCCACCCGGTTGACCTGGCCCATGCCCACGCCGACGGTCGCGCGGTCGTGCGCGAGCAGGATCGCGTTGCTCTTCACCGCGCGGACCGCGCGCCAGGCGAAGACCAGGTCGTCGAGGCCGGCGGCGTCCAGGGGCTCGCCGGTCGCGAGAGTCCAGGTGGTCGGGTCGTCGCCCGAGGCGTCGATGCGGTCGGTGGCCTGCAGCAGGAGCCCGCCGCTGATCGGCCGCAGTTCCGCGGGCGCTCCCGGCAGGTGCGGCAGCCGCAGCAGCCGGATGTTCTTCTTCCCGGTCAGCACGCGGACCGCGTCGTCGGTGAACGACGGCGCGACGACGACCTCGGTGAACACCTCGGCGACCTGCTCGGCCATCGTCAGGTCGATCTCGCGGTTGGCCGCGATGACCCCGCCGAACGCCGAGAGCGGGTCGCACGCGTGGGCCTTGCGGTGGGCGGCCGCGATGTCGGTGCCCACGGCGATCCCGCACGGGTTGGCGTGCTTGATGATCGCCACGCACGGGTCGGCGTGGTCGTGCGCGGCCCGCCAGGCGGCGTCGGTGTCGACGTAGTTGTTGTAGGACATCGCCTTGCCGTGCAGCTGCTCGGCGTGCGCCAGCCCGGGCTGCACGCTGCCGCGGTACAGGGCGGCGCCCTGGTGCGGGTTCTCGCCGTAGCGCAGCACGTCGGCGCGCTCCCAGCTCGCCGCCACCCACTCCGGGAAGTCCGACGTCTCGTCGGGCGCCAGGACGCTGCCCATCCACGAGGCGACGGCGATGTCGTAGGAGGCGGTGTGCCGGAACGCGGCCACCGCCAGGCGCCGGCGCTGCTCGAGGCTGAAGCCCCCTTCCGACACGGCGGCCAGCACGTCGGCGTACCGCGCCGGGTCGACGACGACGGCGACCGACGGGTGGTTCTTGGCCGCGGCCCGCACCATCGCCGGGCCGCCGATGTCGATCTGCTCGACGCACTCGTCCGGCGAGGCGCCCGAGGCGACGGTCTCGGTGAACGGGTACAGGTTCACGACGACCAGGTCGAAGGCGGCGATGCCGAGCTCGTCGAGCTGGGCGACGTGCTCGGGCTTCCGGCGGTCGGCCAGGATGCCGGCGTGCACGGCGGGGTGCAGCGTCTTCACCCGTCCGTCCAGGCACTCGGGGAAGCCGGTCACCTCCTCGACCGGGGTGACCGGGATGCCGGCCTCGGCGATGCGGCGGGCGGTGGCGCCGGTGCTGACCAGCTCCACCCCGGCTCCGGCCAGCCCTCGGGCCAGCTCCTCGATGCCGGTCTTGTCGTAGACGCCGAGCAGGGCGCGACGGATCGGGCTGCGGTCGCTCATGGCGAGCTGGGTCCTCTCGTTCCGGGGGCCACGAGTCGGGCCACCGTCTCCACCAGGAGCTCGCGCTCCACGGCCTTGATGCGTTCGTGCAGTCGGGGTTCGTCGTCGTCGGGGAGCACCGGCACCTCGCGCTGGGCGAGGACCGGGCCGGTGTCCACCCCGGCGTCGACCACGTGGACTGTCGAGCCGGTCACGGTGGCGCCGGCCGCCAGGGCGTCCCGCACGGCGTGGGCGCCCGGGAAGGCGGGCAGCAGCGCCGGGTGGGTGTTGATCAGCCGGCCGCCGAACGCCCCGAGCACCGCCGGCCCGACGATCTTCATGAAGCCGGCCGAGACGACCAGGTCCGGCTCGAAGGCCGCGATCGACGCGGCGAGCGCCCGGTCCCAGGCGGCGCGGTCGGGGTGGTCGCCCAGCGCGCAGACGAACGTGGGGATCCCGCGCCGGGTGGCGTGCTCGAGGCCGGCAGCCGGGCGGTCGGCCCCCACGGCGACGACGTCCGCGGGGTAGGCGGGGTCGTCGGTCGCGTCGAGGAGCGCCGCGCAGAGCGAGCCGGTGCCCGACAGCAGGACGACGACCCGGGCCCGAGACGTCGATCGTTCCGGGCCACCCACCCCGCGACCCTATAAGGAGGGCTGGGCGGCGGTGCGCCAGCGGGTGAACGCGGCCGCGAGCGCCGCCGCGATGCCGGCCTGCGCCGCGATGGCCACGCCCGTCGCGATCGGTGGCGCCCCGATGTCGGCGAGGGCGCCGTCGCCGAGCGAACCGCCGGCCACCCAGACGAGCAGGCCGCAGCCCACTCCGGTCAGCACCCCGGTCAGCACACCTCCGAGCCCCGCCAGGACCGGGCCGCCGTCGCCCGGGGCGAGCCGGCGGAGA
>JBEPZM010000139.1:0-9055 GCA_041640835.1 Blastococcus sp.
GTGCGCCTCGCGCACCCGGACGACGAGGTGCGCCGGTGGGTCCGCGAGGAGCTGGTCGTCCGCGCGGGCACCTGGGTGGCCGGGACCGGGGACGGGATCATCGGCGTCATGGCCCTCTCGCCGGGGTGGATCGACACGCTGTACCTGGACCCGGACGCCCGGGGGCAGGGGATCGGCGACCGCTTCGTCGCGCTGGCCAAGGAGCAGGAGCCGTCGGGGCTGCAGCTGTGGACGTTCCAGGTGAACGGACCGGCGCAGCGCTTCTACGAGCGGCACGGCTTCGTCGCCGTCGAGCGCACCGACGGGGCGGGCAACCAGGAGCGCGAGCCCGACGTGCGCTACCGCTGGCCCTGACGGTCAGCCGGCGTCCAGCCCCCGGACGACGAGCGAGACGGCCAGCGCCGTCATGACGACGGCGATGACGCCGTCGAGGACCCGCCAGGCCGCGGGCCGGGCGAAGACGGGCCGGAGCAGCCGCGCGCCGTAGCCGAGCGCGGCGAACCACAGCACGCTGCCCAGGGCCGCTCCGACGCCGAACTGCCACCGGTGCTCCTCGTACGTGGCGGCCATGGACCCCAGCAGGACGACGGTGTCCAGGTAGACGTGCGGATTGAGCCAGGTGAGGGCGAGGCACGTCGCCACGGCCGCCGCCAGACCGGTGCCGGCCCCGCTCGCCTCGGTCACCAGCGCCGCGGGCCGCAGGGCGCGCCGGCCGGCCAGCGCCCCGTAGCCCAGCAGGAACGCCGCGCCGGCGAAGCACACGAGAGGGATGAGCAACGGTGCGCTGGAGACGGCTGCGCCGGCACCGAGCACCCCGGCGGCGATCAACGCGACGTCGGACAGGGCGCACACCGCGACCACCGGGGCCACGTGCTCGAGTCGGAGCCCCTGCCGGAGCACGAAGGCGTTCTGCGCGCCGATGGCCACGATCAGTCCGAGGCCCAGGGCGAAGCCCGAGGCGAGGGCGAGGACGGCGGGGGTCAGGAGCACGGCTCGACGGTAGGAAGCGGCTGACATCGGGTCCAGCTCATGATTTTGATGCTGGATTAGCGTTGCTTCATGGACCTCGACCTGGCGCAACTGCGTGCGCTCGACGCGACGGTGCGGGCGGGGACGCTCGAGGCAGCCGCTCGGTCGCTGCACATCACGCCGTCAGCGGTGAGCCAGCGCCTGCGCGCGCTCGAGGTGGCGACCGGCCGGATCCTGCTGGTGCGGAGCAAGCCGGTCCAGGTCACCGAGTCCGGCCGGGCGGTGCTGGGCCTGGCCCGGCAGGTCGAGCTGCTGACCGCGGAGGTCGCCCGCGAGCTCGGCGACGACGAACCGCAGCGCATGCCGACCCTGCCGATCGCGGTCAACGCCGACTCCATGGCGACCTGGGTGCTGCCGGCCCTGGCTCCGCTCGCGGGCGAGGTCTGCGTGGACCTGCACCGCGAGGACCAGGAGCGCACCAGCGCCCTGCTGCGCGCCGGCACGGTCATGGCCGCCATCACCGCCGAGTCGACCCCGGTGGCGGGCTGCACGTCCACGCCGCTCGGGGTCATGCGCTACCGGCCCATGGCGGCCCCGGGCTTCGTGCAGCGCTGGTTCCCCGACGGGGTGACCGCCGAGGCGCTGACCCGGGCCCCGGTGGTGGTCTTCGACCGGGACGACGACCTCCAGCACCGCTACCTGCGCGCGCGGGTGGGGGAGGGCGTCCCGCCCGCGCACTTCGTACCGGCGTCGGCGGACTTCGTCGCCGCGGTCGGCCTGGGCCTCGGGTGGGGGATGGTCCCCGATCTGCAGCGGCGGGGGACGACGGCGGAGCTGGTGGCCTTCGACCCGCCGGCCGTCGAGGACGTCGCCCTGCACTGGCAGCAGTGGCGGCTGCGCTCGGCCACGCTGGACCGCGTGCGCGACGCCGTCCTGGCGGCCGCCCGCCGGGAGCTGCGCCAGGACCGGTGATCCGGGAGGGACCTGCGTCCCTGGCAGTCTCCGGTGCCCGACGGAACAGTGGACCGCCACGGGGCCCTCCGTCGTAGGGAGTCCGCCATGACCGTGGACGAGGCCAAGCTCAACGACCTGCTCGGGCGGTTGGTCGTCGATGTGGGAGCGAGCTTCCAGGCAGTGCATGCGGTCCTCGGGGACCGTCTCGGGCTGTACCGGGCGCTGCTCGCGGTGATGCCGGCCGCGCCGGCGGACGTCGCCCGCGAGGCGGGCGTCGACGAGCGGTACATGCGCGAGTGGCTGGCGACCCAGGCCGCGGGCGGGTACGTGACCTACGACCGCGCGAGCGAGCGGTTCTCCCTCACCGAGGAGCAGGCGTTCGTGCTCGCCGAGCCGAACGGCATGCAGGCGGCCGCAGCCTTCCTGCTCCCGCTCGCCTCCGGCGCGAGCTTCGACCGGATCGCCGAGGTCTTCCGCTCCGGTGAGGGCTTCCCCTGGCACGCCCAGGACCCGAGGTTGTTCGAGGGCACCGAGCGCTTCTTCCGCCCGGGTTACGTCGCCGACCTCGTCTCCTCGTGGATACCGGCGCTGGACGGCGTCGAGGAGAGGCTCCGCGCAGGGGCTCTCGTCGCCGACGTGGGCTGCGGTCACGGCTCCTCGACCCTGTTGCTGGGGGAGGCCTACCCCGCCTCCCAGATCGTCGGCTTCGACTACCACGAGCCCTCGATCGAGCAGGCCCGTAAGCGCGCGGTGGACGCCGGACTGGCCGACCGGGTCTCCTTCGAGGTGGGGAGCGCCGCCGGCTTCCCGGGCGATGACTACGACCTGGTGGCCGTGTTCGACGCCCTGCACGACATGCCCGACCCGCTCACCGCGGCACGGCACGTCCGCGAGGCCCTGGCCGACGACGGGACCTTCCTGCTGGTGGAGCCGTACGCGAACGACCGGCTCGAGGACAACCTCAACCCCGTCGGCCGGCTCTACTACGGAGCCTCGACGGTGATCTGCGTGGCGCACTCGAAGAGCGAGGAGCCGAGGACGGCGCTCGGCGCGCAGGCCGGGGAGGCGCGGCTCACCGCGCTGCTGGGCGAGGCCGGGTTCAGCAGCGTCCGGCGGGCGACCGAGACCCCCTTCAACCTGGTGATCGAGGCGCGCCCCTGAGCCGGACCGGGCGGTCGCCCGGTACGCGCTCCCTGTGCGGGTGGAAAAGGCGCAAAGGTGTTCGACTGGGCGACGTCCCTCAGTGACACTCGGGCGTGCTCGTCACTCTGTCCACCACGCACAGGCCTGCTACCGACCTCGGCTTCCTGCTGCACAAGAACCCTGCGCGGGCCCAGCGGGTCGACGTCTCGACCGGCACGGCGCACGTGTTCTACACGGAGGCGGACGAGCACCGGTGCACTGCAGCACTGCTGCTCGAGGTCGACCCGATCGGCCTGGTGCGCACGGCCCGGGCCAGCGGGGATGACAGTGCGCTCGCCCAGTACGTCAACGACCGGCCGTACGCGGCGTCGAGCCTGCTGGCCGTGGCGCTCGGCAAGGCCTTCTCCAGCGCCCGCCGTGGGATGAGCAAGGAGCGATCGGAGCTGGTCGACGTCGCCCTGCCGCTGGAGGTGCACATCCCCGCGCTGTCGTGCCGCGGTGGCGCCGAGATGGCGCGCCGGTTCTTCGCGCCGCTGGGCTGGCGGGTCGACGCGACGGCGGTGCCGCTGGACGAGACCCTGCCGGAGTGGGGTGAGTCCCGGTACGTCGACCTGCGGCTGACGGGGGAGCTCCGGCTCCCGGACGCACTCAACCACCTCTACGTCGCCCTGCCGGTGCTCGACGACGCGAAGCACTACTGGATCGGGACCGACGAGATCGAGAAGCTGCTGCGGGCCGGCAGCGGCTGGCTGGCCGACCACCCGGAACGTGACCTGATCACCCGCCGGTACCTGGGCCACCGCACCGCGCTGAGCCGCCGGGCGATCGAGCGGCTCGCCGAGGTCGACGACGCCGATCCGGAATCGCTGGACGACGCGATCGCGCCGCCGCTCGCGGCGGCCGGCGGCACGCCGACCGCAGACGGCGAGGAGGACCCGGCTGACCGACCGGTGCCCCTGGCGTTGCAGCGGCACGGGGCGGTGCTGGCCGCGCTGCGCTCGGCGGGCGCGCAGCGGGTCATCGATCTCGGTTGCGGCGCCGGTGCGCTCCTCCCCGCGCTGCTGGCCGAGCGGGCGTTCACGGAGATCCTCGGCGTCGACGTCAGCGCGCGGGCGCTGGACGTGGCCGCCCGGCGCCTGCGGTTCGACCGGCTCCCGGAGCGGCAGCGGGCGCGGATCACGCTGCTGCAGAGCGGACTGACCTACACCGATGCCCGACTCCGGGGATACGACGCGGCGGTGCTGATGGAGGTCATCGAGCACCTCGACCTCGACCGCCTGCCGGCGCTCGAGCACGCCGTCTTCGGTGCCGCCGCCCCGGCCACCGTCATCGTCACCACGCCGAACTCCGAGTACAACGTCCGCTTCGAGGCTCTGCCGGCCGGCACTTTCCGGCACCGGGACCACCGGTTCGAGTGGACCCGTGCGCAGTTCGCCGACTGGGCCACCGCAGTCGGTGACCGGTACGGGTACACGGGCCGCCTGCTCGGCGTCGGGGACGACGACCCGGAGGTCGGCACGCCCACGCAGATGGCCGTGTTCACCCGCGGCACAGCGACGGAGGTGCCGGCATGACCACCCCGACCGAGGTGCGCCCGGCCGACGAGCCGCGCGCCGTCGTGGTCCCCGAACTCGCTCTGGTGGTGCTGATCGGTGTGAGCGGCTCGGGCAAGAGCACCTTCGCCCGGCGGCACTTCCGCGGTACCCAGGTGCTCTCCAGCGACTTCTGCCGGGGCCTGGTGGCCGACGACGAGAACGACCAGGCGGCGACGCCGGAGACGTTCGCCCTGCTGCACCACATCGCCGGGGTCCGGCTGCGCGCGGGCCGGCTGACGGTGGTCGACGCCACCAACGTCAAGCGCGAGGACCGAGCCTCCCTCGTGGCGCTGGCGCGCGAGCACGACGTGCTGCCGGTGGCGATCGTCCTCGACGTGCCGGAGAGCGAGTGCCTGACCCGCAACGCCGCCCGGCCGGACCGCGACATCGTCCCCGGAGTGATCCGGCGGCAGCGGTCGGACCTGCGGCGTGGGCTGCGCGGGCTGGGTCGCGAGGGCTTCCGCAAGGTGCACGTGCTGGACGGCACCGAGGAGATCGACCGCGCGGTCATCACCTACGAGAAGGCCTACAACGACCGCCGCGAGGACACCGGCCCGTTCGACGTCATCGGCGACGTGCACGGCTGCCGCGCCGAGCTCGAGGCGCTGCTCGGCGAGCTCGGCTACGAGCTGCGCCGCGACGAGCGGGGGCGCCCGGTGGACGCCGAACACCCGGCCCGGCGTCGGGCGATCTTCGTCGGCGACCTCGTCGACCGCGGGCCGGACTCACCCGGCGTGCTGCGGCTGGTCATGGGCATGGTCGCCGCCGGGCACGCCCTCTGCGTACCGGGCAACCACGAGAACAAGCTGGTACGCGCCCTGCGCGGGCGCAACGTGCAGATCACGCACGGTCTGGAGCGCACGCTGGCCCAGCTGGAGACGGAGGACGACGACTTCCGCCGCCGGGTCGAGGACTTCTGCTACGGCCTGGTGAGCCACTACGTGCTCGACGGCGGAGCGCTGGTCGTCGCGCACGCCGGGCTCAAGGAGTCGCTGCAGGGCCGCGCCAGCGCCCGGGTGCGGGACTTCGCCCTGTACGGCGAGACGACCGGGGAGACCGACGAGTTCGGGCTGCCGGTGCGCTACCCGTGGGCGACCGAGTACCGCGGCCGGGCCATGGTGCTCTACGGGCACACCCCGGTCCCCACGCCGGAGTGGATCAACAACACCCTGTGCCTCGACACCGGCTGCGTCTTCGGTGGCCGGCTCACCGCGTTGCGCTACCCCGAGCGCGAGCTGGTCAGCGTCGCGGCCGAGCAGACCTACTACGAGCCGGCCCGCCCGTTCCTGGCCGAGGGGGAGGCCGCCCCGCTGTCCGGGCCGCGGCGCCGGGACGACGTCCTCGACGTCGCCGACGTGCTCGGCAAGCGGGTCGTCGAGACCCGGCTCTCGGGCCGGGTCACCGTGCGCGAGGAGAACGCCGCGGCGGCGATCGAGGTCATGAGTCGCTTCGCGGTGGCGCCGGAGCAGCTGCTGTACCTGCCGCCGACCATGAGCCCTTCGGCCACCTCGACCCGGCCGGGGCTGCTGGAGCACCCGGCCGAGGCGTTCGCGTACTTCCGCGGTGAGGGGGTGGCCGAGGTCGTCTGCCAGGAGAAGCACATGGGCTCCCGCGCGGTCGCGCTGCTCCGCCGAGATGGCGGCGGTGTGCTGCACACCCGCACCGGACGCTCCTTTTTCGGCCCGGAACTCACCGCCGCGTTCCTGGGCCGCCTCGGCACCGTTACGGAGAAGGCCGGGCTGTTCGAGGAGCTGGACTCCGACTGGCTGCTGCTCGACGCCGAGCTCCTGCCATGGTCGGTCAAGGCCGGTGATCTGATCCGCAGCCAGTACGCGTCGGTGGGTGCTGCCGCGCGCACGGCGCTGCCGACCGCCGTGGCGGCGCTGGAGCAGGCGGCCGCGCGGGGTCTCGAGGTCGGGGATCTGCTCGACCGTCAGCGGCGGCGCGTCGCCGACGCCGAGGCCTTCACGGAGGTGTACCGGCGCTACTGCTGGCCCACCGACGGGCTGAACGGCGTCGCCTTCGCGCCCTTCCAGCTGCTCGCGTCCGCCGGCGCGACGTACTCCGACCGGCCGCACGCCTGGCACCTGGCCATCGCCGACCGGCTCGCCGGGACCGACCCCGACCTCGTCCGGAGCACCCGCTCGCTCGCTGTCGACGTCACGGACCCGACCAGCGAGACCACGGCGACGGCCTGGTGGGAGGAGATGACGGCGGCCGGCGGGGAGGGCATGGTCGTCAAGCCTGCGGCCAACCTGACCCGCGGGCGGCGCGGTGTGGTGCAGCCCGGCCTGAAGGTCCGGGGCCGTGAGTACCTGCGGCTGATCTACGGTCCGGACTACACCGAGCCGGAGCACCTGGAACGGCTGCGGGAACGGTCGCTGGGCCGCAAGCGTGGTCTGGCCCTACGGGAGTACGCGCTCGGCCTGGAGGGGCTGGAGCGCCTCGCCCGCGCCGAGCCGCTCTGGCGCGTGCACGAGTGCGTGTTCGCCGTCCTGGCGTTGGAGTCCGAGCCGGTCGACCCGCGGCTGTAGGCGATGAGCGGCCGTCGTGGCCTGCTCCATGGCGCACGGGAGGGGGTGCTGTGAGCGACGAGCAGGATCCGGAGCATCCGCACTTCGGTGCGGCGCAACGCGCTGTCGGTGGGCCGGGCCGGCTCGGGTTCGGGCTGGGCCGCGGTCACGGCCGCGGATCCGCCGACGAGGTCTTCGCAAGCGACGCGGACCGGGGAGGGGCCGGTGCCTGGGCCCGCCAGGCCGGGTGGGAGCGGGTCGGCGCATCGAGTCCGCAGCGGGTGGCCGCGGAGGAACTGGTACGCAGCGCGCCGGTGCGCCGCATCGGCAGCGACCACCACGCCCGTGACGTCGTCGCCGGTTCGATCGACGGCCTCGACGTGCTCGCCTTCGACATCGCCGTCTCCGCGTCGACGGGGTGGATCGCGGAGTGGGCGGTGACGGCTGCTGCCCTGCCGGACGATCCGCCGGTCGTCCGCCTGACGCCCACCCGGCTCTGGCTCCACGACCCGGACGGCCTGACCCGGGTCGAGAGCGGCGACGCGGCCTTCGATGCGCGATGGCGCGTGCTCGGAGATGGCGCACGTGCCCAGCACGTCGCCGACGACGTTGCCGTCCGGCAGGCACTGCTCGCCACGGACGACGGCGACGACATCTGGATCGCGGCCGGTCACCTCGCCGCCCTGCGGCCGGACGGGCACCGGCCGCTGCTGCTCGAGCACCACGTCCGACTGCTCGCGGTCGTCCATCGCGCCCTCGGGTCCACCGGGGGCTGACGGCGCGGGACCCTGCCGGGCGCTGTCCCTAGACTCCTCCCGGGACCAGTCCCCGTGTCCCGCCGACGTGGCGCAATTGGTAGCGCACCCGACTTGTAATCGGGCGGTTAGGGGTTCAAGTCCCCTCGTCGGCTCAGTAAGCGGTCGGCTCAGTCGAAGCTGCCGGCGCCGTCCCTGCGGTAGCGCGCCTTCCGCTCGAGGCGGTCGCGCTCGGCCCGCTCCTCGCGCACCCGGCCCGACGTCCCCGGCGGGTAGCCGGCCTTCACCACGCGGTGCTCGTTCGTCTCGGTCATGAACGCCATCGAGAACAGCAGTCCGATCAGCAGCCCGCCCACGGCGGCCGACACCCGGTAGGACAGCGCCACCGGTGGGACGAGCAGGCAGAGCACCACGAGCGGCGACATCTGGACCAGCGCCCGGGCGAAGTGCCGCCAGATCCAGGTCCGGCATGTCGTGTCGGCCAGCACCCAGGGGGAGAGCCGCCGGGGGAGGCCGCCGCCCAGGGCGTACCAGAGCCACTGCGCCGGGTTCGGCCGTTCGCTCCCCACGCCTACGAAGGTAGGCCGCCCGCGGGCGTACGGTGACGCCCCGTGGACGAGCGTCGGCTGGGTGTCCTCTCCGGCCTGGCCGCCTACACGATGTGGGGCCTGTTCCCGCTGTACTTCCCGCTCCTGGAGCCGGCCGGCGGGGTGGAGATCGTCGCCCACCGGATCGTCTGGTCGCTGCTGTTCATCGCGCTGCTGCTGACCGCCGTCCGCCGCTGGGGGCTGGTCCGGTCCGCCGTCGCCGACCGGCGCACGGTGCTGGTCCTGGGCGGGGCGGCGTTGCTCATCGCCACCAACTGGCTGATCTTCGTCTACGGCGTGAACTCCGGGCACGTCGTCGAGACCTCGCTCGGCTACTTCATCAACCCGCTGGTCAGCGTGCTGCTCGGGGTGGTCGTCTTCGGTGAGCGGCTGCGCCGGCTGCAGTGGGTGGCCGTCGGCATCGCGGCGGTCGCGGTCGCCGTGCTCACCGTCGACTACGGCCGCCCGCCGTGGATCGCGCTGGGGCTGGCGGCCAGCTTCGGCCTCTACGGGCTCATGAAGAAGCTGGTCCGGGTCGA
>JBEPZM010000140.1:0-8726 GCA_041640835.1 Blastococcus sp.
CCGCGCCGAGAAGGCCGCCGCGCGCGCCGCCCAGGTGGCCCGCAAGGAGGCGCTCGCCGCCGAGGCCGAGCAGATCGCCGCCGAGTCCACGTCGTGGAAGGCCGCCGGTGACCGGCTGAAGGCGATCGTCGAGGAGTGGAAGACGATCCGCGGCATCGACCGCAAGACCGACGAGGCGCTGTGGACCCGCTTCGCCGCCGCCCGGGACGCCTTCGGCCGCCGCCGGGGTACGCACTTCGCCCAGCTGGACACCCAGCGCGGCGAGGCCCGCGGAGCCAAGCAGGAGCTGATCAAGGAGGCGCAGCGGCTCGCCGCCTCCACCGACTGGGGCCCGACCAGCGCGGCGATGCGCTCGCTCATGGACCGCTGGAAGGCCGTGCCCCGCATCGGCCGGGACGGCGACGACGACCTGTGGAAGCAGTTCCGCGCCGCCCAGGACGTCTTCTTCGCCGCTCGCGCCGACTCGGACAAGGCGCGCACGAGCGAGGAGACGGCCAACCAGAAGCTCAAGGAGGAGCTGCTGGCCGAGGCCGAGCGGCTCGACCCGTCCAAGGATCTGCGCGGGGCCCAGAACGCGCTGCGCAAGATCCAGGAGCGCTACGACGCCGTCGGGCACGTCCCGCGCGGGGCCATGCGTCAGCTCGAGGACCGCATGCAGGCAGTGGAGGAGAAGGTACGCGGCGCCGCCGACGCCGGACGCCCGCGCGTCGCCGCGGAGAACCCGATGGTCACCTCGATGCGCGCCGCGGTCACCAAGGCCGAGGAGCAGCTGGCCAAGGCCGAGGCGGCCGGTGACCAGCGCCGGATCGACGAGGCGCAGGCCAACCTGGCGACCCGCCGCGAGTGGCTGGCCGAGGCCGAGAAGTCCGCTCGCCGCTGAGCCGGCTGCAGCACCGCACCACCGAGCCCCGGGATCGCACCGATCCCGGGGCTCGGTGGCGTCCGGGTGTGCCAGCCTCGGATCCGTGCGCCCGCCGACCCTGGACCACTACGCCGCCCCCGGGCGGTTCACGTCCGTGGACCTCGGCGATCCCCCGGGCACCGTCGGCGACGTGGTCGCCACGGTCCAGGGGCTGCTCCTCTACGACACCGTCGCCGAACCCTTCTACGGCGTCCGGCTGACGCCGGCCCAGGCCGAGACGATCCACGAGCGGAACTCCGCCCGGCTGCTGGCGACCGCGCTCGAGGTCGATCCGCGGCCCGTCACCGAGCCCCGGCCCCCGGCGGCACGGATCGGCGGGCGCTGCCACACCTTCAGCCTGCTGACCGTCGCGCTCCTGCGCCGGATCGGCGTCCCGGCGCGGGCGCGCTGCGGCTTCGGCGCCTACTTCCGGCCCGGCTGGTACGAGGACCACTGGGTGGCCGAGTACTGGGACGACGACCAGGGCCGGTGGGTGCTGGTCGACGCACAGCTCGATGCCACCTGGCGGCGCACCATCGGCTTCGCCGGCGACCCCCTGGCGATCACGCCCGCGCAGTTCGTCACCGCCGGGCACGCCTGGCAAGCGTGGCGCCGCGGCGACCTCGACGCCGGGCGCTGCGGGCTCTCGGTGATCCACGAGCACGGTGCCCACTGGATCGCCGGCAACCTCCGGCTCGATCTCGCCGCGCTCAACAAGGTGGAGATGCTGCCGTGGGACGTGTGGGGCGCGGTCTGGAAACCGGATGAGGAGCCGACCGGCGAGCTGCTCACCCTGTTCGACGAGGTGGCCCAGCTGACCGTCGACCCGGACGAGCACCCGGCGCAGCTGCGCGACCGCTACGAGACCGACCCCCGGCTGCGCATGGACGGCACCGTCTTCAGCGTCGCCCGCGGCCGCACGGAGACCGTGCGCTGACCCTCAGCAGCCGCTGGCGAGCACCGGCAGCGGCTCGGGGACGCCGATCCGCGGCATGCCCAGCACCACGCCCGGCGTCGTCGGGCGGGTGCCCGCCTCGCTCGCGTCGCCCGC
This sequence comes from Blastococcus sp., assembly GCA_041640835.1. GTDB lineage: Bacteria > Actinomycetota > Actinomycetes > Mycobacteriales > Geodermatophilaceae > Blastococcus. The sequence goes on from JBEPZM010000140.1 coordinate 1,953, forward strand.
GCGGGTGCGACGGTGGGACAGCAGCGCGCCGTCGGCCACGAGGAAGTGCGGCTTGGCGTCGGTGACGACGGTCTCGACGACGTCGCCCGGGCGCACGCCCGCCGCGGACGTGAAGTGCACCAGGCGGCCGTCACGGGCGCGGCCGGAGAGCCGGCCGGTGGCGGCGTCCTTGCTGCCCTCCCCCGCGGCGACGAGCAGCTCGACCCGCCGGCCCACCTGGGCCCGGTTCTCGGCCCAGCTGATCTCGTCCTGCAGCGCGGTCAGCCGGAGGTACCGCTCCTGGACGACCGCCTTGGGCAGCTGCTCGTCCATCTCGGCCGCCGGCGTCCCAGGGCGCTTCGAGTACTGGAAGGTGAACGCGCTGGCGAACCGCGCCTGCCGGACGACCTCGAGGGTCTGCTCGAAGTCGGCCTCGGTCTCGCCGGGGAAGCCCACGATGATGTCGGTGGTGATCGCCGCGTCGGGCATCGCGGCCCGCACGCGGTCGATGATCCCGAGGTAGCGCTCCTGCCGGTAACCGCGGCGCATCCGGCGCAGGACGTCGTCCGAACCGCTCTGCAGCGGCATGTGCAGCTGGTGGCACACCGCGGGGGTCCCGGCCATGGCGTCGATGACGTCGTCGGTGAACTCACGGGGGTGCGGGCTGGTGAAGCGGATCCGCTCCAGGCCCTCGATCCGGCCGGCGGAGCGCAGCAGGTCGGCGAACGCGCCCCGCTCGCGGAACTCCACGCCGTAGGCGTTCACGTTCTGCCCGAGCAGGGTCACCTCGAGCACGCCCTGGTCGACCAGCGCCTGGATCTCGGCCAGGATCTCGCCGGGGCGGCGGTCCTTCTCCTTGCCGCGCAGGGCCGGGACGATGCAGAACGTGCAGGTGTTGTTGCAGCCCACGCTGATCGACACCCAGCCGGAGTAGGCGGAGTCCCGCTTCGCCGGCAGGGTCGAGGGGAAGACCTCGAGGGACTCGACGATCTCGACCTGTGCCTCGGCGTTGTGCCGCGCCCGGTCCAGCAGCGCGGGCAGCGAGCCCACGTTGTGCGTGCCGAAGACGACGTCCACCCACGGCGCGCGCCGGACGATCTCGCCGCGGTCCTTCTGCGCCAGGCAGCCGCCGACGGCGATCTGCATGCCGGGGCGGGCGTCCTTCACCGGGCGCAGGTGGCCGAGGTTGCCGTAGAGCCGGTTGTCGGCGTTCTCCCGCACGGCGCACGTGTTGAGGACGACGACGTCGGCGTCGTCCCCCTCGGCGGCGGCGCGGTAGCCGGCCTGCTCCAGCAGCCCGGACAGCCGCTCGGAGTCGTGCACGTTCATCTGGCACCCGTAGGTGCGCACCCGGTAGGTCCGCTCGGGGCTCTCTGCTGCGCTCTCCATGACAGGAGCGAGGGTACGGCGCGCCCGCCAGGGGCCGTCCGCACCGATCGGCCGTGCCCCGGCCGGGGGAATTCACGGCGTTCGTTACCGCTTCGTGATCCGACGGTTCGGGATCCGAGACCATCCGGCTTTAGTGTCGCCGGGGTGACCAGCCGCCCGAACGGAGAGCCTCTCGTCCGCCTGTCCGGCGTCGACAAGTGGTTCGGCGAACTGCACGTCCTGCAGGACATCGACCTGTCCATCGACCGCGGCGAGGTCGTCGTGGTCATCGGCCCCTCGGGCTCGGGCAAGTCGACGCTCTGCCGCGCCATCAACCGGCTCGAGCCCATCGACAAGGGCGAGATCGCCATCGACGGCGCCCTGCTGCCCGAGGAGGGCAAGGACCTCGCCCGCCTGCGGGCCGACGTCGGCATGGTGTTCCAGAGCTTCAACCTCTTCGCGCACAAGACGGTCCTGGAGAACGTCGCGCTCGGCCCCGTCAAGGTGCGGAAGAAGTCCAAGGCCGAGGCCGACGGGCGCGCGCGGGAGCTGCTCGAGCGCGTGGGTGTCGCCAGCCAGGCCGACAAGTACCCGGCGCAGCTGTCCGGCGGACAGCAGCAGCGGGTGGCCATCGCCCGCGCCCTGGCCATGGAGCCCAAGGTGATGCTCTTCGACGAGCCCACCTCGGCCCTCGACCCGGAGATGATCAACGAGGTCCTCGACGTGATGGTCGGGCTCGCCAAGGACGGCATGACGATGATCGTGGTCACCCACGAGATGGGCTTCGCCCGGCGGGCGGCCAACCGAGTCGTGTTCATGGACGGCGGCCGGATCGTCGAGACCGCCGAGCCCGAGACGTTCTTCACCAGCCCGCGCTCCGACCGGGCCAAGGACTTCCTCTCCAAGATCCTCACCCACTGATCGACTCCGACCCACCCAGCGAGAGGACCGAACCCATGCAGTTCCGCCGCACCGCCCTGGTCGCCGCCCTGTCCGTCGTGGCCCTGACCGCCGCCGCCTGCGGCGACGACGCCGAGGACAGCGCCGCCGAGCCCACCGTCGCCGAGGCCCCCGAGTTCGAGGCCGGCACGACGATGGCCGAGCTGGCCGAGGCCGGCTCGATCACCATCGGCACGAAGTTCGACCAGCCCGGCTTCGGCCTGGAGAACCTCGAGGGCGAGGTCGAGGGCTTCGACGTCGAGGTCGCCAAGATCATCGCCGGCGCGCTGGGCATCGCCCCCGAGGACATCACCTGGGAGCAGACCCCCTCCGCGGTGCGCGAGGAGGTGCTCGAGGGCGGCGAGGTCGACATGGTCGTCGCCACGTACACGATCAACGACGCCCGCAAGGAGCGGATCACCTTCGCCGGGCCGTACTACACCGCCGGCCAGCAGATCATGGTCGCCTCGGACAACGACGACATCACCGGCCCGGAGTCCCTCAAGGACAACCCGGACGCCAAGGTCTGCTCCGTGACCGGCTCCACCCCGTCCGAGCAGATCAGGGAGTACCTGGCCAGCCCCGACCAGCTGGTCCTGTTCGACGAGTACTCGCAGTGCGCCGACTCGCTGAGCAACGGCCAGGTCGACGCCGTGACCACCGACAACGTCATCCTGCTCGGCTTCGTCTCCGAGAGCGACGGCAACTTCAAGCTGGTCGGCGAGCAGTTCACCGAGGAGCCCTACGGCATCGGCATCGCCAAGGGCGACGTCGCCTTCTGCGAGTTCATCAACGAGACGCTGCAGGAGAACGAGGACGCCTACATCGAGGCGTGGGAGTCCACCGCGGGCCAGATCGAGGGCACCCAGACCCCCGAGCTGCCCGAGCCCGACGAGTGCGTCTGACCGACTGATCCACGGTCCGCGGCCGCCCGGTTCCCGCCGGGCGGCCGCGGACCTGCGCACGAGACCACCCGGGAGGAGGGACCGCACGTGGACGCTGTCTTCGACAATCTCGACCTGTTCGTCGACGGGTTCCTGACGTCGCTGCGGATCATCGTCATCGCGATGATCGGCTCGTTGCTGCTCGGCGTCGTCATCGCCGCCTGCCGCGTGTCCCCCGTCCCGCCGTTGCGTGCCTTCGGCACCTTCTGGGTGACGACCTTCCGCAACACCCCACTGTCGGTGGTGCTGTTCGCCTGCGCGTTCGGGCTGCCGGAGATCGGCATCAACCGGTCGTTCTTCTTCTTCGGCGTCCTCGGGCTCGTGCTCTACACCTCCGCCTTTGTCTGCGAGGCCGTGCGCTCGGGGATCAACTCCGTGTCCGCCGGCCAGGCCGAGGCAGCGCGCTCCATCGGGCTGAACTTCTCCCAGGGCCTGCGCTTCGTCGTGCTGCCCCAGGCGCTGCGCACCGTGGTCCCACCCCTGGGCAGCGTGATCATCGCGATGATGAAGAACTCGGCCGTGGTCGGCGCCTTCGGGGTGGGCGGCGACCTGTGGAGCACCGGGGCGACGCTCACCAGCGCCCGCGGTCTGGAGACCCTGCCGGTCTACGTCGGCGGTGTCGCCGTCGGCTACCTGATCATCACGCTCTCGGCGGGCGCGTTGTTGCAGCTCCTCGAACGAAGGGTGGCGATCGCCCGATGAGCCAGGAGCAGAGCGTCCTCTACGACGCCCAGGGACCCCGGGCGCGCCGGCGGACCCTCATCGGCACCGTCATCGCGGTGCTGGCCCTCCTGGGCCTGGCCTTCGTGGTGGTGCGCCGGCTCGCCGACCGCGGCCAGTTCTCCATGGAGCTGTGGGGCCCGTGGATCGATCCGTCCAACGAGGCCTTCGACTCCGTCTGGCGGCTCGTCGGCGAGGGCATCGTCAACACCCTGAAGGCCGCCGCCGTCGCGATGGTGCTCTCGGTCGTGCTGGGCACGATCATCGCCGTCGCCCGACTCTCGCTCGGCCGCGGCGGCCGGCTACCCCTCATCGTCGTCACGGAGATCCTGCGCGGGCTGCCCGTCGTCGTCCTCATCTACATCGGCGTGCGCGTGCTCGACGACGTCGGCGTGGACCTCGGCGGTCTCCCCGGCGGCCAGGTGTTCTGGGGCCTGATCATCGGGCTCACCGCCTACAACATGGTGATCTTCGCCGAGATCGTCCGCGCCGGTGTCGCCTCACTGCCGAAGGGCCAGCGGGAGGCCGCGCTGGCCACCGGCCTGACGCAGGGCCAGACGATGCGCATCGTGCTGCTCCCGCAGGCGTTCCGGACCATGCTGCCGGCGATCATCAGCCAGCTCGTCGTCGTCCTCAAGGACACCTCGCTGATCACCTTCATCGCGAACTACGACGAGCTGCTCAGCCAGGGCGAGAGCATCCAGCGCAACCTCGACAACCCGATCCAGACGTTCTTCATCATCGGGCTGATCTACATCGCCATGAACTACGCCCTGGGCCGGCTCGCCCAGTACATCCAGCGCCGGCAGGCCCAGGCCGGCCGGGCTCAGGGGCAGCCGACGGAGACCGTCGGGCTGACCCCCGCCACCACCGGAACCGTCGGCGGAGGCGCCTGACCCCCTGGATCGATGGCCGCTGTCGGGTCAAGGTCTGCGGGCGAGCCTCCGATGGAGGAGAGAGCGAAGCTCCGCCGACGAGATGAGTGGGACGTGACCGCAACCCTGGCGCCCGGCGGTGTGCGCACCGGGACGACGCCGGCGCTGCACACTGCCGTCGACGACGAGCCGGCCGGCCGCGGTCTGCTGCGCGCCTTCGCGCGCCCCCGCTGGTGGGCGGAGTTCGCGGTCATCGGCGTCCTGTACGCGGTCTACTCGCTCGTCCGGAACAGCGTCGGGGACGTCGCCGTCCGCGCGTACGCCAACGGCCGGGACATCCTCGCGCTGGAGGACGGCTGGGGGCTGGCCCTCGAGCGGGGCCTGAACGACTGGGTGCACCGCACCGAGGTCGCCTCCGCCGCCGTGGCCCTGCACTACGCGACGCTGCACTTCCTGGTGACCCCGATGGTGCTGATCTGGCTGTTCTTCCGGCGCCCCACCCGGTACCGCATGGTCAGCGCCGTCCTCATGATCACCACCGCGCTGGCGCTCATCGGCTTCTACTGGCTGCCGACGGCGCCGCCGCGGCTGCTGTCCGACGAGGGCTTCGTCGACGTGATGAGCCAGACCGCGACGTGGGGCTGGTGGCCGGCGTCCGGGACGCCGGGCTCCGACGCGATCTCCAACCAGTTCGCGGCCATGCCGTCGTTGCACTGCGCCTGGGCCGCCTGGTGCGGGCTGGTGCTGGTGCTCCTCGCCCGCCGCACGTGGATCCGGCTCGCCGGCGCGGTCTACCCGTTCAGCACCTTCTTCGTCGTCCTCGGGTCGGGCAACCACTACCTGCTCGACGTCGTCGCCGGGGTGCTGGTCCTCTGCGTGAGCGCCGGCGTGGTGCTCGCGGCGGCCTCGGCGGCCCGGGGACGAGCGCAGAAGGCCGTCGTCGCGCCGGCCGCCGACCCGGCGCTCCCCCTCGCTGCCTGACCGGAGCGGTACCCGGCGGGCGCACGCGCCCGCACTCCGACCCGTTCGCCCCACGCGTCCCGCGGTCGGCGCGCCCTCCCGGTGCCGCCTCGTCGGCGTGGCGAGACTGTCCGTCACCATGGAGACCATCCACGCCGGTCGGCGCCGTAGCCTGCCCCCCGTTCCGCGCACCGCCATCGACGGCGCCATGCCCCTCGAGACGGTCGCCAGCGCGAGCGCTCTCGCCTTCGCGCTGGTCGATCCCCACGAGCACATCGACGACGCCCAGCGGTTCGTGGCGCGGCTCCGCGGAGCGGCGACGGCGTTCGCCGCCGCCGCGGGGGCCGAGTCAGCCGTCGTGCGCGAGGCGGTCCCCCCGGCCCGGCACCGCCGGTCGCGCTGCCGCGTGGTGCTGCGCTCCGCCGACGGGCAGGAGACCGACGTGACGTTCCTCGGCCCCGTCGGCAGGCCCTCGGACGGCGGACAGCCGGAGTTCGACCTCGACATCACCCGCTGGCTCGCCACCGGGCAGGTCCGGCACGAGGCCTGGCTGGTGCCCGACAGCGACGCACCCGACGGCGTGGCCGTCGACCTCAGCGCCTGGCGCTCGGTGGGCTGACCGCACCGGACGGGAGGGCCCGGCCCGGGTTTCCGAACTCGTTCCGATGGGCGACCATGACGGAAGCCGTTCGCAGCGGCGTCCGCACCATGTCACCGACCTCCGGGGGACGACCATGTCCGGGTTCTTCACCGAGATCCGACGGGTGTGCACCCGCCTGAGCGCGGGAGTGCCGGCGTGACCGCCATCGCGCCGCGGCCGATCATCAGCCGGCCCGATGCCGCGGTCGTCCCGTCGAAGGGGTCGCGGCTGTCGAACCTGCTGCGGACCACCGACCACAAGACCATCGGTTTGATGTACCTGACGACGTCGTTCGTCTTCTTCATCCTGGGTGGCCTGATGGCCATGCTGATCCGGGCCGAGCTGGGTC
>JBEPZM010000141.1:0-8713 GCA_041640835.1 Blastococcus sp.
GGCCGGCGTCCGCCGCCGCGCAGGTGACCACGAGCGTGGCCGGGTCCGCGGCCAGCGCGGACGCCGGGTCGAGCGACGCCCGCCGGCTGACGACGGCGATGGGCAGGGTCGCCGGCCCGCCGATCGACGCCCGCAGCCGGCCGACGGCGGAGTCGGGGGAGACGGGGCGGTAGCCCTCGGTGGTCGCGGTGCCGGCCCCGACCAGGACGACGTCGGCCAGCGCGCGCAGCACCCGGAACACCCGCTTGTCCCCGGGGGAGCCCAGCCCGGCGCTGCGCCCGTCGACGCTCACCGCGCCGTCGAGCGAGGCGACGAAGTCCATCCGCAGGGACCGGCCGTGCGGGAGCCGGTAGGCCTCCACGAGCGCGGCGTCGTCCAGCTCGGCCGAGGGTTCCGGCAGCAGACGGCGCACGTCAGCGGGTGCTGAGCACGGCCGCGGACTCCGGCGGCAGGGTCACCGTGCTCCCGTCGACGGTCGGCAGCTCACCGGTGGCGAAGAGGACCTCACCGGCCGGCACGTCCAGGTCGATCTCCCGCGGCTCCTCGGCGAGGTTGACCACCACCCGCAGCGAGCCGCGGTGCACCACCATCCAGCGATCGGCGTCGTCCCAGTCGACCTCGACGCCGGTCAGGTCGGAGTCGACCAGGTCCGGGTGCGCACGGCGCAGCGCGAGCAGCGACCGGTGGACGGCGAGCAGTCGCTCGTGCGGTTCCTGCGACAGCTCCGACCAGTCCAGCTTGGAGCGGGTGAAGGTCTCCGGGTCCTGCGGGTCGGGCACGACGTCGGCGTCCCAGCCGTGTTCGGCGAACTCGCCGATCCGGCCCTCGGCGGTGGCCCGGCCCAGCTCAGGCTCGGGGTGGCTGGTGAAGAACTGCCACGGGGTGCCGGCGCCCCACTCCTCGCCCATGAACAGCATCGGGGTGAACGGGCTGGTCAGCACGATGGTGGCGCCCACGGCGAGCTGCGCGGGGGAGAGGGTGGCCGAGATCCGGTCGCCGACGGCGCGGTTGCCGATCTGGTCGTGGTCCTGCAGGTAGCCGAGGAACTTCCAGCCCGGCAGCGTCGCGGTGTCGACCGGGCGGCCGTGGTGGCGGCGCCGGAAGCTCGACCACGCGCCGTCGTGGAAGAAGGCCCCGGTGAGCACCTTGGCCAGGCCGGCCAGCCCGGCGTCGGCGAAGTCGGAGTAGTAGCCCTGGCCCTCGCCGGTCAGGACCGAGTGCAGCGAGTGGTGGAAGTCGTCGCTCCACTGCGCGGTCAGGCCGAGGCCTCCGGCGACCCGCGGGGTGACCATGCGCGGGTCGTTGAGGTCGCTCTCCGCGATGAGGGTGAGCGGCCGGCCGACGGCGACCGACAGCTTGTCGACCTCCTGCGCCATCTCCTCGAGCACGTGGGTGGCGCGCTCGTCGACCAGCGCGTGCACGGCGTCCAGCCGCAGCCCGTCGACGTGCATGTCGCGCAGCCACATGAGCGCGTTGTCGATGACGTAGCGGCGCACCTCGTCGGAGTCGGGGCCCGACAGGTTGATCGAGTTGCCCCAGGTGTTGGCGCCGCCCTCGGCGAAGATGGGGAAGAACTCGGGCAGGTAGTTCCCGGACGGGCCCAGGTGGTTGTAGACGACGTCCTGGATCACGCCGAGGCCCTGCTGGTGGCAGGCGTCGACGAACCGCTGGTAGGCCGCCGGGCCGCCGTACTCCTCCTGCACCGCGTACCAGAGGACGCCGTCGTAGCCCCAGTTGTGCGTCCCGTTGAAGCCGTTGACCGGCAGGAGCTCGACGAAGTCGACGCCGAGGCGGACCAGGTGGCCGAGCCGGCCGATCGCGGCGTCGAGCGTGCCCTCGGGTGTGAAGGTGCCGACGTGCAGCTCGTAGACGACGCCGCCGGCCAGCGGGCGTCCGGTCCAGGCGCCGTCGTTCCACTCGTAGGACTCCGGCTCGTACCGGCGGGAGAGGCCGTGCACGCCGTCGGGCTGCCGCCGCGAGCGCGGGTCCGGGCGGGGCGTCTCGTTGCCGTCCAGCAGGTAGCCGTAGTCCGATTCCGGGCTCGCCTCGATCTCCGCGCGCCACCAGCCGTCGTCGTCGCGGGTCATGTCGTGCACGGCGCCGTCGACCTGGACGCGCACCCGCTCCGGCAGTGGTGCCCAGACGGCGAACTCGACGGGTGCGGACATGCGGGGGCCTCCGGGGCGGTGCGCTGGGGTGGGGCGGCCGGTGCGGCCAGCCCGGATCATGCCCGCCGGGCAGCGGGTCAATCCCGCCCCCGTCGTCAGAGGTCGACGCTGACGGTGCAGTAGCCCACGTCCAGTGCGTCGAGCTGCAGCAGGTCGGCGTGGGTGCGGTGCCAGGCGCCGGAGCCGACGTCCGCCTCGAGCCGGGCCAGCCCCTCGCTGATCGCGGCCGGCTCGGTCGTCGCGAAGACCGACATGCCCGCCCGGACGTCGGGGTCGAGGTAGGCCGCGGGGCGGCGCCAGAAGGCGGCGGCGAAGCCGTCGACGCAGTCGTGCGGCACGGGCACCGGCCGGATCACCGCGTCGTTCCCGAGCAGGCGGGTGAGGTCGCGGATCTGCACGGCCAGGCGGGCGTCGGTCACCGCGGCGGCGGGCAGGTAGTCACGCAGCAGCCAGAAGTCGGCGACCCGTTCCGGCCACCAGGTGAAGAAGACCACCCGCCGCCGGGCGACGCGGCGCATCTCCGCCACCCCGGCGGCGACGTCGGTCCAGTGGTGGACGGTGAGCACGGCCAGCGCCGCGTCGACGGCGTCGTCCGCCAGCGGGAGCGCCTCGGCGACCGCCTCGACCGCCGGCGCGGCCCCGGGCGGGCGCTGAGCGAGCATCACCCGGCTCGGCTCGACGGCGAGCACGGTGCCGGGCGGCTCGTACGCGCCGGCGCCGGCGCCGACGTTGACGACGGTGCCCGCGTCGCCGAGGGCCGCACCGATGGCCACCGCGATGCGCGGATCCGCCTGGCGGGTGCGCCGGTAGGAGCACCCGATCCCGTCGTAGAGCGCCATGTCGCGCAGTATGTCGGGCGGTCAGACCTCGGCGGGAGGGCCCGGCGCTCTAGCCTCGCCGCATGCTGGCGCCCGCGACCTCCGTGCCGGAACGGTTCACGGTCGCGGGCACCGTGCTGCGTCGGGAGGTGCTGCACGGTCGCCCGTGGCTGGAACACCCTGTCGCCGTGGTGCACGACAGCGGCGACTGCCTGGCGGTCCTGCTGACGCCGGGATCGTCCTTCCGCTTCCATGACCATCCGTTCGGGCCGCACCCGTGGAGCCACCTCGAGAGCTGGAGCGGCAGCACGGTCCTGCAGCTCCAGCGCGACGGTGAGGCGCACGCGGCGTGGAAGTTCTTCGACGGCACCGGCGCCTTCACGCACTGGTACGTCAACTTCCAGGAGCCGGTGGTCCGGCACGTCGGTCCTGACGGAGGCGGCGCCTTCGAGACGGCGGATCTCGGTGTCGACATCGTCTGCGGGCGCGACGGAGATGCCTGGGAGTGGAAGGACGCCGACGACCCGGACCGCATGGTCGTGTCCGGCCGCATCACCCCGGCCGAACGCGACCGAATCCGTGCGGAGGCAGCTGCCGTCGCGGAGCGGTTGGACGCGGGCGATCGATGGTGGGCTGCGTGGGACGACTGGCACCCGGGGGACGCGCCGCCCGAAAGCACGGACAGCGAGAGGACTCAGAGCGGCTTGCGCATGTGCACGTCTTCGGGTTCGAGCTCCAGGAGCTCGGCGGGCGGCTCCGCCGTCGGCTGGAAGCCGCGACGCAGGTAGAACCGCACGGTGTTCTCCGACGGCGTCGCCGAGACGACCAGGTCGGAGTCCCCGGCGCTCCTGGCGACCTGTTCGAGCTGCGCGGTCAGACGGCTGCCGATGCCCGAGCCCCGCCACGATGCGCTGACGTGCAGGAAGGCCAGCTGCGCGATGCCCGGTCGGAGGTGGAGCATGACGACCCCGATGGCGACCAGCCGTCCGCCGGCGATCGCACCGAGAGCGATCCCGCCGCGGTCGACGTAGCGCTGGAGTTCCTGCACCTTGGCCTGGACGGAGTGCTCGCCGGAACCGCCCGGATCCCAGGCCGATGCGCTCCAGTTGCCGTGCCGCGCGACGAGTTCCGTGCCGTGCTGCTCGTAGAGCAGGTCGATGCGTTCCGCCCGATCGATCTCGGCGACGCGAGGCAGCTCGCTGCGGTCCAACCCTCGGAACTCCACTGCTGGTCCCGTTGACTCGCCTCGGCTCATCGACCGACGCCCTCCTGGTCCCACTCAGTCGAGCGTGACGGGATCCCCGGTGCGGACGACGCCCTCGGCGGCGACGTCTGCGTAGACGCCGGCGCAGGCCCAGGTGCCCAGGCCCGGGATCTCGCGGCGGTGGTGGCGCGCGACGGTGCGCAGGGTGCCCCGGTCCTCGGGCAGGTCTCCCTGGGAGAGGGTGGTCATGACGCAGCGCATCGTCAGCATGGCGACGCCGGCGCGGGCGGTGTCACCGAGGCAGACGCTGCGGCCGACCCACTCGTCCTCGGCGAAGCCGGGCTCGGTGCCACCGACCAGGACGTTGGGGCGGTAGCGGAGCACGTCGAAGTCGCCGCCGTCGCCCAGCTCGGTCAGCCGGTCGAGCGTCGCGCGGGTGAGCAGGTGCAGCGCGGCCAGGTCGAAGAAGGTGCCGGGCGGGGCCATCTGCCCGAGGTCGATCGCGCTGACCGGCTCCGTGCCCTCGAACGCGTGCGTCGTCCCCTCGATGAACTCCGCCGGCGCCAGCCCCTCGATGTCGGGCCACTGCTCCTCGAACCGGCTGCCGGCCGGCACCTCGCTGGTCAGCCGCACGGGCCGGCCGACCAGGTCGGACAGTGCCGCGTCGGTGCCGGCGGCGTCGCTGAGCAGTTCCGTGCCGTCGGGCAGGGTCACGACCACCGGGGGCACCGCACCTCCGGGCACCGGCTCGGTGACGAACCGGGCGGAGAGCCCCAGCAGCGCGCCCCACTTGCGGGGGTGCTTGGCGCTCGCGACGGTGCCGTCGGCGGGGTCGACCAGGGCGTAGGCCCGGTCGCCCAGCAGCCCCCGGCCGGTCAGCCGGGCCTGCTCGACCTGCTCGCCGAGCAGGGACTTCACCGGGAAGCGGTACAGCGCGTCGATGTGCACGCGCGCATCTCACCACGGGCGGGCCCGGCCGAGGACGACTTCGGCGATCTCGCACGCTTTCCGGCCCGGGAGCGTGCGAGATCGCCGACGTCGTCGCTACTCGCGGACGAGCAGGGCGACCGGCAGCCGGGCGAGCAGCACGTCGGCGGCGATGCCGGCGACGTCGGAGACGAACCGCTCACCGGTGAGCAGGTCGCGCCAGGCGCCGGTCGGCAGCTGCAGGGCGGTGTCGCCCCAGCCGGTCAGGGCCAGCCGGGCCGGCAGCCGGGTCGCGACGACGACGACGCCGTCCTGCTCCGGGGCGCCGCGGTCGTGGGCGACCAGGTGCTCCGCCGCGGACCCCGTCACCGTCAGCGGCGCGTAGCCGCCGAACAGCTCCGGGCGGTCCCGGCGCGCCCGCAGCGCACGCGAGGTGACCAGCAGCTTGGCCGCGCCGCTGTCGTCCACGGCCGGCACCGCGCCGGCGTCGAGGTCGGCCAGCAGGCGGCGCCGCAGCTCGTAGTCGACCGGGCGCCGGTTGTCCGGGTCGACCAGGGAGAAGTCGTACAGCTCGGTGCCCTGGTAGACGTCGGGGACGCCGGGCATCGTCAGCTGCAGCAGCTTCTGCGCCAGCGAGTTCGACCAGCCCAGAGGCGCGATGCGGGCGACGAACGCCTCGATCTCCGCCGTCGTCGTGGGGTCGTCGAACGCGGCGTCCACCAGCGCGTGCAGCTGCGCCTCGAACGCCTCGTCCGGGTCGGTCCACGTGGTCGACGTGCCTGCCTCGCGGGCGGCCTTCTCGACGTAGGCGTGCGCCCGCTCCCGGGAGAGCGGCCAGGCGCCGATCAGGTTCTGCCAGACCAGGTGCGCCATCGGGCGGTCGGCCAGCGGGTGACGGGCCAGCCAGCCGCGCACCAGCGCCGCCCACTCCGACGGCAGCTCGGCGAGCACCGCCAGGCGGGCGCGGACGTCCTCGCTGCGCTTGGTGTCGTGCGTGGACAGCGTGGTCATCGCCTGCGGCTTGACCGCGAGCCGGTGCTCCTGCGCCGCGTGGAAGTCGGCGACCGTGCCGCCGAGGTGCGCCGGGTCGCCGCCCACCTCGTTGAGCGCGACGAACCGGGCCCACCGGTAGTAGGCGCTGTCCTCGACGCCCTTGGCCATGACCGGGCCACTGGTCTGCTCGAAGCGGGTGGCCGCCTCGGTGCCCGCCTGCGAGAGGACGCCGTAGAGCGCGTCGACCGCCGGCACCAGGTCCGGCCGCCGTGCCCGGACGGCGGCGACCGCCTGGTCCAGGTGCTCCCGGCCGTCGGGCAGGTAGCTGCGGTAGACGCCGAACGTGGCGAGCAGCTCGGCCAGCGCCTCGGTCTGCTGCGCCCTGTCCACGCCCGGTAGCTCGCCGATGACCCGCACCAGCCGGGCGACCTCGGAGCCGAGCATCCCGTCGGTGACCTCGCGCTTGCACGACCGCACGAGCTCGGCGTAGTCGACCGCGTGGCCGGCCAGCTCCGTGTCCAGCGCGGTCAGCGCGGGCTCGCCGGCCGGGTCGATCAGCACCCGGTCGACCTCGGTCAGCGCGTCGTAGCCGGTCGTCCCCGCCGTCGCCCAGCCCTCGGGCAGCTCCTCGCCGGGCTCGAGGATCTTCTCGACGACCGTCCAGCGGTTGCCCGACGCCGCGGCCAGCCGGTCCAGGTAGCCGCGCGGGTCGGCCAGGCCGTCCGGGTGGTCGATGCGCAGCCCGTCGACGGCGCCGTCGCGGACCAGCTGCAGCACCAGCTCGTGGGTCGCGTCGAAGACCGCGGGATCCTCCACGCGCAGCCCGGCGAGGGTGTTGATCGCGAAGAACCGGCGGTAGTTGAGGTCGGAGTCCGCGCGCCGCCAGTCGACCAGCTCGTAGTGCTGGCGGTCGTGCACCTCCTGCGGGGTGCCCTCGCCCGTCCCGGGCGCGATCGGGAAGCGGTTGTCGTAGTAGCGCAGCTCCCCGTCCACCACCTCGAGCTTCTCGACGTCGTCCGCCGAGCCGAGGACCGGGATGCGGACCTTGCCGCCGCCGTGGTCCCAGTCGATGTCGAACGCGCCCGCGTGCGCGCTCTGCTGCCCGTGCTGGAGGACGTCCCACCACCACGGCGCGGCCGACGGGTCGTCGACGCCCATGTGGTTGGGCACGAGGTCCAGCACCAGGCCCAGCCCGTGCTCGTGCAGCGCCGCCACGAACCGGTCGAAGCCCTCGCGCCCGCCGCGGGCCTCGTCGATGTGCGCGTGGTCGACCGTGTCGTACCCATGGGTGCTGCCCTCGGCCGAGCGCAGCAGGGGAGAGGAGTACGCGTGGGTGACGCCCAGGTCGGCCAGGTAGCCGGCCACCCCTGCGGCGTCGTCCAGACCGAACCCGGCGTGGACCTGCAGCCGGTAGGTCGCGGCGGGCACGCCCCGGCGGCGGTCGCCGCCGGGGCCCTGCGCCGCTGTCACTCCGCGGGCCCGGTGAGCACGATGATCGACCGGCCCTGCACGGTCACGGTGTCACCCGGCTTGACCTCCACCGGCTCGACCTCGTGCATCTCCGCGGTGTCGAGCACCGTCGTCCAGCTCCGGGAGTAGTCGTCGCTGGGCAGCGTGAACTCGATGGGGTCGGGAGAGGCGTTGTAGGCCAGGTAGAAGTGGTCGTCCTTGACGTACTCGCCGCGTTCGTCCATCTCGCGGATGCCGACGCCGTTCAGGTAGACGGCGATCGACTTGGCGTAGGCGGCGTCCCAGTCCTCGTCGGCCATGTCCTCGCCGGCCGGGGTGAGCCACGCGATGTCGGGCACCGGGTCGCCGAGGCCCCGGCGGACCGGGCGGCCGTTGAAGAACCGCCGACGGCGGAACGTCGGGTGGTCGCAGCGGAGCTGGGTGACCTTCTTGGTGAAGGCGAGCAGGCCCTCGTCCACGTCCTCCCAGTCGATCCAGGTCAGTTCGGAGTCCTGGCAGTAGCCGTTGTTGTTGCCGCCCTGCGAGCGGCCGAGCTCGTCGCCGTGCAGGAGCATCGGGACGCCCTGGCTCAGCATCATCGTGGCGATGAAGTTGCGGCGCTGCTGGGCGCGCAGCTGCAGGATCTCGGGGTCGTCGGTCGGGCCCTCGACGCCGTGGTTCCAGCTGCGGTTGTGGCTCTCGCCGTCGTTGTTGCCCTCGCCGTTGGCCTCGTTGTGCTTCTCGTTGTACGAGACCAGGTCGTTGAGGGTGAACCCGTCGTGCGCGGTGACGAAGTTGATGCTGGCCACCGGACGCCGGCCGGAGTGCTGGTAGAGGTCGGAGGAGCCGGAGATGCGGTCGGCGAAGTCGCCGATCGTCCCGCCCTCGCCGCGCCAGAAGTCGCGGACGGTGTCGCGGTACTTGCCGTTCCACTCGGTCCACAGCGCCGGGAAGTTGCCGACCTGGTAGCCGCCCTCGCCGATGTCCCACGGCTCGGCGATCAGCTTCACCTGGCTGACCACCGGGTCCTGGTGGACGAGGTCGAAGAAGGCCGAGAGCCGGTCGACCTCGTGGAACTGGCGGGCCAGCGTGGACGCGAGGTCGAAGCGGAAGCCGTCGACGTGCATCTCGGTCACCCAGTACCGCAGCGAGTC
>JBEPZM010000142.1:0-8668 GCA_041640835.1 Blastococcus sp.
CGCTCGGACCGCATCCCCGCCAGGCCCGGCGTCGCCCACCACGGCCGGCGGTCGGGGCCGTCGAGCAGCGTCAGCAGGGCGCCGGGCCGGTCGAAAGGGATTGCGATCTCCAGCCGGCCGGCCGCGGCGTGCAGCCGGGCAGCGGCGCGCAGGAAGGCGCGGGCGCCGGCGTCGGGCACCTGCCCCAGCAGGTCCGGCAGCACCCGCTCGAGGTCCCGGGGATCGCTGCTGCGGGCGACCGGGCCCCCGTCGTCGAGGCCGTCGACCAGCGCGGTGGTCCGCTCGGTCGCCATCCGGGCCATCGGGAAGCGTGCGGCCAGCCGGCGGGCGGTCGGATCACCGAGCGGCAGGCCCGCCAGGTGCAGCGACCACGGGCCGCGCAGGCCGCCCAGCAGCTCGAGGACGCCCTCGGCCAGGGCGGCCGCGGCGTCGTCGTCGACGGCCAGGAGCCGGGCGATGGGTCCACCGGGAGGCGCCGGGACGCCGTCGCCGAGCAGCGTCACCGCCGTCGCGAGGCCGCGGCGGCGCAGCTGCAGGAAGGCGACGGCCGACGGTGACTGCCCGGCGGTCCCGACGACGACGGCCACCGGACGACCGGTCCGGCGCCGGGCGGCCTGCACGTCGAGGACGGCGGTCAGCCAGGGCGCGCGGGCGGTGATCGGGGCCTTCAGCCGGCGGGCCAGCGGAGTGGCGGCGCGGACCTCGCGGACCACCCGGTCCCGGCCGACGGCGACCCGGGTGTGCATGCCCCGAATAGCACCACAGCCGCCGACGGGGGTCGTCGGCGGCTGTGGTGCGACCCCGTCACGGGGCCGGAGTTCAGGACTAGACGGCGCGGCGGCGCAGGCGACGGCGCTCGCGCTCGGAGAGCCCGCCCCAGATGCCGAAGCGCTCGTCGTTGGACAGCGCGTACTCGAGGCACTCGGCCTTGACCTCGCACCCGGTGCAGATCTTCTTCGCCTCGCGGGTGGAGCCGCCCTTCTCGGGGAAGAACGCCTCCGGGTCGGTCTCGGCGCACAGGGCGCGCTCCTGCCAGGACTGGCCCTCGGCCTCCAGGCCGATGCCCAGCAGTCCGGAGATCCCCGAGCCGGCGGGCGCACCGAGGCTCTGCCCGGCGCCCGACCCGAATCGGTCGGTCGCCCGGTCGCTCCCGTTGACGTAATCGCTCAACCACGACACCTCGGCCATGACGATGCGTCCCCTCTCGCTCTCGTCCCGGTGCGCGGCTTCCGGGAGGCTCCCGATCCGCTCAGCACTCGATGACATCGTCGGAATTACACGCGTGTCGTTGCCCCCCCGTCAACTTTGCTCGGTGTAAGCGACACGCCACAGCAGCCCCAGGGGTCACACCCCGTTCGTCACATCTCGTCTGCTACCTCGACACGCCCGTGGAACAGTGCACAACTGCCTATCGGGCACGATGTGTTTCGTGCAGATCGTGGTGCTGGCTGGTGGGACCGGAGGGGCTCGATTCCTGAGGGGGGTGCGGGCCGCTGAACCCGGGGCGGAGATCACCGTGGTGGTCAACACCGGCGACGACGTCACGATGCACGGGCTGCGCATCTGCCCGGACCTCGACACCGTCGTCTACACCCTCGGCGGGGGCATCGACGAGGAGCGCGGCTGGGGCCGGGCGGGCGAGAGCTGGACGGTCAAGGAGGAGCTCGCCGCCTACGGCGCGGACCCCGACTGGTTCGGCCTCGGCGACCGCGACCTGGCCACCCACCTCGTCCGCACCCGGATGCTCGACGCCGGTTACCCCCTCTCGGCGGTGACCGCGGCCCTCGCCGACCGCTGGCAGCCCGGCGTCACCGTGCTGCCGATGAGCGACCAGCGGGTCGAGACCCACGTCGTCGTCGACGACCCGGAGACCGGCCGCCCGCGCGCCATCCACTTCCAGGAGTGGTGGGTGCGGCACCGGGCCGCCCTGGACGCCTCGGCGTTCGTGCAGGTCGGCGTGGACTCCGCCCGCCCCGCCCCCGGCGTCGTCGAGGCCTTCGCCACGGCCGACGCGGTGCTCCTCGCGCCGTCGAACCCGGTGGTCTCCATCGGCACGATCCTCGGCGTCCCGGGCTTGCGCGACGCGCTGCTCGCCACCCCGGCGCGCATCGCCGGCGTCTCGCCGATCGTCGGCGGCGCGGTCGTGCGCGGCATGGCCGACCGCTGCCTGCCGGTCCTCGGCATCGAGGTGAGCGCCGAGGGCGTCGGCCGCCACTACGGCGCCCGGTCCGACGGCGGCCTGCTGGACGCGTGGCTCGTGGCACCCGAGGACCCGGCCGACGTCGCCGGCGTGGACGTCCGGCAGGTGCCGCTGCTCATGTCCGACGCGGAGACGACGGCGGCGCTGGCCCGCGCCGCCCTGGACGCCGCGGGTGTCTAGGCCGCCCGCCGGCGTCTCCGTCCTCCCCGTCGCGGGGCTGCCGGAGTTCGCCCCGGGCGACGACCTCGCGGCCGCCATCGCCGAGCGCGCCCCGTGGCTGGCCGACGGCGACGTCGTCGTCGTCACCTCGAAGGTGGTGTCCAAGGTCGAGGGCTCGCTGGTGCGCGTGCCGCCGGGCGCCGACCGGGAGGCGGCCCGGCAGGCCGCCATCGACGGGCAGACGGTGCGGGTCGTCGCCCGCCGCGGACCGCTCAAGATCGTGCAGACCCCGCACGGCTGGGTGGTGGCTGCCGCGGGCATCGACGCCTCCAACGTCGACCAGGGCTCGCTCGTGCTGCTCCCCGAGGACTCCGACGCCTCGGCCCGCGCGCTGCGGGCACGGCTCGCGGAGCTGCTCGGCGTCGACGTCGCCGTGGTGGTGAGCGACACCTTCGGCCGCACCTGGCGCGAGGGGCTGACCGACGTCGCCGTCGGTTCCGCCGGGATCACCGCGCTGGTGGACCACCGGGGCGCCGTCGACGCCCACGGCAACCGGCTGGAGACCACCCGGATCGCCGTCGTCGACGAGCTGGCCTCGGCCGCCGACCTGGTCAAGGGCAAGCTCGACGGCGTGCCGGTCGCGGTGGTCCGCGGCCTCCCGGTCGACCGGCCCGACCTCGACGAGGGCACCCGCCCGCTGGTGCGGCTGCCCGGCGACGACCTCTTCCCCTACGGCTCACGGGACGTGGTCGGCTCCCGCTCCCCCGCCGCCGAGCTCGTGCCCCGGGCCGGCGAGCTGGACGCGGTGGCGGCCGCCTTCCGCACCGCCAGCGCCTCGCTGCCCGAGTTCCCCGTGGTGCTGCGCTACGGCGGCGAGGGCGACGGCGTCGTCGACGTGCACCTGACCGACGCGGTCACCACCACGACGGCGGTCAACCTCGGCGCACTGCTGGGCGCGGCGATCGTGCAGCTGCACGCCGAGGGATGGGCGACCCGCTGGGAGCCGGCGGCCACGGCCGGCGGCACCTCACTCGTCGGGAGGCTGTGGGTCGGCACGACCCACCCGGCCGGCGAGCGACAGCACTAGGGGCCGGCGAGCAGCTCGGTGGGCAGGCCGATCGTGGTGACCCCCTCCGGCGGGGACCAGACGAAGGCCTGGACGTCCGGCGTGTCGACGATCTGCTCCGCCCCCAGCTCCAGGATCCGGGCCGCGGCCGCCTCCTGGACCTCCGGTGTCGGCATGTTGCCGACCGTGGGCGAGAAGACGAAGACCACCCGGTCCGCCTCGACCGGTAGCCGGGCGGGTGCAAGAAGCCGGCGCACGTGCTCGCGACCGGCGTACCTGCCGACGAGCCCGAAGCTGGCGATCACCTGGTCGTCAGGGCGGAGCCGCTCGTCCACCGCGTCGAGCGCCGCGGCAGCCGACGGCGGTTCCGGGTGCGGAGATCCCTCCGGAGCCCTACCCACCAGCACCACGACGGCCGCGGCGGCGGCGAGGCCGACGGCCACGGTCGCGCGTGCGAACACCGGCCCCCAGGCTCCGTCCCGGCTGGACCGGAAGCACCAGTCCATGGTCATCGCCGTTCCGACGGTCACGAAGACGATGGCGGGGAAGTTCTGGAACGGGACGAAGAAGCCCAGGCTCTCCTGCAGTCCGCCGCTCACCACAACGACGGCGGTCACGCCGAAGGTCCAGGGGTGGAACATCCCCACGAAACCCGTTGCCGCGAACTCCGCCCCGAAGAGCCCGAGCCTGCTGCCGAGCACCTCGAGCGGTCGGCTGGGGTGCAGGACGAGGGCGGTCACGACCACGAGCAACGCGCCGCCCGACGCGGGGAGCGGCTCGTCCACGAGGTGCTGGTAGCCCCCGATCGCGGATCCGTGGTTGGCACCCAGGGCGCCGATGAGCAGCACCCAGGCGGCGCCCGTGGCGATGAGGGCCGCGCCGGCCCACCGGGTGTCCCGGCGGGCCACGAGCGCCGACAGCCCCAGGCCGGCGACGTACGTGCCCGCGACGTCCCCGGTGAGCAGCGCGGCGACGAGCCAGGGCCAGGCCCGACGGGTCTGTCCCCGCCACAGCGCCCGGGCGCCACCGAGGAGGAACATCGTGGCCAGGGCCTGGAAGTGGAAGTCGCTCTTGGCGACCACGCCGATGCGCTCGTTGGTGACGAGCAGGACGAGCACGGTCGCCACGGGGACGAGGTGCCACGGCCGCAGGGTCCGGCCGCGCTGGACGACCTCGAGGACCCACAGGACGGCGATCGCCTCGGCGCCGACGATGGCCAGGTCCTGGACGACGAGCAGCGTCATGCCCGACGGGAAGATCGGGTGCAGGAGCGCGAGCGGCCACATGATGACCTCGAAGTGGCTCCTCCAGTACGGGAGGTCGATGATCGTGCTCGTCGGGTTGAGGTTCCCCGAGCCGATCTGCTGCCACGCCTGGTGGAAGATCGCGAAGTCCATGGAGACGGCCCCGGCGTCGTACTGGGCCCAGCTCCGCTGGATCAGGAAGGCGAGCTGGACCAGCAGCGTCACACCGATGACGGCCCGCGCCGCGGTCAGCAGTCGCCTGGAGCGCGCGGCGGTCGCCTCGTCCACCGGCGGGTCGGAGGACGACGGGGCGTCAGGAGTCCTCGTCCGCCTGTTCGCCACCATCCGTCCCCGGGATCACTGACGGGGCCCGGACACCGGGATGGTCGCCACGGTCGGGGCGGCGGCCGGCAGGAGTGAGTCGCCAGGCGCGCCGCGCTCGGTAGGCACTCGATCATCGTAGGGCCGGGCCGTCCCGGATCCACCCCTGCGGAGGGGGGACGCGAGGATCTCGGCCCCGCCGCTGGTCGGGAACCCGTACGTTCGGCACGTGCGAGGCATCATTCTGGCCGGGGGAACCGGCAGTCGGCTCTTCCCCATCACGCAGGCCGTGAGCAAGCAGCTCATGCCGGTCTACGACAAGCCGATGATCTACTACCCGCTCTCGACGCTGATGATGGCCGGCGTCCGCGAGGTGCTGATCATCACCACCCCCGCCGACCAGGACGCCTTCCGCCACCTGCTCGGCGACGGCAGCCGGCTGGGCATGCGGATCGAGTACGCGGTGCAGCCGCGGCCCGAGGGCCTGGCCCAGGCCTTCCTCATCGGCGCCGAGTTCCTCGACGGCGAGGCCGCAGCGCTGGTGCTGGGCGACAACATCTTCTACGGCGCCGGCCTCGGCACCGCCCTGGCGCGGCTGCCCGAGCCCGCGGGCGGGCACGTCTTCGCGTACCACGTCGCCAACCCGCAGGAGTACGGCGTCGTGGAGTTCGATCCCGACGGCCGGGTGCTGTCGATCGAGGAGAAGCCCGAGAAGCCGCGCAGCTCCTACGCCGTCCCGGGGCTGTACTTCTACGCCGGCGACGTCGTCGAGGTGGCCCGCGCCATCACCCCGAGCGCGCGGGGCGAGCTGGAGATCACCGCGGTGAACGAGCACTACCTGCGGGAGGACCGGCTCACCGTCACGGCGCTGGACCGCGGCACCGCCTGGCTGGACACCGGCACCTTCGCCTCCCTGCGCCAGGCCACCGAGTTCGTCTCCGTGGTCGAGGAGCGGCAGGGCCTCAAGATCGGCTGCATCGAGGAGGTCGCCTGGCGCAACGGCTGGCTGGACGACGCCGGCCTGGTCGCCGCCGCCGGCCCGCTCGGCAAGAGCGGCTACGGCGACTACCTCCTCGGCCTGCTCGACGGCCCACGTCCATGACCGCCGCTGACTGCTAGCGAGCCGCCCGACCGCACCCCATCGCAGGAGCTCATGTCCAGCGCGGTGTCCGACCCGGACCACGTCACCGAGGCACCGGTTGCGGCCCCCCGCTCCCGTCCACCGGCGTCGACGCTCGTGGTGGTGGCCGCCGTGGTCGTCGTGACGCTGGCACTCGCCTGGTACTGGCGGTGGACCACCGACGACGCCTTCATCAACTTCCGGGTCGCCCGAAGCATCCTGGAGGGGTCCGGCCCGGTGTTCAACGCCGGTGAACGGGTCGAGGTCGGCACCAGCCCGCTGTGGCTGTGGCTGCTCACGGGCTTCGCCGCGATCCTGCCCGCCGACATCAGCTGGATCGCCGTGACCGTGGGCGCGGTGGGCTCGGCGACCGGCCTCGCCCTCGCCTGTCTGGGCGCCGATGCGCTGCACCGCCCGCAGCCGACGCCGCGGAGCGGGCGCGGCTCGATCCCTGTCCCGGCCGGGGCGCTGGTCTTCCTGTCCCTGCCCGCCACCTGGACGTTCCTGACGTCCGGGCTCGAGACCGGCCTGACCTTCGCCTGGCTGGGGGCGGTGTGGTTCGGAACGGCCCGGCAGGCGGTGGCCACGGCGCCCACCCGCCCCTGGTGGCTCCTCGTCGTGCTGGGGCTCGCTCCGCTCATCCGCCCCGACCTGGCCATCGCGGGCGCTCTGCTGGGGGCGTGGCTGCTGATCGCCGTGCCGTCGTCGTGGCCGCGGCGGATCCGGGACGTCGCTGTCGCCGGCGCCCTCCCGGTCGCCTACCAGGTGTTCCGGATGGGCTACTACGGACTCCTGGTGCCGAACACGGCCGTCGCGAAGGAGTCGAGTCGCTCGGTCTGGGACCGCGGCTGGACCTACCTCGCCGACCTCGTCGCGCCCTACGCCCTCTACGTCCCCGTGGTGGTGTGCGCCGGGCTGCTGGTGCTGGCTGCGCACTCGTCGCAGTGGAACCGCCGGGTGCTCGGCCTCGTCGCCGTCACCGTGTTCGCGGCCGTGTGCCAGGCGCTGTTCGTCGTCCGCGTGGGCGGTGACTTCATGCACGGGCGGCTGCTGCTGCCCGCGCTGTTCCTGCTGCTCTGCCCGGTCGCCCTGGTCCCCGTGACCCTCCCCGGAGCCCTGCGGGGACATCTGGCCAGGTGGACGGCGGTCGTGCTCGTCCCGGGTCTGCTGGCCTGGGCGGCCGTCTGCGTCACCTCGCTGCGGGTCGACTACGCCGGCGGGATCGGTCCGCGTGGGATCGCCGACGAGCGGGGTCTGTACGTGGCCCAGTCGGGCACCCCCCACCCGGTGACGCTCGCAGAGCACGGGCGCGGGCGGCCGGCGGCGTGGGGCGCGCAGGTCGACCGGTCGGCACGGGCCGGCGCCGACGAGGTGTTCACGCAGCAGGACTTCACGAACGCCGGCGACATCCCCACCCTGGTGCCCCTCGGGACGGCGGACGGCACCTACTTCCTCGTCTACCAGGCCGGTTACCTCGGCTACGCAGTCTCCCGGGAGGCGACCGTGTTGGACTTCCACGGCCTGTCCGACCCGATCGGATCCCACCTCGAGCCGCAGGGACTCGGGCGGCCGGGACACGAGAAGATCCTGCCCATCGTCTGGTTCTGGGCCCGCCACAGCGACGACGCTCCGGAGCTGCAGACCGCCGACCCCCTCCTCGGCACGGTGACGCCCGCCGGTCTCGAGGCGGCCCGCGCCGCTCTGGCGTGCGGCGACCTCGCGGAGTACGTGGCGGCCACCTCGGCACCCATGAGCTGGACCCGCTTCTGGGCCAACCTCACCGGGTCCGTCGAGCGCACGTCGCTGCGCATCCCCGCCGACCCGGAGGAGGCCGAGGCCAGGTTCTGCTGAGCGGACCGGTCCGGCCGGCTCAGATCCGGCGGTAGTCAGTCGGTGCGAAGCGCGGCCCCCGGCGGGGCCGCCGCGGACCGCCGGCCAGCAGCAGGCGCACGACCCGCTGGCGGTGCCCCCGCCACGGCTCCAGCAGTGCGAGCATGCCGTCGTCGTCGGTGACCCGGGCACCGGTCAGCGCGAAGCCGACGAGGTTCTTCAGGTGGTAGTCGCCGACGCTCACGGTGTCCGGGCAGCCCAGCGTCCGCTGCACCACCTCGGCCGCCGTCCAGGCGCCGATCCCCGGCACCGAGCACAGCCGCCGTTGCAGCGTCGGTGAGTCGCAGTCGTCGTGCGGCTCGAGCCGGTCGGCGACCGTGGCCACCGCACGCAGGGCCCGGCGCCGGGCGCCGTCCAGCCCGCAGGCGTGCCACTGCCAGTCGGTGATCTCGAGGATCCGCCGCGCCGACGGCAGGACCCGCATGCCGTCCGGCGCGGGCCCCGGGGCCGGCTCCCCGGCGAGCCGCAGCAGCTCCCGCCAGACCCGGTGCGCCTCGACGGTGGTGACCTTCTGCTCGAGGACGGCGGGCACGAGCGCGTCCCAGGTCCGCCCGGTGCCGCCCAGCCGCAGCCACGGCGTGCGGCGGTGCAGCTCCGCGACCAGGGCGTGGTCGCCCGGATCGAAGGCGGCGGCGGGGTCGTCCGCACCGAGCGACCGGGGCACGGCG
>JBEPZM010000143.1:0-8662 GCA_041640835.1 Blastococcus sp.
GCCGGGCAGGGCGGCGGGTCCGGGGCCGCATCCCCTGCCCCGGATTCCGGCCGGACGACCGCGGCGGCTCCCCCGCCCGCCCCCGCGGCCGGGCTGCCGCCGGTGCTGGACCCTGCAGGAGTGCCTGCGCCGGTCGCGGTGTCCGTTCCGGCACTCGGGCTGGACGGGCGGCTCGTCGACCTCGGGGTCGCCTCCGACGGCACCGCCGAGGTCCCCACCGACTTCGACCGGGTCGGCTGGTTCACCGGCGGCGGCCGGCCCGGCGCGCGCGGGCCGACAGTGCTCATGGGTCACGTCGACTCGGCCGACGGTCCGGCGGTCTTCTTCGCGCTGCGCGACCTGGTGGCCGGTGACGTGATCGAGGTGACCATGGCCGACGGCACGACGGCGCGCTACGCGGTCTCGGGCACCCAGCAGGTCGCCAAGGGCCAGTTCCCGACCGCGGCCGTCTTCGGCGCCACGACGACCGACGTGCTCCGGCTGATCACGTGCACCGGCGAGTTCGACCGGGGTGCACGCAGCTACACGGACAACCTCGTCGTGACCGCCGAGCGCCTGACCTGACCCGCCTCGGTGCCCCGGCACGGGGCGGGGCACCGAGGAGGGGTCAGACCTCGAGGACCGTCGGGATGATCATCGGGCGACGGCGGTGCTTGTCCGACACCCACTTGCCGACGGTGCGGCGGATGATCTGCGACATCCGGTGGGCGTCGACGTTGTCGTCCTGCAGCGCGCGGCGCAGGTTGTCCTCGACCAGGCGCAGCACCTCGTCGAAGGTCGACGGATCGTCGGAGAAGCCCTTGGTCGACAGGTGGACCGGCCGCACGATGGTGCGGGTCGAGGGCTCGACGACGACGGTCAGCGCCACGAAGCCCTCGTCGCCCAGGATCCGCCGGGCCTGCAGGGACTCCTCGCCGACGTCGCCGACGTTGAGCCCGTCGACGTAGACGTTGCCGATGGGCACGCTGCCGACGATCGTCGCCTTCCCGTCGACCAGGTCGATCACGACGCCGTCCTCGGCGAGCAGGACGCGGTCGGCCTGCATGCCGGTCTCCTCGGCGAGCTTGGCGTGGGCGCGCAGGTGCCGCCACTCCCCGTGCACGGGCATCAGGTAGCGCGGCTTGGCGACGTTGAGCAGCGTGCGCAGCTCGCCGGCGGGCGCGTGCCCGGAGACGTGCACCTTCGCGGTCTCCTTGTGCACGACCGTCGCGCCGAGCCGGGACAGCCCGTTGATCACCTTGTAGACGGCCGTCTCGTTCCCCGGCACCAGCGAGGAGGCGAGGACGACGGTGTCGCCGGCCTCGATGGTGACCTGGTGGTGGTCGCCTCTCGCCATGCGGCCCAACGCGGAGAGCGGCTCGCCCTGCGAGCCGGTGCTCACCAGCACGACCTGCTCGGGCGGCATCTTGGCGGCGTCGTCCAGGGACACCATGAGACCCGGCGCCATGTGCAGCAGGCCGAGGTCGCGGGCGACGCCCATGTTGCGCACCATCGACCGGCCGACCAGAGCCACCTTGCGGTTGTGCCTGTGCGCGCAGTCGAGCACCTGCTGGATCCGGTGCACGTGGCTGGCGAAGCTGGAGACGATCAGCCGCTGAGTGGCGCGGGCGAAGACGTCGTCCAGGACCGGGCCGATGCTGCGCTCGGGCGTGACGAAGCCGGGCACCTCGGCGTTGGTCGAGTCGGACAGCAGCAGGTCGATGCCCGAGACGCCGAGCCGGGCGAAGGCGCCGAGGTCGGTGAGGACGCCGTCGAGCGGCAGCTGGTCCATCTTGAAGTCGCCGGTGTGGACGAGCAGCCCCGCGGGGGTGTGCACGGCGACGGCCAGCGCGTCGGGGATCGAGTGGTTCACCGAGATGAACTCGCAGTGGAACGGCCCGGCCAGGTGGTCGTCACCGGCGGCCACCTCGACCAGCACCGGGTCGATGCGGTGCTCGCGCAGCTTCGCCTTGACCAGGGCGAGGGTGAACCGCGAGCCGACCAGCGGGATGTCCTCGCGCAGCCGCAGCAGGTGCGGGATCGCCCCGATGTGGTCCTCGTGCCCGTGCGTCAGGACGACGGCGGTGATGTCGTCGAGGCGGTGCTCGATGACGCCGAAGTCCGGCAGGATCAGGTCGATGCCGGGCTGGTCAGCCTCCGGGAACAGCACGCCGCAGTCGATGACCAGCAGTTGCCCGTCGAACTCGAGGACCGCCATGTTGCGGCCGATCTCGCCGAGCCCGCCCAGCGCCATGACGCGCAGGCCGCCCTGCGGCAGCGGGGGCGGGGCCTTGAGGCCCAGGTGCGGTTGGGTGGCTACGCCACTCATCGGGTGCCACTCACAGTTGAATGCCTCCGTCGGCGAGGTCGATGCGCAGTTGCGCGAGCTGTTCGGGGGTCGCTTCGACCAGCGGCGGCCGCAGCGGGCCGGCCGGCAGGCCGAGAGCGTTGAGCGCCGCCTTGACCAGGATCGCGCCCTGGGTGCGGAAGATGCCGGTGTAGATCGGCAGCAGACTGTCGTTCACGGCGCGCGCACGCGCCAGGTCGCCGGCCTCGACGGCGGCGACGAGCTCGGCCAGCCGGGGGCCGACCAGGTGGCCGACCACGCTGACCACGCCGACGCCGCCCATGGCGAGGAGCGGCAGGTTGAGCATGTCGTCGCCGCTGTAGAAGGCCAGGTCGGTGCGCGCGCGGGTCCAGGCCATCGCGCCGAAGTCGCCCTTGGCGTCCTTGACAGCCACGATCCCCGGGTGCTCGGCGAGGCGCACGAGCGTCTCGACCTCGATCGGCACTGCCGAGCGGTGCGGGATGTCGTAGAGCATCACCGGGAGGTCGGTGCTGTCGGCGACCGCGGTGAAGTGCCGCAGCAGCCCGGCCTGCGGGGGCTTGTTGTAGTACGGGGTGACGACGAGCAGCCCGTCGGCGCCCAGGCGCTCCGCGGCCTGCGCCCGCTCGATCGTGTGGGCGGTGTCGTTGGTGCCGACCCCGGCGAGAACGGTGGCCCGGTCACCGACCGCGTCGATGACCGCCTCGAGCACGGCGTGGGACTCGCCGTCGCTCATGGTCGGGGACTCCCCGGTCGTGCCCAGGACGGCCAGGCCGTCGTGTGCCTGCCGGTCGACGAGGTGCGCGGCCAGCTCCTGTGCGCCGGCGAGGTCGATGGACCCGTCCTCGGCCAGCGGCGTGACCATCGCCGTCAGCACGCGCCCGAACGGTCGGGCGGGGTCGGTGGTCATGGGCTGAATCTACCGAGCCGCACGTTCGGGCACCGGGCCGCCCACGGCGGCGCGCTCGTACTCCGACACCGCGTAGCGCAACCCTGCCGAGGCGGACTCCGACCAGCCCCGCTCCGGCGTCCGTGCGGTGCGCGTCCAGGTGTCGTCCAGGACCGGCGCCCAGGTGTCCCCGTCGACCTCGACGTCGACGTCGGTGACCACGAGCCGCGAGGCGTGCGGCAGGAACGCCGCGTAGACCGCTCCCCCGCCGATCACCCAGCACGACCCGTGCTCGGCGAGCACCTGGTCCACCGAGGCGGCCGTCCGCGCACCGTCCGCGGACCACCCCCGGTCCGACGTCAGGACGACGTTGAGCCGGCCGGGCAACGGCCGGAAGCGCTCGGGCAGCGACTCCCACGTGCGCCGGCCCATGACCACCGTGGAGCCCGTCGTGAGCCGGCGGAACAGTGCCAGGTCCTCGGGCAGGTGCCACGGCAGCCCGCCGTCGGCGCCGATCACCCCGCCCCGGCCCTGGGCCCAGACCATGCCGATCACGGGCGGCCGCCGGTCAGACGGCCACGGCGCCGCGGATCGCGGCGTGCGATCGGTAGTCGTGCACGGTGAAGTCCTCGTAGCTGTAGTCGAACAGCGAGGGCGCCGGCGCCAGCTCGAGGGTCGGGAACGGCAGCGGCTCGCGGGAGAGCTGCTCGGTCACCTGCGCGACGTGATTGCTGTAGATGTGGCAGTCCCCGCCGACCCACACGAAGTCGCCGGGCTCGAGGCCGACCTGGGCGGCGACCATGCGGGTGAGCAGCGCATAGCTGGCGATGTTGAACGGGACGCCGAGGAACATGTCCGCGCTGCGCTGGTACAGCTGGCAGGAGAGCTTGCCGTCGGCGACGTAGAACTGGAACAACGCGTGGCAGGGCGCCAGGGCCATGTCCGGCAGGGCGCCGACGTTCCAGGCGGAGACGATCATCCGCCGGGAGTCGGGGTCCGAGCGCAGCGTGTCGAGCACCGCGGAGATCTGGTCGATCTGCTGCCCGTCCGGCGCCGGCCAGGACCGCCACTGCACCCCGTAGACCGGTCCGAGCTCCCCCTCGGGCGAGGCCCACTCGTCCCAGATTGTGACGCCCTGGTCGCGCAGCCAGCCGACGTTGCTGTCGCCCCGCAGGAACCACAGCAGCTCGACGGCGATCGACTTGAAGTGCACCTTCTTCGTCGTCACCAGGGGGAACGTCTCGGAGAGGTCGTACCGGAGGCGCTCCCCGAACAGGCTCAGGGTGCCGGTGCCGGTGCGGTCCTGCTTCGGCGTGCCCTGCTCCAGGATCCGCCGCAGGAGATCCTCGTACTGGGTGTCGATCGGCGCTGCCACGCGCCCGAGACTACGGCGACCGGACGACAGTCCGTGAGTCCGGAGCGCACCCGCCCCAGGCGACTCAGCCCTCGCCCACCAACGGGCTGGCGGCGACCTGGCTGCCGTCGGACAGCGTGCTGATGCGGAAGTCGCCGAACACGTTGCCGGCCACCCGCTGCAGCTCGCGCAGGCAGGCGATCGCCAGCTCGCGGATCTCCACGTCGGCGTGCTCGCTGGCGCGCATGGCCACGAAGTGCCGCCAGGCGCGGTAGTTCCCCGTGACGACGATGCGCGTCTCCGTGGCGTTGGGCAGCACGGCCCGCGCCGCCTGCCGCGCCTGCTTCCGCCGCAGCGTGGCGTTGGGCTGGCCGGCGAACCGCTGCTCCAGGCCGGCGAGCAGGGCGTCGTAGGCCTCGGTCGCCGCGCCCGTGGCCGCCTCGAAGAGCGCGTGCAGCTCCGGATCACCGGCGATGACGGCGGGCTCCACCATCTCGGCGTCCCGCTCCGGGACGTACCGCTGGGAGAGCTGGCTGTAGGAGAAGTGCCGGTGCCGGACCAGTTCGTGGGTGAGGGACCGGGAGACGCCGGTCAGGTACATGCTCACGCTGCCGTGCTCGAGGACCGAGAGGTGGCCGACCTCGAGCAGGTGCCGAAGGTAGGCGGCGTTCGTCGCCGTCGCGGGGTTGGGCTTGTCCCACGACTGGTAGCAGGCCCGCCCGGCGAACTCCGCCAGCGCCTGACCCCCGTCCGCGTCGGTCGTCCACGGCACGTCCGCCGGCGGTGTGAACTGCGTCTGGGCGACGACCTGGACCTTCAGCGGCACGATGTCGGGCACACCGCCGAGCCTACGGCGGCGCCTCCCCCGGACCCGTGGGCTCGGCGGAGCCCGGCGGCCCGCACGGCACACTCGGAGCATGGACCTGCTGGGCGCCGTCGCCGTCGTCGCCGGCGGTCTGCTGGTGCTCTGGCTGCTGCTGGTGCTCCTGCTCTGGCGCTCCCGCAGCCTGGCGCCGCGCGAGGCCCTGCGACTGCTCCCCGACCTGGTGCGGCTCGTCCGGCGGCTGGCCGCGGACCGCTCCCTCCCCCGGGCGGTCAGGGTGCGGCTCTGGCTCCTGCTCGGCTACCTGCTCTCGCCGGTGGACCTGGTGCCCGACCTCGTCCCGGTGCTCGGCTACGCCGACGACCTGGTGGTGGTCGCCTGGACGCTGCGCTCGGTCGTCCGCCGCGCCGGCGCCGAGGCGCTCGTCCGGCACTGGCCGGGTTCGCCCGACGGGCTCGCGCTCGTCAGGCGCCTGGCAGCGCTGCCGGCGACCGACCGACCGCCCGGCTGAGCTCGGCGGCGAGGTCGCCCTGCTCGGTCACGACGACGTCGTCGAGCTCCAGCCAGTCGGCCAGGAGGCACAGCTCGGCGGCCAGTTCGGCGGCCACCTCGGCGCGGTCCACCCCGTCCTCGGCGAACGCGCCCCGGACGCGCAGCACCGAGGCCTGCCGGTCGGCCTTCAGGTCGACGCGGGCGACCAGGCTGTCCCCGAGGAGGAAGGGCAGCACGTAGTAGCCGTGCACCCGCTTGTGGGCCGGCGTGTAGATCTCCAGTCGGTAGCGGAAGCCGAAGATCCGCTCCACCCGGGGACGTTCCCAGACGAGCGAGTCGAAGGGGCTCAGCAGGGCCCGGGCACGGATCCACCGGGGACGGCGCGCCACGGGATCGAGCCACGCGGGCCGGCCCCAGCCGTCCACCTCGACGGGCATCAGCTCTCCCGCGTCGGCCAGTTCGGCGATCGCGGTGCGCGTGTCCGCCGGGGACAGCCGGAAGTAGTCGCGCAGGTCGGTCTCGGTGGCGACCCCCAGCGCGCGGGCGGCCGTGCGCACGAGCTCCCGGACGGCATCTGCCCGGTCGGGGACGGGCCGGGCCAGGATCTCGGCCGGGAGCACCCGCTCGGTGAGGTCGTAGACGCGCTCGAAGCCGGCCGTGCGCCCCCGCGTGGTGAGCACGCCGGTGAAGAACAGGTACTCGAGCGCCGCCTTGCCGGCGTGCCAGTTCCACATGCTGCCGGGCCGGTCGGGGCGGGCCTCTCCGAGCTCGGCCGCCCGGAGCGGGCCGTCCCGGCGCACCCGCTCGACGAGGGCGGCGACGTACTCCGGCCGCTCCCGGGCCACCCGGGTCATGGAACCCCAGGCCTGGGTGTCGGCGGCCGCCATGCGCCAGCGCAGGTACGGGTGCAGCCGCACCGGCAGGAAGGACGCCTCGTGCGCCCAGTACTCGAAGACCGCACCGCGGCCGGCGGTGAGGGCGTCGAGCGTCCCGCGCGGATAGGGGCCGAGCCGGCTGAAGAACGGCAGGTAGTGCGATCTCGAGAGCACATTGACCGAGTCGATCTGGACCACCGCCAGCCGCTCCGCCGTCGCGCGCAGCTGCCGGGTGCCGACCGGCGTCGACGGACGCGGCACCGCGAACCCCTGGGCGGAGAGCGCGATGCGCCGGGCCAGGGCGGCCGGCAGACGGGGGGCACTGGTCACGGGCCCGATCCTGCCGTCAGCCACCGACAGGTTGCGCACCGAGGCCTGCCTAGGCTCGCCGACGTGGACCCCACGCCGTTCCCCCGCCTGACCGGTTCCGCCGACGTGTCGGTCCGACCGGCCCGGCCGGCGGAGGCACCGGACATCGCCCGCGTGCAGGCGGTCGCCTGGCGGACCGCGTACCGGTCACTGCTGCCGGCGGAGGTGCTGGACACCTGGGACGAGGCAGCCGCTGCCGCGACCTGGCGCGCCGCCGTCGTCGAGCCGCCCACCCCCGGCCACGTCGTGCTCGTGGCTCTGGAGGGAAGCGCCGTCGTCGGCTTCACCGCCTTCGGGCCCGCAGAGCTGACCGACGGAGACCCCGCAGGGACGCACGGGCCGCTGTCCGACATCTCCACCCTGCTGGTGGAGCCGCGGTGGGGGCGTCGGGGACACGGCAGCCGGCTGCTCGCCGCCGTGGTGGACCTCGGCCGGGCCCAGGGCGTCGCTGAACTCCGCACCTGGCTGCCGGAGGCCGACACCGTGTCCGCCGCCTTCTTCGAGTCCGCGGGCTGGGAGCCCGACGGCTGGGCACGGACCCTCGACACCGGCGGCCAGCCGCTGCGCGAGCTCCGCTGGCACGCACTGCTGGACGGCGACGACGACGAAGGAGAAGGCGCGTGAGCTTCTCGGGCTTCCCCGACGAGGGACTGGTCTTCTACGAGGGCCTGGAGGCGGACAACAGCAAGACCTTCTGGACGGCGCACAAGGCCGAGTACGACTCCTTCGTCCGTGCACCCATGCTGGCCCTGCTGGAGGAGCTGGGCGGGGAGTTCGGCACCGCGAAGGTGTTCCGGCCCTACCGCGACGTCCGCTTCAGCACCGACAAGACGCCCTACAAGACCCACCAGGGCGCGGTCGTCACACCCGATGGACGGGGCGCCGGCTCCTGGTACGTGCAGATCTCCGCCGACGGGCTGCTGGTGTCCGGCGGCAGCTGGCGCCTGGAGAGCGACCAGGTCGCCCGCTACCGCCGTGCGGTGGCCGACCCGGTCCAGGGGCCGCGCCTCGAGGCCGAGGTCGAACGACTCCGCACCGCCGGCTGGGCCATCGAGGGTGATCGGCTGGTCCGCGTGCCCGCGGGCTACGCGGCCGACGCCGAGCGCCTGGAGCTGCTGAAGCACAAGGCGTTGCACGCCACCCGGCAGTGGACCCCCGAGGACTGGCTGCACACCGCCCAGGTGCTGGACCGCGTCCGGGACGCCTGGCGCGACCTGGCGCAGCTCAACTCCTGGCTCGCCGACAACGTCGGCGCCACCTCGAAGGAACCACGCCGCTGACCCCACCGCGGACTTCCTGCACCGGAAGTTCGCGGTGGGTGCGAACTTTCTGCACCGAAAGTCCGCGCTAACGGACGCAGAAATGCCGGCAGGGCCCCAGCACGGATGCTGGGGCCCTGTCGGGAATGGTTGTCCGGCGGCGTCCTACTCTCCCACCCCGTCTCCAGGGCAGTACCATCGGCGCTGAAAGGCTTAGCTTCCGGGTTCGGAATGAGACCGGGCGTTTCCCTTTCGCCATGGCCGCCGTAACTCTGTGAACTTGACGTAACCAGAAC
>JBEPZM010000144.1:0-8625 GCA_041640835.1 Blastococcus sp.
GGGCGCGACACCCGGCCCGGCCGTCCCGGGTCGCACCTCCTGGAGGGTCACGGGGACCGACGTCCGGAGCGCAGGAGCCGGGCGGCGAGGCGGAGCGGGTGGTCCCGCTCGGCCACGCCGAGCCGCGGGGAGGCCAGGTCGCGGTCGAGTCCGGGCGGCGGGCCGACCGCGCAGGCAGCGGAGTAGCCGGCCGCGCGGACGGCCTCGACCGCTGCCGCGTCGACCGATCCGTACGGGTAGCAGAACGTCGTCGGCGGCACGCCGGTCACGGCCGCGAGCGCGCTCCGGCTGCCCGCCACCTCGTGCTGCAGCTGCTCGGCGTCGAGCCCCGCGAGCCGCACGTGGGTGGCGCCGTGCGAGCCGAGCTCCCACCCCTCGCGGACGAGCCGGCGCAGGTCGTCGGCGTCCATCAGCCCGCGGCGGGGCGGGGGGTCCCAGGTGTTCTCGCCACCGAGGAGGCCGGACACGGCGAAGACAGTGGCGGTGAACCCGTACCTGGCCAGGACGGGGGGCGCCCAGTCGAGCACGTCGCGGTAGGCGTCGTCGAACGTGAGCCCGACGAGTCCCCGCGCCTGCCCCCGCTCCTCTGCCGCACGCAGTTCCGCCAGGGACACGCCCCGGAGCCCCAGGCGGGCGAGGAGGCGCATCTGCCCGGAGAACCGCTCCGGGGAGAGGAACAGGGCGAAGGGATCCACCGACACCGGTCCGACCCCGTGCAGCATGAGCACCGGTGCCCGGCCGTCCCGCGGCGCCGGCAGCCGGACGGCCCGACGCCGCGCGGTGCGGGCTGATCGCAGCTCCGGGGCGACGTCCCCGGACGGTGGGTGCAGCACGGTGACGGCTCAGCTCCCCGGGTGGTCGTGATCTGTACGCAGCCTGGAGGGGTTGCCGGGCGTCGACCCCCTCAGGAGGACTAGGCCGGGGTGGGGGGTCAGCCCGATCCGGCGCGCTCCCTCAGCACGAGCGTGACCGCGCCCAGCGTCGTGCGGACGCCGAGCTTGCGCAGGACGTGCTGGAGGTGGGTGCGGACGGTGTTGATCGACAGGCCGAGCTCGTCGGCGATCTCGGCCCGGCTGTACCCGAGCACGGCGTACTCGAGGATCTCCTGCTCGCGCTGGGTGAGCTCCCCGAAGACGCTCCTGCGCTCCTCGCCGGTGGCGGAGCCCGCCATCAGGCGCAGAACCTGGTGGAGCAGCTCGGGCGGGACCGAGGACCGCCCGCCGGCCGACGCCCGGACCACGGCCGCCAGCTCCTGGACGCCGGCCTGCTTGGGCACCCAGCTGACCGCGCCGGCGAGGAGGGCGGCGGCCACGCGCTCCGGCGCGTGGTCCCCGGACATCGCGATCAGGGTCACGCCGGGGCCGGCCAGGCCGGCGGTGCGGAGGAAGGCCGTGGCGTCCCAGTCGTCGCCGTCCGTGCCGACGACGACGACGTCGAAGTCGCCGAGCTCCAGCCTCGACGCCGCGACGTCGGGATCGCTCACGCCGGAGGCCCGGGCGATGCCCTCCTCGCGCAGCAGGGCGCGCGCCACCGCCTCCGCGAGGGCTCCCTCGGCGTCCAGGACGAGGAGCGACAGGGCGAGCCCGGTGGCCTCGGCCACCTCGGGCACGACACGTCGTGAGCCGTTGAGCTCCGCCACGAGGCCTCCTCTCCCTGGCCGAGCGGGGTGGGCGGTCGTGTGCAAGATGTCAGTACGCGCCCTTCCCGTGAACGACTGCGCGCACGGTCTTCCAGAGGATTTCCAGGTCGAGCATGATCGACCAGTTGTCGACGTACCTCAGGTCCAGCCGCACGGACTCGTCCCAGCTGAGGTCCGCCCGCCCGCTGACCTGCCACAACCCGGTGATGCCCGGCTTCACGTGCAACCGCCGGTGGACGGCGTCCTGGTAGGCGGCGTGCTCCTCCGGCAGCGGGGGACGCGGTCCGACCAGCGCCATGTCGCCCCGCACGACGTTCCACAGCTGGGGCAGCTCGTCGAGGCTGTACCGCCGGAGCCAGCGGCCCACCGGCGTGATCCTCGGGTCCTTGTGCATCTTGAACATCAGCCCGTCCCGGTCGCTGAGGTCGAGCAGCCCGGCCCGGGACCGGTCGGCGTCGGGGACCATGGTGCGCAGCTTGTACATCCGGAAGGGCTTGCCGTTGCGGCCCATGCGCACCTGCCGGTAGAAGACCGGCCCGGAGCCGCCGAGCCGCACGGCCGTCATCGCGACCAGCAGCACCGCGCCGAACAGCCCGAGGAACAGCGTGCCGAGCACGCGGTCGAAGGCCTCCTTGAGCAGCGGCTCCCGCACGTACGCCGGGTTGTCCACGTGGATGAGCGAGAGCCCCGCAGCCGGGCGCATCCGGGTACGTGTCCCGGCGACCTCGACCAGCCCCGGCGCGACCACCAGGTCGGCGCCGACGCGCTCGAGGGCCCAGGTCAGCCGGCGGAGGGGTTCGCCCACCAGCTGCGATCCCACGACCAGCACCACGTCGATCTGGTGCTCCACGACGATCTGCGGGACGTCGGACACGGTTCCCCAGACCGGCAGCTCGCCCACCGCGGGGCGGCCCTGCGGAGGATGCAGGCAGGCGCCGACGACGTGGTAGCCGTGGAACGACCGGGCGTTCAGCTGGGTGCCGTGGAGGTGGGCGCTCAGCGGTTCGCCGACGACGAGGGTGCGGAGCAGTCCCTGCCCCCGGGCCCGCTCCCGGTGCAGTTGCGTGCGTCGCAGCTTGCGGTGGATCGCGGTGGCCAGCGCCACGAGCGGGATCGCGATCAGCACGTACCGGCGCGGCGGGATCTGGCGGGCCGAGTACGCGACGACGCTGAGCGCCGCCAGCAGCACCAGGGCCGATCGCGCGATGCTGCGGAACTCGTCCGGCCCGTCCCCGATCCGGCGCCAGTCGTAGGCGCCGGTGACGGCGAGCAGGAGCAGCCACGCCGCCGTGATCAGCAGGACCCCGACGAGGTCGAACCGCTCCAGGGACGGCCGGTGGGACAGGACGGTGAGCGTCAGGACCACGAGGGCGCACAGCAGGTCGCCCGCCACGGTCCGTCGCACCAGCGGCCTGGTCCACGACCGGCGGCGTCGTTCGGCCGCCCGCGCGGGATCCGCGGCCGACGACCCGGACGCGCTGCGGGCGCCCTCCGCCGCGGCCTGCGGCTGGGCGAGGTACGGCGTCGTCGATGCCCACGAGACGCGCTGCCGGGTGCCCTGGACCCGGCGCTCGGGGCCGGCGTAGGTGTCGGATCCACTGCGGGCGCGGGGGATGGTGGGTCCCGGTCTGGTCTCCGGCGTTCCCCGGAGGTCCACGCCGTCCCCGTGCACCGACTGCTCCGGCACCTGCTGCCTCCCGGTCACCGTCCGGGTCGGCTGAGGAGAACCCCCGGTCGTGCCATGACCGACCCCGTGTGTCTGCAGGTCACGCTATGGACAACGGCCGTCGGGATAATCCGTCGTCGGCATGAGCCCGCCTACGCCGAATGAGGGGGCACCCCCGCAGGGGCGGTGAGCGGCCGGTGTCCGGCTGACCCGTGCGGGTCAGTCCGACAGACGCAGGGCCCGGCGCCGACTAGCCTCGTCACCTGCGGTGCGGGTCAGGGACGTGCCCGACCGGACCGACGCACGACAGGAGGGGATCCGGCCATGCGCATGCTCGTCACCGGCGGTGCCGGCTTCATCGGCGCCAACTTCGTGCACCAGACGCTCCGCGAGCACCCCGAGCACTCGGTCACCGTGCTCGACGCGCTCACCTACGCCGGCAACGAGGCCTCGCTGGCCCCTGTCCGCGGCGACATCGAGTTCGTGCACGGCTCGGTCGCCGACGCCGACCTGGTCGACCGGCTGGTGGCCCGGCACGACGTCGTCGTCCACTTCGCCGCCG
The DNA here is from genome assembly GCA_041640835.1 of Blastococcus sp. Taxonomy (GTDB): domain Bacteria; phylum Actinomycetota; class Actinomycetes; order Mycobacteriales; family Geodermatophilaceae; genus Blastococcus. The sequence goes on from JBEPZM010000144.1 coordinate 3,868, forward strand.
AGTCGCACAACGACAACTCGCTGCGCGACCCCTCGCCGTTCCTGCAGACCAACCTGATCGGCACGTTCACGATCCTCGAGGCCGTCCGCCGGCACGGCGTCCGGCTGCACCACATCTCCACCGACGAGGTCTACGGCGACCTCGAGCTCGACGACCCGGCGAAGTTCACCGCGGAGACGCCGTACAACCCGAGCAGCCCGTACTCCGCGACCAAGGCCGGCTCGGACCTGCTAGTGCGCGCGTGGGTGCGTTCCTTCGGCATCCACGCCACCATCTCCAACTGCTCCAACAACTACGGGCCCTACCAGCACGTCGAGAAGTTCATCCCGCGGCAGATCACCAACGTGCTCAGCGGTCTGCGCCCCAAGCTGTACGGCGCCGGCGAGAACGTCCGCGACTGGATCCACGTCGACGACCACAACTCCGCGGTGCACCTGATCCTCGACAAGGGCCGGTCGGGCGAGACCTACCTGATCGGCGCCGACGGCGAGAAGAACAACCGCGAGGTGCTCGAGCTGATCCTCGAGCTCACCGGCCGGCCCGCCGACGCCTTCGACTCCGTCACCGACCGCGCCGGACACGACCTGCGCTACGCCATCGACGCCTCGAAGCTGCGCGACGAGCTGGGCTGGGCGCCGCGGTACACCGAGTTCCGCGACGGGCTGGCGGCGACGGTCGACTGGTACCGCGAGCACGAGCCGTGGTGGCGCCCGCTCAAGGAGCAGGTCGAGGCGCAGTACGCGGCGCGCGGCCAGTGACCGCTCTCATCGTCGGTGCTCGCGGCCAGCTCGGCCGGGCGCTGCAGCGGCAGTTCCCCGGCGCCGTCGCCCTCGACCTGCCCGAGTTCGACATCTCCGACCGGGCCGCCGTCCGCGACCACGACTGGTCGGACGTCGACCTCGTCCTCAACGCCGCGGCCTGGACGGCGGTGGACGCCGCCGAGGACCCGGCGAACCTCGCCGCCGTCCGTGCGGCCAACGTCGACGCCGTCGGCTACCTGGCCCGCGCCGTGCGCACCTGCGGCGCCACGCTCGTCCACATCTCCACCGAGTACGTCTTCGACGGCCGCCACGACGGCCCGCACCCCGAGGACTGGCCGGCGAACCCGCTGAGCGTCTACGGGCAGAGCAAGGCCGACGGCGACGTGCAGGCCGGTTACGTCACCAAGCACTACCTGGTGCGGACGACGTGGGTCGCCGGCGAAGGCGGCAACTTCGTGCGCACGATGGCGGGCCTGGCCGACCGCGGCGTCTCGCCGTCGGTCGTCGACGACCAGATCGGCCGGATCACCCATGCCGACGACCTCGCCGCCGGCATCCGGCACCTCGTCGAGACCCGCGCACCGTTCGGCACCTACAACCTGACCAACGACGGCGAGCCGGCGTCGTGGGCCGACGTCGCCGCCGCGGTGTTCGAGGCCCGCGGACGGTCCGCCGACGACGTGACGCGGGTCAGCACCGCCGACTACTTCGCCGACAAGCCGGGCGCGGCGCCCCGGCCGCTCAACAGCGTGCTCGACCTGAGCCGGATCAAGGCTGCCGGGTTCTCGCCGCCGGACTGGCGCGACGCCCTGTCGAGACTGCTGGCCTGAGACCGGCTCGGCCGACCTGGATCACGCGGCGCTCTCCGCGGTCAGCCGCTCGACGAGGTGCTCGACGAGGTGCTCGACGGAGGCGGTGAGGAGCAGCTCGACCGATTCCGGATCGAGCCGGGTGACGTCCAGCGCGAGCCCGCGCTCGCCGAGCGCGGCGGCCAGCTCCTGCTCCCGGCCCCCGATGCGCAGTGCCCGCAGCAGTGCGTCGGCGGGTACGACGGGCACCGTGGCCACGTGCAGCAGCGTGAGGCCGGTGGGCTCCGAGCCGGCCACCTCGGGCACCAGCAGCACGAGCCGGTCGTCGGAGGCTCCCCGGATGATCCGCGGCACCCGGGTGCTGAGCACCAGCCGCTTGGAGCCCGCCGGCGGCGTCCGGTCCGAGTAGCGGCTCCGCAGCCCCGCGCTGGTCCCGGTCTGGGCGACGACGTGCAGGCCGGCCTCGCCGCCGGAGTCGGAGAACCGGTAGCGCGTCGCTCCCAGCGGCGGCGCGAGCACCGGCGCCCAGGCCCGCAGCGCGTCGAGCGAGGCGTAGTTGAGCGCCTGCGGATCGACCCCGAGCTCCACGAGGTGCGCGACGAGCGGGTTGTCGAACAGGTCGGCGTCGCCGCGGGAGGTTCCGACGGTGACCGTCTTCGCCTGGTGCTTGACGCTGTCGATCGAGCGGGTCAGCTCGTCGACGGCCCGGGTCAGCAGCTCGCGCAGCCGCTGCTCGAGGGAGACCTCGGGGTCGGTCAGCGCGAGGCGCCACGCGCTGGGCGCGACCAGCTGCACGAACACCTCGGTGAGCTGCAGCGCCGTCCCGCTCGGCACGTAGGCGCTGCCCGCCGCGGTGCTGCCCGCCATGTCGAGGAACGCCCGCAGCGGCTTGAGCCCGACCCAGTCCGCGGTCAGCTCCACGCCGGCGTCGCGGGCGGCCTCCAGCTCGGCGAGCGCCCGGCGGGCGTCGATCGCGAGGTCGTCGATGGCACGGGCGCAGTAGTAGGAGAAGAGGTGCGCGGCCGCGGTGGCCAGGATCCAGCCCAGCGACCGGTGCGCGTCGGGGACGGCGATGACGTCGTCCATCGGCCAGTCGCCGGCCGCCGACTCGTCGGTGATCAGCACCGGCAGGTTGCCGTGCGCCTGGAGGATCGCGATCTCCTTGCCCAGGTCCGAGCGCTGCAGGGGCGAGGTGCCGGCCGCGCAGATGAGCACCAGCGCCTCGGCGGAGAGGTCGATGTGCTTCTTGTCCTCGATCGCGTCGACCGAGACTGTCGTGTAGCAGAGCTCGGAGAGCTTGATCCGTCCCTCGGCGGCCGCGACCTGGTTGAGCCCGGAGCCGATGACCGACCAGGCGCGCCGGGAGAAGGTGCGCCGGGCGACCGCCTCGATCCGGTCCCGCCGCTGGTAGAGGGTGCGCAGCTGGCCGGAGATCGCCCGAAGGCCGCGCAGCATCCCGTCCTCCGCGGAGCCGGCGTCGTGCCCGAGCGCGTGGCCGATCTCGTGCGCGACCAGGATCCCGGCGGCGACCTGGGCGTAGAAGGCCTTGGTGGAGGCGACCGCCATCTCCACGTCCCGGCCGTCGGAGGTGTAGACGATGCCGTCGGCGCGCTTGGCCAGGTCGCTGTCCCGCCGGTTGACGATCGCCAGCGTCGCGGCACCCCGCTCGCGCAGCATGTCGACGGTCCGGTTCGTGTCCGTGGTCGACCCCGACTGGCTGACGGCGATGACCAGCGTGTCCGTCAGCGACGGGGGGAGCGGGGCCGCCGAGATCTCCGTGGCGGTGCTGGACGAGACCGCGATCCGGTCGCCGAGCAGGCCGGCCGCCACCCGCGCGATGCCCGCGCACGCGACCGCCGCCGTCCCCTGGCCCAGCAGGACCACCCGCGAGAGGCTGCCGTCGGCGAGGCCGGTGCGGATCGCCGCCGGGAACTCCCCGTCGGAGAGCGCCGCACGGAGGCCGGAGCCTCCGTCGACGACCCGGCCCCGCAGCGTCTTGCGCATGGACTCCGCGGCCTCGGCGATCTCCTTCGCCAGGTAGTGCTCCTCGGTCCCGAGGTCGACGTCCTCGGTGGTGATGTCGGCGGTCTGCCGCACCTCGGGCTCCAGCGGCCGGCTCTCCGCGGGCGCGGCCGGGTCCCAGAGGGCGACGTCGTAGCCGCCCCCCGCCCGTCGCTCGACGTGCGCGACGACCGGCGCCACGGCGTCCCGCCCGACGAGCCGGCCGTCCACGCGGACGTAGTGCGGCGAGACCCCGACCAGCCCGTAGACCTCGCTGGCCACCATCGGCAGGTCGGGGGAGAGCCCCAGGTAGAGGCCCTGTCCGCTGCCCTGGACCCCGGCGGTGAAGCCCTCCGGGGAGTGCTGGTCCTGGGCGACGATCGCCATCGAGCCCTCGAACGAGCGCAGGCAGGTGGCCAGCGCCTGCCCGGAGGTTGCCGCGGAGTCCGCCAGCGCCTCGCCCATGGCGAAGGGGATGACGCGGGCGTCGGTGGTGATGTCGGCGGCCGGCGCGCCGGTGGCCGGCACCGCCAGGATCGCGTCGTGGTTGTCGACGTCGCCGTTGAAGGCGGCGATGACGTACGGGTGCCCGGGACGGCGGGTGAGCCCGTTGTTGACCGGGTGGGCGTTCGCCTGGCTGATCCGGCCGACGCTCGCCCACCGCGTGTGCGCCACGACGGTGATCCGGGCCGACGGCAGGGCCAGCGCGCTGCGCAGGTGCTGGTCGCTCTCGATGGCGGCCCGGAGGCGCGCGACGTTGTCACCGAGCCGGCCGATCAGGACGGCGGTCTTGTAGACGAAGGAGAGCCCGCCCTCGACGGCCGCGACGGTGCGGTCGCGGAAGAGCGGGTCGTCCCGGCCGGGTGGCGTGCCGAGGGCGCCGGTGCCCGGTGCGGCGACGAGGACGTGCAGGCCGGCGGAGTCGCGGCCGCGCACCTCGAGCCGGCCCAGCGCGTCGAGGACGGCGTCGATGGCCCGGTAGCTGTGGACCACAGCGGGGTCCGCCGCGTCGCCCGCGAGCTCGCGGACCCGGAGCGCTGCGCCCAGCAGGTCGTGCTGGAAGCGCCAGCAGGCGTCCCGGGCGTCGCGCACCCGCGCGTGCAGCTCCTCGGGTGCGCGCCCGGCCGAGCGGAGCACGTCGTCCATCGCGTCGTCGGCGCGGGTGACGAGCGCCCGCGCGCCGGCCG
>JBEPZM010000145.1:0-8615 GCA_041640835.1 Blastococcus sp.
CGGGTGGTGCTCCGGCCGGCCGCCGGCCGGCCGGGGCCGGGCGGGCGGGACGGCGGGCAGCTCGCGCCGCCGACTCCCGACCGGACCGGTGTCGTCGGGGTTGTAGTCGGAACCGTTGTCCTCGGTCGTGGGCACGGTGCTCACCTCCCAGTGGCGGTCGCAACCGCCTGCTCGCCGGCCTGCAGCGCAGCGGGGATGCCCGCTGCGTCGGTGCCGCCACCCTGGGCGACATCGGCCTTTCCGCCACCTCGACCGCCGACGGGACCCGCCGCGGCCTTCAACACGTCGTTGGCCGACAGCCCCTGTGCGAGGGCCGCCGGGTTGAGCGCCGCGATGAGCGCGACCTTGCCCGCCGACTCCGAGGCCAGCAGCACGACCGCAGGGCGCTCGCCCAGCCGGCCGCGGACGTCGAGCGCCAGGGTGCGCAGCTCTCCCCCGCCGAGCCCGGCAGGCGCGCCGGTGACGACGGCGACGCCGCCGATGTCCTGCGCCGCACCGGCGAGCTCGCCCGCGGCGGCCAGCGTCTGCTTGCCGCGGAGCTCGGCCAGCTCGCGGTCGACGTCGCGCAGCCGCGAGAGCATGCCGCCGACCCGCTCGACCAGCCCGTCCTGCGGGGTCTTGAGCAGCTCGGCCAGCTGACGGACCAGGTCTCGCTCGCGGGCCAGGTAGCGGAAGCCCTCCAGGCCGACCACGGCCTCGACGCGGCGCGAGCCCGAACCGACCGACGACTCCCCGGTCAGTGCCAGCGTGCCGATCTGCGCGCTGCCCCGGACGTGGGTGCCGCCGCAGAGCTCACGCGACCAGGGGCCGCCGATCTCCACCACGCGGACCTCCTCGCCGTAGGTCTCGCCGAACAGCGCCAGGGCGCCGAACGCGCGGGCCTCGGGCAGCGTCATCCAGGACGCGGACACCGCGTGGTCCGCGCGGACGGCGGCGTTGGCGACGTCCTCGATGTCGGTGCGCTGCTGAGCAGTGAGCGCGCCCTGCCAGGCGAAGTCCAGCCGCAGGTAGCCGGGGCGGTTGTACGAACCCGACTGCAGCGCCTGCGGGCCGAGCACCTGGCGCAGCGCGGCGTGCACGACGTGGGTGCCCGAGTGCGCCTGGCAGGCCGACTTCCGCCACTCGCGGTCGACCTCGGCGGTCAGCTCGGCGCCCTCGCGCAGCTCGCCCTCGAGGACGCGCACCTGGTGGGCGACCAGGCCCTTGACCGGGCGCTGGACGTCGATGACCTCGGCCCGGCCGCCGTCCCAGGTCAGGATGCCGGCGTCGGCGACCTGCCCACCGGACTCGGCGTAGAACGGCGTGCGGTCGAGCACCACGCGGCTGATCTCGCCGGGGCCGACCGGCCGCGCGGCGGCGTCGTCGTCCCCGTCGGAGACGATGCCGAGCACGCGCGAGTCGGTCCGCAGCGTCTCGTAGGCCTGCCAGTCGGTGGGCCCGTGGTCGGCGAGCAGCCGCCGGTAGGCCAGGACGTCGACCGAGCCGGTGCGCTTGGCACGGGCGTCGGCGCGGGCCCGGTCGCGCTGCTCCTTCATGAGCGCGCGGAACCCCGCCTCGTCGACGGTCACGCCCTGCTCGGCGGCCATCTCGAGGGTGACGTCGATCGGGAAGCCGAAGGTGTCGTGCAGGCTGAACGCCTGGTCGCCCGAGAGCGTCGGCGTGCCCGCCTTCTTCGCCTGCGCGACGGCGGTGTCGAACAGCGCCGTCCCCGAGGTGAGGGTGCGGCGGAACGCCTCCTCCTCGGCGTAGGCGACCGAGGAGATCCGGGCGAAGTCGGTGGCGAGCTCCGGGTAGCTGGCGCTCATCGCGTCGCGGGAGACCGGCAGCAGCTCGGGCAGCGTGGCGTCCTCGACGCCCAGCAGCTTCATCGAGCGGACGGCACGGCGCAGCAGCCGGCGCAGGATGTAGCCGCGGCCCTCGTTGCCGGGCGTGACGCCGTCGCCGATGAGCATGAGCCCGCTGCGCACGTGGTCGGCGACCACGCGCAGCCGGACGTCGGCCTCGTGGTCCGCGCCGTAGGTGACACCGGACAGCTCGGCGGCCCGGCGCAGGACCGGGGAGACCTCGTCGATCTCGTACATGTTGTCGACGCCCTGCAGCAGGAACGCCACCCGCTCCAGGCCCATGCCGGTGTCGATGTTCTTGTTCGGCAGCTCACCGAGGACGGTGAACTCCTCCTTGCTGCGCACGTCCGTGAGCTCGTACTGCATGAACACGAGGTTCCAGATCTCGAGGAACCGGTCGCCGGCGAGATCCACCAGCGGCCCGCCCTCGGGCCCGAACTCGGGGCCGCGGTCGTAGTAGATCTCCGAGCACGGGCCACCGGGGCCGGCGGCGCCGGTGTGCCAGTAGTTGTCCTTCTTGCCCAGCCGCTGGATCCGCTCGACCGGCAGCCCCGCGATGCGGTGCCAGGCCTCGGCGGCCTCGTCGTCGTCCAGGTAGACGGTGACCCAGAGCCGGTCGGGGTCGAAGCCCAGCCCGCCGTCGGCGACGGAGCCCGTGAGCAGCTCCCAGGCGTGCTGGATCGCGCCGTCCTTGAAGTAGTCGCCGAAGGAGAAGTTGCCGTTCATCTGGAAGAACGTGCCGTGGCGGGTGGTCTTGCCCACCTCCTCGATGTCGAGGGTGCGCACGCACTTCTGCACGCTGGTGGCCCGCGCGAACGGCGCCGGCTCGCGGCCGGTCAGGTACGGGATGAAGGGCACCATGCCGGCCACGGTGAACAGCAGCGAGGGGTCCGGGGACACCAGCGACGCGCTGGGGACGACGGTGTGGCCGCGCGTGGCGAAGTGCTCCAGGAAGCGGCGGCGGATCTCGGCGGTCTGCATCAGGTCTTCTCAGGTCGGCGGTCGGGGGCCGGGCCGGGGCGGAGCCCCGGACCGGGAAGGTCATTCGGCGCTGTGCGCCCCGCGGCCGGGCAGCTGCACCTGGTCGCCGGTCGGCAGCGGGGAGTCCAGGCCCGTGCCGGCGCGCAGCTCCTGCTCGCGCTCGGCCATCGCGTCGCGCACGTCGGCGCCGAAGTCACCGATGGCGTCGGCCAGGTCGCGCAGCCCGTCGGCGATCGAGGCGCCGATGCCCGCGGGGGTCATCTTCTCGGCGGCCCGGCTCAGCTTGCGGACGACGAGGGCGCCGATGGTGATGCCCATGGCCAGCCAGAACAGCCGGCGCATCAGGCGGCCCGCCGCGCGGAACGACGGGCGCGGCGCGCCTCCTTGTCCCGGCGTGCTGCCTCGGCGAGCGCCTCGCCCTCGCGCTTCTTGCGAGTCGCGCTGCGCACGCCGTAGGAGAACGCGGCGACCTTGATCAGCGGGCTGCCGAGGGTGGCGGCCACGACGCTGGTCAGGGCGGCGACGTTGCTGGAGACGTTGGCGGCGTTGCCGGTGATGTCGTCGACCCGCTCGAGGTTGCTGTTCACGTGGGTCACCGTGGTGCTGGCCTGGCTGAGGATCGGCGCGCTCTGCTCACGGACCTGCCGGATGGTCAGCGTGGTCTCGTCGAGCGTGCGGCCGAGCTTGAGCAGCGGGACGGCGACCAGCACCACCAGCAGCACCAACGCACCGGCTGCCACCAGCCCGGCGATCTCTCCTGCGGACACACGTGCTCCTGTTCTGAGGGTCTCGGCGACCGGCCGCTCGCCCGGCGAAGCCGGGTGCTCCCGGCTCCGCCCGGAGTGGTCACAGTAGTCGCGGGGGCCGGTGGACCGTTTCCGTCCCCGCTCCTCATCGGCAGTTCCGTCAGCGGCTGCGCCGGAGGATGGCCCGGAGCTTGGCCAGCCGCTCCCCCAGTCTCGCCTCGGCGCCCCGGCCGGTGGGCCGGTAGTAGTCCCTGCCGACCAGGGCGTCCGGCGGGTACTGCTGCGGGACCACCCCGTCGGGATGGCTGTGCGGGTACACGTAGGTCTGGGCGTGCCCCAGCTTCTTCGCCCCGGCGTAGTGCCCGTCGCGCAGGCCGGGCGGCACCGGTCCGGCCAGGCCCGCGCGCACGTCGGCCACCGACTCCCCCATCGCCTTGGTGACGGCGTCGGACTTGGGCGCGGTGGCGAGGTGGACGACGGCCTGGGCCAGCGGGAAGTGCCCCTCCGGCATACCGATGAAGGCCACGGCGTCGGCGGCCGCGACAGCGGTCAGCAGCGCGGTCGGGTCCGCCATGCCGATGTCCTCGCTGGCGGAGATGACCAGCCGGCGGGCGATGAAGCGCGGGTCCTCCCCCGCCTCCACCATGCGGGCCAGGTAGTGCATCGCGGCGTCGACGTCGCTGCCGCGGATGCTCTTGATCAGCGCACTGGCGACGTCGTAGTGCTGGTCGCCCTGCCGGTCGTAGCGCACCGCGGCCTGCGCGACGGCGGTCTCGAGCGTGGCCAGGTCGATCTCCGTCGCACCCACCGCCTGCGCGGCCCCGGCGGCGGACTCCAGCGCGGTCAGCGCCTTGCGGCCGTCCCCGCCGGCGATGCGGACCAGGTGCTCCTCCGCCTCGGCGTCCAGCGTGACCGCGCCCTCGAGGCCCCGGTCGCTGGTGAGGGCCCGGTGCAGCAGCGTCCGGACGTCGTCGTCCTCCAGCGGCTGGAGCGCGAGCACGAGACTGCGGGAGAGCAGCGGGCTGACCACCGAGAAGAAGGGGTTCTCGGTGGTCGCGGCGATCAGGCTCACGATCCGGTCCTCGACCGCGGACAGCAGGCTGTCCTGCTGGGTCTTGGAGAAGCGGTGCACCTCGTCGATGAACAGCACCGTGCGGCGGCTGGAGAAGGTGAGCTCGCGCTTGGCGTTCTGGATCACCGCGCGCACCTCCTTCACGCCGGAGTCCAGCGCCGAGAGCTGCACGAACTGCCGCTTGGTGGCCAGGGAGATGACGTGGGCCAGGGTGGTCTTGCCGGTGCCGGGCGGGCCGTAGAGCACCAGCGACATCGGCTCGTCGGACTCCACCAGCCGGCGCAGCGGCGCGCGCGGGCCGAGCAGGTGCTGCTGGCCGACGACCTCGTCCAGCGCCCGCGGGCGCATCCGGACGGCCAGCGGCGCGCCCGGGTCGACCGCCGGGGCGCCGTCCTCGCCCGGGGCCGGGTCGAACAACGTCGTCACGGTTCCCGACGCTACCCGCGGGGCACGACACCCCTCGTGCAGCAGCGACGCATCGGGGACATGACTGTCAGCGCCATCGGGCTGGGAGCGATGCCGCTCTCCACGAAGCAGCCCCGGCCCTCCCGGGAGGAGGCCGTCGGCGTCGTGCACGCCGCGCTGGACGCGGGGGTGACGCTGATCGACACCGCCGACGCCTACTCCCGGGACGAGGCGGAGTTCGGGCACAACGAGTCCCTGGTCGCCGAGGCGCTCGCCGCCTACGGCCCGGGCGCGGCCGACGTGCTGGTGGCGACCAAGGGCGGGCACACCCGGTCGGGCACCGACTGGGGACTGGACGGCTCCCCCGGCTACCTGCGCCGGGCCTGCGAGGGCTCGCTGCGCCGGCTGGGCGTCGAGGCCATCGGGCTGTACCAGTACCACCGGCCCGACCCGTCGACGCCGTGGGAGGACTCGATGGGCGCCCTGCGGGAGCTCGCCGACGACGGGCTGGTCCGGATGGTGGGGATCTCCAACGCCGACATCGCGCAGATCGACGCCGCCCGGGCCATCGTCGGCGACGCCTTCGTCGGCGTGCAGAACCAGTTCTCGCCCGGCTGGCGGTCCTCCGCCGACGAGCTGGCGCACTGCGCGGCGCACGGGCTGGCGTTCCTCCCGTGGAGCCCCTTCGGCGGCGTCGGTGCCGCCGGCTCGCTCGACACCACCGCACCGGCGTTCGCCGAGGTGGCCGCCGAGCTCGACGTGTCGGTGTACCGGGTGACCCTGGCGTGGCACCTGGCGCAGGCCGACGTCGTCGTCCCGATCCCGGGCGCCTCGCGGGCCGCGTCGATCCAGGACTCGGCCGCCGCTCCCGAGCTCCGTCTGAGCCCGGAACAGCTCGCCCGACTGGCCGGCTGAGCCCCGCCGGGCCCCTCCGAAAGACCCTGGCGCCCGTCCCGCGCGCCGGAGCACACTGCGCCGATGGACCCGGCCGGGCTCTCGCCTGCCCAGGAGGAGTCGGGCCGCCGGAGCGCCATCGGCATCCGGCGGACGATGGCGGGGGTCCGCCTCAGCAGCGTGGCCATCGTCGTCGGGCTCTGCCTGCCGGCCGCCGGCCTGGTGTTCCTGCTCCGACCCGACTACGCGGCCGTGTACTGGACGAGCCCGGCGCTGCACTTCCTCTTCTTCCTGCTCGTGGGCTTCACCGCGGCCAGCCTCTCGGTGGTCACCGCGGAGGCAGCCCGGGCGCGCGGTGACGCGCGCGTGCTCCTCCTGTCGCTGGCCTTCCTCGCCGTCAGCGGGTTCATGGCGCTGCACGCGGCCGGGACGCAGCACGTCCTGACCCACGAGTCGCTGCCCGGGTACACGGTCGCGATCACGGTCGGCCTGCTGGTCGCCGCCCCGTTCGCGCTGGCCTCGGCCTACGTGGACATCAGGCCCTGGGCGGGACCCGCGGTCATGCGGGCACGCGCGTGGCTGCGCGGTGGCGTCGTCGCGGCCCTGCTGCTGTGGGGCGTGTGGTCGCTCGGCAACTGGCCGCCCATCGACGTCATCACCGGCGAGGGGCCCAGCGGGGACGCGCTGGAGATCGCCGCGAGCATCGCAGCGCTGGCCTACGTCAGCGCCGCGGTCCGCCTCTGGTGGGTGCACCGGGAGCATCCCGGCTTCCTCGTGCTGAGCGTGGTGGCCTGCTACGTGCTGCTGGCCGAGGCGCTGCTCGGCGTGGCCGCCGCCGGTGAGCGCAAGTTCCACCCCTCGTGGTGGGTCTGGCACGCCTTCATCGTGGCCGGATTCCTGCTGGTCTTCGTCGCCGCGCGCCGCGAATGGCGGGAGGAGCGGTTCCGGCCGCTCTACCTGCCGGGCACCCGCGAGCAGCGGCAGGAGGTCTCGGTGCTCGTCGGGGACCTCGCCGGCTTCACGTCGTTCACCGAGTCCCGCGACCCCGCCGAGGTGGCCGCGATGCTCCGCGCCTACTACTCGGTCGCCGCGCCCCTGATCTCCCGCCGGTTCCGGGGGGAGGTCGAGAAGTTCGCCGGGGACGGCATCTTCGCCACGTTCAACCGGCGTGGCGACCAGCCCGACCACGCCCGCCGGGCCGTCGAGGCGGCGGCCGCGCTGCAGGCCGAGGTCGCCCGCATCCGGCAGTCGCACGAGGACTGGCCGGGGCTGCGGGTCGGCGTCAACAGCGGCCCGGTCGTCGTCTCCGAGATGGGTGGCCGCGGGTACGTCGTCTACGCCGCCGTCGGCGACACGGTGAACGTCGCCGCCCGGCTGCAGGCGGCCGCCCCGGTCGGGAGCGTCCTGGTCGGCGAGCGGACCCGCGCCCTCATCGGCGACGACGCCCCGCTCGCACCGACGCCGCAGCTGCGGGTCAAGGGCAAGACCGACCCCGTGGCCGCCTACCTGCTGCAGCTGCCCGTGCCCCGGCCCGCGCCCGGCGCCGGCGTGCCGCACCGCAGATCCCGCTGACCCGACCGACGAGGAGCCCGAGATGCCTGCCTCCCCCACCTCCCCCGACCTCACCGTCCGCCAGGTCATGCGCCCGGCGGTCACCACGGTGGAGCGCACCGCGCACGTCGCCGCGGCTGCCTATCTGATGAAGCGGTCGCACGACAACGCGCTCGTGGTGCTCGCCGACGCCACCTCCCGGGTCCCGGTCACCCTCGTCTGCGACGGCGACGTCACCCAGGCCGTCGCCGACGGACGCGATCCCGAGCAGATCCGGCTGGTCGACCTGGACCTGCCGGTGATGGTGGGGCTGTCGCCGGACACCCCCGTGCCGGAGGCGGCCGAGCGGATGCTGCAGGCGGCGGTCGCCTACGCCCCCGTCGTCGAGGACGGCGTGCTGGTCGGGCTGGTGGACCTGGCGGCCCTGACCCGGGGGCTGCTCACCGGGCGGCGGCAGGACCGGCTGGCCGACGCGCGGCCGTGAGCTCCGCCGGGTCGTCGTCCCCCCGCGGCAGGACGACCCGGGCGCGGGTGACCCCGTCGGACGACGTGAGGCTCAGCTCGCCGTGGTGCTGCTGGGCGACCACCGCCAGCGAGGTGGTCAGGCCGAGCCCGGTGCCCTCGCCGACGGGCTTGGTGGTGAAGAAGGCGTCGAAGACACGCTCGGTCACCTCCGGCGGCACCGGCGGGCCGGTGTTCTCGACGTCGACGACGACCCGGTCGCCGTCGGCGGCGGTGCGGACGGTGATCGTGCCGTCGGGCCCGACCGCGGCGACGGCGTTGTCGAGCAGGTTGACCCAGACCAGGGCTAGGTCGGCCGGCCTGCCCCGGACCGTGCGGGCGTCCGGGGACAGGTCGCGGACCACGCGGACGCCGGGCGGGAGCTTGTGCCGCAGCAGCACCAGCGCCTGCTCCAGGCCGGCGTGCAGGTCCACCTCGGTCAGCCCCTGGTCGGCGGCGTAGGCCAGCGGGCGGAATCCCGTCACGATCCGGGAGAGGTGCTCGGCGCCGGCCCCGAGCTCCTCCAGCAAGCTGCTCACCTCCTGCGCGCGGACGAAGCGCCGCACCTCGGCCGACCGGTACTCGCCCGGCAGCGCGGTGAGCGCCGCCTCGAGCGCCGGC
>JBEPZM010000146.1:0-8588 GCA_041640835.1 Blastococcus sp.
CGGTGGCCTCGACCGCCGCGACGGCGGCCGCGAACGGCCTGGCGGACCGCGTGCAGGTCCTCCGGGACGACGCCGCCGAGACCGTGCCGGCGGGGAGCGTCGACCTGGTGGTCTGCAATCCGCCGTTCCACGTGGGGGCCGCCGTCGTGACCACCGCCGCGGATCGGCTCTTCGCCGCCGCCGCACGGGTCCTGCGGCCCGGCGGCGAGCTGTGGACCGTCTACAACAGCGCGCTGCGCTACAAGCCGACGCTGACCCGGCTCGTCGGCCCGACGCGGGTGGCCGAGCAGACCCCCAAGTTCACCGTGACGGTGTCCACCCGGCGCTGATCCGGCACCGTCTCCAGAACCCTTGTCCGGGGCGGCCGCCCGGGCCACGGTGTGCGGGCATGACGGACATCCCGACGCAGGGCGGACCTCCCTCGCTGGGCGACCGGTTGCTCGCCGCGGTGATCGGCGCCTTCGAGACGGCGGCCGTGGACCTCGGGGACCGGCTCGGGTGGTACCGCGCTCTCGCCAACACCCCGGCCACCGCGCCGCAGCTCGCCGTCCGCACCGACACCCATGCGCGCTACGTCCGCGAGTGGCTCGAGCAGCAGGCCGTCGCCGGCTTCCTGACCGTGGACGACGTCTCGAAGGCGCCGGACGAGCGCCGCTACACGCTGCCCGACGAGCACCGCGCCGTCCTCGTCGACGACGACGACCCCGGCTACGCCGCGCCGCTGGCCCGGCTGGCCATGACGTTCACCCGCAACGTCCCGCGCCTGGCCGAGGTCTTCCGCAGCGGTGGCGGGCTGAGCTGGGCCGAGATGGGGCCCGAGGCGCGCGAGGGGCAGGCCGCCGCGAACCGGCCCTTCTTCGTCGGGCCGCTGGTCACCGAGGTGCTCCCGGCCCTGCCCGCCGTGGACGCCGTGCTGCGCGCCGGCGGCCGGGTCGCCGACGTCGGGTGCGGCCTGGGCTGGTCCTCGATCGGCATGGCGGCCGGCTACCCCGCCGCGCGCGTCGACGGGTTCGACGTCGACGGCCCGTCCCTGGAGCAGGCGCGTCGCAACGCGCTCGCCGCCGGCGTCGCCGACCGGGTCTCCTTCTCCCTCGCCGACGTCGGCGAGCGCACCGGCACCGGCGAGTACGACCTGGTGACGGCGTTCGAGTGCGTGCACGACCTGCCCGACCCGGTCGCGGTCCTGTCGGCGATACGGCGGATGGTGCGGCCCGGCGGAACGGTGCTGGTGGTGGACGAACGGGTGGCGGAGACCTTCACCGCGCCCGGCGACGAGGTCGAGCGGCTGATGTACGGCTACAGCCTCACCTGCTGCCTGCCGGACGGGATGTCCGTCCAGCCGTCGGCGGCCACCGGCACGGTCATGCGGCCCGCCACCCTGGGCCGGTACGCGCGGGCCGCCGGGTTCGCCGACGTCGAGGTGCTGCCCATCGCCCACGACTTCTTCCGCTTCTACCGTCTCCTGGCGGGGTGAGCGACGTCCCGGTTCAGTGGGCGGGGCGGTCGCTCCGGCGGACGACCGGCGGCAGGGTCGACCACGGGAAGTTGATCCACCGGTCGGTGTACCGCCACACGTAGTCGCACTTCACCAGTGACTGCGGCTTCTCGTAGACGACCGCGGTCCGCACCTCGGCGACGTAGCCGGCGCAGAAGTTGCGGACCAGCTCGAGGGTCTTCCCGGTGTCGGCCACGTCGTCGGCGACCAGCACCTTGCTGCCGGTGATGTCCACCCGGTCCAGCGTCGGCGGCAGCACCACCGGGAGGTCCAGCCGCTGGTCGACGCCGGTGTAGAACTCCACGTTCATCGTGAACAGGTTCTTGACGTCGAGGGCGTACCCGAGCGCGCCGGCGAGGAAGAGACCACCCCGGGCGATGGACAGGATGAGGTCGGGCTCGTAGCCGTCGTCGGCCACGCGCTCGGCGAGCTCACGGCTCGCCGTCCCGAAGAGTTCGTAGGTCAGCGTCTCGCGCTCGTCGGTCACGGTCGCCGATGGTGACAGGGTTCGGGCCGGAGCGCCTCGGGCGCTTGTCCTGCGCCGGTCGCGGCTTGGCTAGACTCCGCGCCGCACCCAGCTCGGCAGGTCGGCCACCCTGTCCCTGGCCACCCCTTCGGGTGGCCCGGGTCCGCGCGGCCGGCCGCCATGTCCGAGACTGGCTGGATGGTCGGGGAGCCCCGACCCGGAACGGGACGAGGGCCGGTGGACCGAGCGGCGGGCGAGCACGCGGAGGGCTCCGCGCTAGCCGACGCACGCCCTGCCCAGGGCGCCGTCCACCCCCGGCCGCACGCCGCCGCGGTGGTCGCCTCGGACGACGAGCTCCTCGCCTCCTGCGTGCCCTTCCTCGAGGAGGGCCTCGCGGCCGGTGACACCACCGTGCTCGCCTGCCCGTCCGAGACCGCGGAGCTCATCGGCGCCGGCCTGGGCCTGACCGCCGGTGCCGTCGAGAACCATCCGCGCATCTGCCTGCTGGACACCCGTGCGCCGGATGCGCTGACGGTCACCCGGCGGCTGATCGAGCGCGCCCGCGGCAGCGGCTCCGGCTGGCTGCGGGTGGTGGGCGCGGTGCAGTTCGGGCCGCGGCCGCGCACCTGGCGGGAGGGATGCCGGTACGAGGCCGCCCGGAACGTGCTGCTGGCCGGCGAGCCGCTGACCGGCCTGTGCCTCTACGACTCCCGGATCCTCCCGTACGAGGTCATCGACAGCGCACGCGCCACGCACCCCGACCTGGTCGTCGGCGGCACCCGTCGCGCCAACCCCGACTTCGACGACCCCACCGACTACCTGCGCCGGCTGCCCGTCCCGCGCGAGCCGGTCGAGGACACGCCGCCGATCCTCGCGATTCCCGAGGCGACCGCGCTGGCCGACCTGCGGCACCGGCTCGGCGCCGTGATCGACGCGCACGTGCTCGATCCCGACCTGGCCGGCGACCTGCACCTGGCGGTGAGCGAGGTCGCCTCGAACGCCTTCCGGCACGGGCTGCCCCCGGTGTCCGCCCGCGTCTGGGCCGGGCCCGACCAGCTCATCTGCGAGATCACCGACCGGGGCGTGGGGTTCTCCGACCCGCTCGCCGGGTTCCAGCCCGCGCACGGGCCCGACCTCGGCCGCGGTGGCATGGGGCTGTGGCTCGCCCGCAAGCTGTTCGACCACGTCGACCTGCTGCCCGGGCCCGACGGCCTCACCGTCCGGCTGGCCACGCGCCTGCGCTGACCGGTCAGACCAGGTTCGCCGCTTCGCTGCCGAGCAGGGACGCGGAGTTCTTGCCGGCGCGCTTCGCTTCGTACATCGCGGTGTCGGCGCGGTGCAGCAGCCGGTCGGCGGTGTCGCCGGGTGCGCCCAGCGCGCCACCGATGCTCGCGGTCACCGCCAGAGTGCTGCCGTTGAGCGCCATCGGCGCCCGCAGCGAGGACAGCAGCCGGTCCGCGACGTCCCGGAGTCGTTCGTCGTCGGCGTCGGCGAGCAGGACGGCGAACTCGTCGCCGCCCAGCCGGGCGACCACGTCGTCGGCCCGGACGTCGGTCGTCAGCCGTGCGGCGACGGTGACCAGGAGGTCGTCGCCGGCCGCGTGGCCCAGCGAGTCGTTCACGCCCTTGAACTCGTCGATGTCGACGAAGAGCACGGCGGGCGGGGTGCCGGGGTCGAGCGACGCGGTCGCCGCGGCGAGGCGCTCGGAGAACGCGGTGCGGTTGAGCAGGCCGGTGAGCGGGTCGGTCTGCGCCTGGCGGCGCAGCTCGTCCTCGAAGAGCTTGCGGTCGGTGACCTCGCGGAAGTTGACCACCCAGCCCTTGATGCCGACGGCGTCGACGCGGCCGCTGATCCGCATCTCCACCCACCGCGTGCCACCCGAGCCGTGCGGTACGCGGATGTCGGTGTCGACCGCGCCGGCGTGGACGTCGGCGGCGTCCCCGGCTGCGGCCACCGCCGCCCGGAGGCGCGGCTGGTCCAGGGGGTCGGCCAGCTCGATGGCGTCCCGGCCCACGTAGTAGGCGGGCGGCCGACCGAGCAGGGACTGGACGGCGGGGCTGATGTACGTGATGGTCCCGGTCCGCGCCTCGACGATGGCGATGACGTCGGCCGCGTTCTCCAGCAGCAGCTGGAGGCGTGCCTCGCTCGCGGCCAGCGCGGCCCGGGTCCGCTCCCGCTCGGAGTCGAGGGAGGCCAGCCGCCACAGCGCCAGTCCGGTGAGCACCGCGGTGCCCGCGCCGAGGAGATAACCCGTCCCGCCGTGGCCGACGGTCCAGACGATGAGCAGCCCCGGGCTGATCAGGAGCGTCGTGCCGACGCCCAGCACCCGCGAGCTCTCGCCGTGCTGGTCGTCCTCCGGACGCATCATCGCGGCGACGGACGGATGCCGGGCGGCGAGGACCAGAGCTGCCACGGCCAGCAGGGGCAGCGGATCCAGGAAGGGGAGCTCGCGCAGCGGCACCCCCGCGATCATCCGGCCGCCATAGCCGACGACCGTGAGTGCCGCCGCCGCCAGCAGCGCCGTGGTGGCGACCGAGCGGTCCCGACCGGAGATGGCCAGCGGGACGCACACCATGAGCAGGACGACGGTGAGCACCGGCGTGCCGACGCTCACCTCCGCGGCGTCGCCCGCGCCCGTGAGCCTCTCGCCGGTGACGGCCAGGACCGCCAGCGCGGATGCGAGGAGCAGCGTCGTGACGTCCAGCCACGACGCGCGGTCGCGGCGGCGGCGTGCGCCCCGGACGATGCCCAGCGCGCCGAACGCCATCGCTGCGTAGGCGGCGACGTCGAACCCGGACTCCGCGGCCCCGAAGGCCCCGGGAGCGACGCCGGCCAGCTCGGCGACCTCGGCCAGGCAGCTCACCGCGAAGAAGGCCAGGCCCACGCCCAGCGCACGCCAGGCCAGGACCGAGGACGTCCGGTGTCGGACCAGGGCGATCCGGACGGCGGCGATCCCGAAGGCGAAGAGCACGACCTCGGCCGCGGGACGCCACGGCCCCATGGGGACGGAGACGACGCCGGCCACCACCAGCACGACCAGCGCGGCGTGCTGCCACGCGGCACGGGCGGAGGGGACGGCGGACGCGCTCATGGTCTCTCATCGTCAGGTTCCGCGAGGACCTTTCGGGGGATCACCCGTGCGGGGGATCCGGAGCGTGCGGGGAGTACGCCCAGGTCAGGGCAGGGGTGGCAGGTCCTCGACGCGCAGGTCGGCGCGGACCCGGAGGAACCGGAGGGGGTGCCGGAAGACCCCCGCCTGCAGGGCGGCGTCGGCGCTCACCTCGACGACCACCTCGGGCCGCACGCGGGTCATCGGCACCGACAGCCGCCCGCCCCCGAACCGGCCGGTGCCGATGCGGTCGGGCCACGGGTGGTCGTCGTCCGCGGGCTCGAGGACCGAGGCGAGCTCGGCGCTCTGCCGGGGGTCCAGCGGCACGGTCCGGCCGACGACGACGAGCTCGCCGTCCCGGTAGCGGCCCGCCACCAGCTGGCTGGGCCGGTCCAGGGGACCGATCACCCCGCCGGCGACCACCTCGGTGCTCTCCCAGCTCTTGACCTTGAGCCACTCGCGGCGGCCCGGCGCGTACCGCGAGCCGGCCCCCTTCGCGACGAGCCCCTCGACGCCGGCGGCGCGGAAGTCCTCGAACCACTGCCGGGCCAGCGCGGGGTCGGCGGTGCTGGGGGAGAGCTGCATCGGGGGCGCCCAGCGGGCGGACAGGGTCTCCAGCTCAGCCCGGCGGCGGCCCAGGGTCTTCTCGCGCAGGTCGGCGCCGCCCAGGGCGAGCACGTCGAAGGCCACGTAGGACGCCGGGTGGGCGGCCACCTGCGCGGCGATCCGGCCCGGGGCGGTGACCATGCGCTTCTGCAGCAGGCCGAAGTCCAGCCGGTCGTCGTGCCAGATGACGACCTCGCCGTCGAGCACCGTCCCGGCCGGCACCTGGGCGAGCGCAGCGGCGGCGACGTCGGGGAACCGGTCGGTGAGGTCGCGGCCCTGCTTGGACCACAGCCGCGTGCTCCCCGCGGTGCGCACGACCACCAGCCGGTAGCCGTCCCACTTGGGCTCGTACCGGCAGCCGCCGGGCAGCGCGTTGGCCGGCGGGATCTCGCGCACCGGCTTGGCCAGCTGCACGCCCACCGGCCCGGTCAGCCCGGGCGGGAGGCCCGGGAGCCCGGGGGCGGTCTGCGGCACCGGACCAGCCTGGCCGCCGGACCGCCCGCGCGCATCCCCGCGGGGCGGGTCGCACCCGATCGGGCGCGGGTCAGCCCAGCCGGCGGGCCAGATCGGCGGCGAAGTCCTCAGCGACGGTCAGTTGCTCCCGCAGCGCGTGCACCCGGGCGCCGGCTGCCTCGTGGAACATCCGCAGCCGGTCGGTCAGCGCGGGATCGCCCGGTCGCGCGGTGAGCCCGGCCAGGAGGTCCAGCAGCTCCTGCATCTCCTCCAGGCGGAACCCCAGCGGCTTCATCCGTTTGATGACCTCGAGCCGGGCCACGTCGTCGTCGCTGTAGAGGCGGAAGCCGCCTTCGCTGCGGGAGGTGGGACGGACCAGTCCGTTCTCCTCGTAGAACCGGATGGTGCGCAGGCTCAGCCCGGTGCGCTCGGCGACCTGGCCGATCTGCAGCAGGCCGGTCCGGGACGACATCAGTGCCCCGCCCCGAGCTGGCCGCTGTGCCGGTCGAACCGATCGGCCGAGTGTCCCTGTAGACCCACGAGCTCGACGTTCTTGCCACGGGTCTCGTACTTGTGCGTGATGGCGTCGAGCGCAGCGACGGTGGAGGCGTCCCAGACGTGGGCCCTGGACAGGTCGATGACCACGTTCCTCGGGTCCTCGGCGTACTCGAACTGGGTGTAGAGGTCGTTGCTCGAGGCGAAGAACAGTGCGCCGTCGACGGTGTAGCGGGCGGTGTCGCCGTCGACCACGCGCTCCACGTCGACGAGGTGGGCGATGCGCTGGGCGAAGAGGACGCAGGCCACGAGGACGCCGACGCCCACGCCGATCGCGAGGTTGTGCGTGAGCAGGGTGACGGCGACGGTCGAGAGCATCACCGTGGTTTCGCTCTTGGGCATGCGGTGGATGGTCTGCAGGCTGTGCCAGTCGAACGTGGCGATCGACACGAAGATCATGACCGCGACCAGGGCGGCCATCGGGATGATGCTGACGATGTCGCCCAGGGCGACGACGAGGACCAGCAGGAACGCGCCCGAGAGGAAGGTCGACAGGCGGGTGCGGGCACCGGAGGCCTTCACGTTGATCATCGTCTGGCCGATCATGGCGCAGCCGCCCATGCCGCCGAAGAAGCCCGACGCCACGTTGGCCACGCCCTGGCCCCAGGACTCACGGGTCTTGTCGGAGTGGGTGTCGGTGATGTCGTCGACGAGCTTGGCCGTCATGAGCGACTCCATCAGCCCGACGAAGGCGATGCCCAGGGCGTAGGGCGCGATGACCGTCAGCGTCTCCCACGTGAACGGCACGTCGGGCAGCAGGAAGAACGGCAGGCTGTCGGGGAGGTCCCCCTCGCCGCCGACGTCGGGGATGTCCCAGCCGACCGTGACCACGAGGGTCGTGAGCACGACGATCGCGACCAGCGGAGCGGGAATGGCGGTCGTGAGCCGCGGCAGCAGGAAGATGATCGCCAGGCCGGCGGCCACGAGGGGGTAGACCAGCCAGGGCACGTCGGTCAGCTGTGGCAGCTGTGCGGTGAAGATCAGGATCGCCAGGGCGTTGACGAAGCCGACCATCACGCTGCGCGGGATGAAGCGCATGAGCCGGGCGACGCCGGCGGCGGCCAGCAGCACCTGGAAGATGCCCCCGAGGATCACCGCGGCGAACAGGTACTGGACGCCGTAGTCGAGGGCCAGCGGTGCGACCACCAGTGCGATGGCGCCGGTGGCGGCCGTGATCATCGCCGGGCGCCCGCCGGTGAAAGCGATCACCACGGCCATGACGAACGAGGAGAACAGCCCGACCCGCGGGTCGACCCCGGCCAGGATCGAGAAGCTGATGGCCTCGGGGATGAGTGCGAGGGCCACGACCAGGCCGGCGAGGACCTCGGTGCGGGCGACCCGTGGGTCGAGCCAGGCAGGGCGGGCAGGGCGGCGCGGCGCAGACAGGAGAGACATCGCCGACCATCGTGCAGCACACTCGACCCTCACGTAAGGGGAGAGTGCTGAGTCGTCGGTCACTCGTACCGTGGAGGCGTGACCGAGCGGAAGCCGCCGGGGATGTCCTTCGAGACGTGGGTGGACCGGCAGATCGCCCAGGCGCAGGAGCGCGGCGACTTCGCGGCGCTGCCCGGCGCCGGCCGCCCCCTGAAGAACCTCGACCGCGAGGAGACCGCCTACGACTGGGCGCTGGCCAAGGCGCGGCGCGAGGGCGTGGACACCGGGGCGATGCTCCCGCCGGGGCTGCGGCTGCGCAGGGAGCGCGACGACCTGCCCGATCGGGTCGCGGGGCTGGCCACGGAGGCGGAGGTCCGGGCTCTCGCCGAGGACTACAACGCGCGGGTGGAGGCCTTCTGGCGGCTGCCTGCGGAGAGCCGGTGGGCCGCGGTCCCGGGCCTGGCCGACGTCGAGGGGCTCGTCGAGGGCTGGCGCCGCGACCGCCCGCCGCCGCCCCCGCCGGGGGAGCC
>JBEPZM010000147.1:0-8565 GCA_041640835.1 Blastococcus sp.
GGGCCGCCCGCGCGACCTGGCGACGGCGCAGGCCGCGGCCAGCGTGGGGCAGCTCCGGCTGGTGCAGACCTATGCCGACGCGTTCGCGCGGCACGGGGTGACCGTCGGCCAGGTGCTCCTGACCGCCGACGACCTCACCCGGCGCGGGCACTACCGGAACGCGCACCGGACCGTCGAGCGGCTGCTCGCCCTCGGGGTGCTGCCGGTCGTCAACGAGAACGACACGGTGGCCACCGAGGAGATCCGCTTCGGCGACAACGACCGCCTGGCCGCCCTCGTCGCGCACGTGGCGCAGGCCGACGCGCTGGTGCTGCTGTCCGACGTCGACGGCGTCTACGACGGCGACCCCCGCTCGGGCCCGGCGTCGCTGGTCGACACCGTCCGGGAGCCCGCGGACCTCGCCGCCGTCACCCTCGGCACCGCCACGCGCAACGGCGTCGGCACCGGCGGGATGGCGACCAAGGTCGAGGCAGCCTTCATCGCCGCGCACGCCGGCGTCCCCGTCGTCGTCACCTCGACCGCGCAGGCCGCCGCCGCGCTGGCCGGGGAGCGGGTGGGCACCCTGTTCCAGGCCATGGGCCGGCGGCCGAGCGCCCGTCAGTTCTGGCTGCGCTACGCCAGCCGGCCGCGCGGCCGGCTGGTCCTGGACGACGGCGCGGTGGAGGCGGTCCGCGAGCGGCACGCCTCGCTGCTGGCCGCCGGCATCACCGCGGTGTCCGGCGAGTTCGTCGCCGACGACCCGGTCGAGCTGGTCGGGCTCGACGGCACGGTGGTCGCCCGCGGGCTGGTCGCCTACGACGCCTCGGAGCTGCCCCGGCTGCTCGGGCACAAGACCGGCGACCTGCCGCCGGAGTACCGCCGCGAGGTCGTGCACCGCGACGAGATGGTGCTCGTCCGTCGCCGCACCTGAGCGGGGGCCGGACGACCCGGCGGAGTGCGGCTGAGAGACTGGGGCCGTGACGATCCGCCCCATCCGCGAGCTCGGTGACCCGGTCCTGCGCACCCCCTCCGACGACGTGACCGCCTTCGACGGCTGGCTGGCCGCGCTCGTGCGCGACCTCGAGGAGACCGTGGACAACCCCGGTCGCGCCGGGGTGGCCGCACCGCAGATCGGCGTCAACGTCCGCGCGTTCTCCTACAACATCGACGGTGTCATCGGGCACATGGTCAACCCGGTGATCGTCGAGCGCTCCGAGGAGATCCAGGACGGCGACGAGGGCTGCCTGTCCGTCCCCGGGATCTGGGCGCCGACGGTGCGGTCGCTGCGGTGCGTCGCCGAGGGCCTCGACGTCGACGGGAAGCCGTTGCGCATCGAAGGGGAGGGCCTGATGGCCCGCTGCCTGCAGCACGAGGTCGACCACCTCGACGGCAAGCTCTTCCTCGACCGGCTCACCGGCGACGCCCGCAAGTCCGCGTTCCGGGCACTGCGCGAACGCTGACCCCGCACCGGTGGTGCGGGGGTGGGTGAGGCCCCCGGCCGCTCAGCTGCGGGCGGCCGCGCAGTTGCCGCAGATCCCGAAGACCTCGACCTGGTGCTGGACCTCGGAGAAGCCGTGCTCCGCGGCCATGCGCGACGCCCAGCGCTCGACGGGCGGATCGGCGACCTCCACAGTCTTCCCGCACGAGCGGCAGACGAGGTGGTGGTGGTGCGCCGGCGAGCACCGACGGTAGGCAGCTTCGCCGTCGGATCCGCGCAGGATGTCGAGTTGCCCCTCGTCCACCAGCGCCTGGAGGGCCCGGTAGACGGTCGCGAGACCGACGGAGTCACCGCGTTCGCGGAGCAGGGCGTGCAGGTCCTGCGCGCTGCGGAAGCCGTCCAGCTCGTCGAGCAGCGTGACCAGCGCGGTCCGCTGCCGGGTGGTGCGCCGGCCGGAGACGTCCGTCGAGGCGGGCTCGGGCATGGTCACCCCGTCCTTCTGCTCGGGGGAGCGCCCACCGGGCCGGCCCCGTGCTCGTCGTAGTGCGTCCCCTCGCCCGTGCGGTGCGGCGCGTGGCGGTGCCCGTCGTGGTCGTAGTCGACGTGGTCGCCGTGCGGCACCGGAGGGTGGCCGCACTCCTCGCCGTGCTCGTGCGGGTGTGCGTCGTGGACGTCGACCCTACGCCGGTGGCGGCGACGGGCCGTCCTGTCCCGCACAGCGACACCGGCGGAGACGAGCAGGAACAGTGCGATGGCCAGCAGCACGATCGTGCCGCCCGACGGCGTGCCCGCGTAGAACGACGTCGTCGTGCCCGAGACGCTCACCACCAGGCCGACGACGCAGGCCAGCCCCACCGTCTGCTTGAAGCTGCGCGCGAGGAGCTGGGCGATCGCGCTCGGCACGATCATCAGGGCGCTGATGAGCAGCAGCCCGACGACCCGCATCGAGAGGACGACCGTCGAGGCGACCAGCGCGGCGAGCACGATGTTGAGCCCCAGCACCGGCAGACCCACCGCGCGGGCGTACTCCTCGTCGTCGCTGACCGCGTACAGCCGCTGCCCGAGCAGGGCGACCGCCGCCAGCACGACCACGGAGATGCCCGCGAAGACGGCGACGTCCTGCGGACTGGTCGTGGTGATCGCACCGAAGAGGTACGAGTCGAGGTTCGTCGCCTGACCGCGGGGCGCGAGGCTGAGCAGGACCACGCCCCCGGCGATACCGCCGTAGAACAGGACGGCGAGGGCGACGTCGCCGCTGGTGCGACCCCGCGCGCGGACGAGCTCGATGAGCACGGCGCCGAGGATCGCGGCGACCAGGGCGGTCCACACGGGACTCGTCGCGGTGAGCACGCCGACGGCGACGCCGGTCAGCGCGACGTGCCCGAGGCCGTCGCCCAGGAGCGACAGCCGGCGCTGCACGAGGAACACGCCGACCGCGGGGGCGACCAGCCCGACCATCAGCGACGCGAGCAGCGCCCGCTGCATGAAGTCGTAGTCGAGGATGTCCACGTCAGCGCTCCTCGTCGGAGGGGCGGCGGGCCCTGGTCGTCACTGTCGGCTGGTCCTGGCGGTAGCCCGACGGCTCGCGGTCGGGCGGGTGGTGGTGCATGCCCGGCTCCTCGTGGGCAGCCGCCTGCTCCAGCGGCCCGTCGTAGGCCACCCGGCCGTGGTCCACCACGACCGCCCGGTGCAGCACCCCGGCCAGCGGGGCCGTCTCGTGGGTCACGACGACCAGGGTGGTCCCGGTGGCCGAGATGCGCGTGAGCACGGTGGCCAGCGCCTCCTGGTTGGCGGCATCCACTCCGGCGGTGGGCTCGTCCATGATCAGCAGCTCCGGTTCCGCGGCCAGCGCGCGGGCGACCAGCACCCGGCGCTGCTGCCCGCCGGACAGTGAGGCCACCGGGTCCTCCAGCCGGTCGGCCAGCCCGACGGCCGCCACTGCGTCCGTGACGGCCGCGCGGTCGGCGCGCCCGAGTCGGCGGAGGAGACCCAGCCGGGCGAGCCGGCCGACACTCACCACCTCGCGCACCGTGGCCGGCACGGCGCCGCTGATGGTGTGCCGCTGGGGCACGTAGCCCACCCGGCCGGGGTCGCGGAGCCCTCCGACCGGCGCGCCCAGGACCCGGACCTCCCCGCCCAGCACCGCGGCGAGCCCGAGGAGCCCGCGCGCCAGGGTCGTCTTGCCCGAGCCGTTCGACCCCAGCACGGCCACCGCCTCGCCGGCGGCGACGGTCAGGCCGACGTCGCGCACGATGGCCACGTCGCCGTAGCCGATGGTGGCGTGGCTCAGCTCGATCGCGGCCGAGCCGGTCGGGAGGATGTCGCTCACGAGCAGGACTGGCCCTCCTGGAGGGTGGCGAGGTTCGCGCGCATGACGGCGAGGTAGTCGTCACCGGCCGACTCGTCGGTCAGCCCCTCCAGCGGGTCGAGGACGGCGGTCTGCACGCCCGCCTCGGCGGCGACGGTCTCGGCGATCGACGGGTCGACCAGCGTCTCGGTGTAGACGGTGGTCACCCCGCGCCCGGTGACGAGGCCCGAGATCTCGGCCAGCTGATCGGCCGAGGGCTCGCTGTTCGGGCTGAGCCCGGTGATGCCGACCACCTCGAGACCGTACCGGTCGGCGAGGTAGCCGAAGGCGTCGTGGCTGGTGACGAGGGTGTCGACGGCGCAGCCGCTGAGGCCCTCGCTCATCTCCTGGTCGAGCGACTCGAGATCGGCCCGGAGCGTGGCGGCGTTCTCCTCGTAGGTGTCCGCGCCCTCGGGGTCGAGCTCGGTCAGCTGCTCGGCGAGGGCATCGCCCACATCGGCGAGGCGGGTCGGGTCCAGCCAGAAGTGCGGGTCCGCGGACTCCTCGCCCTCGGTGTGGCCCTCTTCCTCGGCGTGCTCGTCCTCGGCGGGCTCGTGGTCGTGCCCCTCGGAGCTGAGCGAGAGGTTCGCGGCCTCGGCGGCGTCCCACGAGTGGTCGCCGGCCTGGGACTCGGCAGCCTCGTCGACGGCGGCCTGGAAGCCGCCGAGGTAGACCAGCAGGTCGGCGTCCGAGACGCCGGCGACGTCGCGCGGCGTCAGCTCGAGGTCGTGCGGCTCGGCGCCGGGGGCGGTGAGGGAGGACGCCTGGATCCGGTCCCCGCCGATCCGCTCGGCTGCCCACTCGAGGGGGTAGAAGCCGGCGACGACGCTGAGGCGATCGCCCTCGGCACCGGCGTCCCCACCGCCGTCGTCGCTGCCGCAGCCGGCGAGCACGAACAGCGACGCAGCGGCCGCCGCGGTGGCGGAGCGACGAGCGATCGAGATGTTCATGAGAACCATTATCCACAGCCGAACCGCATTCTGGAAATGTCCTGCCGGCGGGTAGGCTGCACGCGTGTCGGAGATCTCAGCGCTTCCGCTCATCGGAGCCGCCGCGCAGCGCGCCCGGTCGGCCGCCCGGGTCCTCCGGACCCTGCCCACCGACGCGAAGGACGGCGCGCTGACGGCGATGGCCGAGGCGCTGGTCGAGCGCACTGCCGAGATCCTGGCCGCCAACGCCGTCGACGTGGCCGCCGCCCGGGCCGACGGGACACCGGAGTCGACCGTCGACCGGCTGCGCCTGGACACCGACCGGATCGTGGGCGTGGCCGCCGCGCTGCGCCAGCTGGTCGCCCTGCCGGACCCGGTGGGCGACGTCGTCCGGGGCTCGCGGCTGCCCAACGGCCTGGAGCTGCGTCAGGTGCGCGTGCCCCTCGGCGTCGTCGGCATCGTCTACGAGGCGCGGCCCAACGTCACCGTCGACGCCGCCGGGCTCTGCCTCAAGAGCGGCAACGCGGCCCTGCTGCGCGGCTCGGCGTCGGCCTTCACCACCAACACGGCGCTGATCGCTGTGCTGACCGAGGCGGGGGAGAAGGCCGGCCTGCCCGCCGGCTTCGTCGAGCTGCTGCCGGCCGACCGCGCGTCGGTGGGGGAGCTGCTCAACGCCCGTGGCCTCGTGGACGTGGTCATCCCGCGCGGCGGCGCCTCGCTGATCCAGCGGGTGGTGCGCGAGTCGCGGGTGCCGGTCATCGAGACCGGTGAGGGCAACTGCCACGTGTACGTCGACGCCTCGGCCGACCCCGCCATCGCCGAGGCGGTCGTGCTCAACTCCAAGACCCACCGGGTGAGCGTCTGCAACTCCGCGGAGACGCTGCTGGTGCACCGCGACGTCCCGTTCCTGCCGCGCCTGCTGCGTGCGCTGACCGACGCCGGCGTGACCGTCCACGGCGACGCCGCCGTGCTCGAGGCCGCCGGAGCCGGCGCGCCCGCGGTCCTGCCCGCGACCGACGAGGACTGGGCGGCGGAGTACCTGTCGATGGACATGGCCGTGCGCGTGGTCGACGACCTCCCGGAGGCGCTGGACCACATCGCGCGCTGGACCACCGGGCACACCGAGGCCATCGTCGCGGACTCCGCCACCGCCATCGCCACCTTCACCGCGGGCGTCGACGCCGCCGCCGTGCTGGTCAACGCCTCCACCCGGTTCACCGACGGGGGAGAGTTCGGTTTCGGCGCCGAGATCGGCATCTCGACGCAGAAGTTGCACGCCCGTGGCCCGCTCGGACTGCCCGAGCTGACCTCGACCACCTACGTCGTCACCGGTCGTGGCCACGTCCGCTGAGCGGTCCGTCCGGCCCGCCCTCCCTCCCTCAGGAGTCGTCTTGCCCCGTCCGCTGTCGCAGTCCCCGCACTTCTCGTCCGTCAGCGATGTCAGCAAGCGACTGAGCGAGGCGGGCTACCTGCCCGACGCCCAGATCGCCACGACGGTCTTCCTCGCCGACCGGCTCGGCAAGCCGCTGCTGGTCGAGGGGCCCGCGGGCACCGGGAAGACCGAGCTCGCCAAGGCCCTCGCCACCTCCACCGGGTCGGAGCTGATCCGGCTGCAGTGCTACGAGGGCCTGGACGAGGCGCGGGCGCTCTACGAGTGGAACTACAAGAAGCAGCTGCTGCGCATCCAGGCCTCGCAGGCCGAGGGCGGCGCCGACTGGGACAGCGTCCACGACGACATCTTCGGCGACGAGTTCCTGCTGTCCCGCCCGCTGCTGACCGCCATCCGACGCACCGAGCCGACCGTCCTGCTCATCGACGAGACCGACAAGGCCGACGTCGAGGTCGAGGGCCTGCTGCTGGAGGTGCTGTCGGACTTCCAGGTGACCATCCCCGAGCTGGGGACGATCACCGCCACCCGCCGGCCGATGGTGGTGCTCACGTCCAACGCCACGCGCGAGCTGTCGGAGGCGCTCAAGCGCCGGTGCCTCTACTTGGCGCTGGACTACCCCTCGGCCGACCGCGAGCGCGAGATCGTCCTCTCGCGGGTGCCGGACCTCGCCCCGGGGCTGGCCGACCAGCTGGTCAAGACTGTGCGCGCACTGCGGGCGATGGAGCTGAAGAAGTCGCCCTCGATCTCCGAGACGCTCGACTGGGCGCAGACCCTGCTGGAGCTGGGCCTGGACACCCTCGACGAGGGCGCCATGGCCTCCACGCTCGGCGTCGTGCTCAAGCACGCCAGCGACCAGGAGCGTGCCGCCGCCGAGCTCCGGCTCAACTGATGAGCGCGCCGGTGACCCGCGCTCAGGAGCTCGGCGGACTGGCCGGGCACCTCGACGGTTTCGTGCGGGCGATCCGCCAGGCGGGCATCCCGGTCGGCATCACCCAGGCCGTGGACGCCGCCGAGATCCTGACCGTCGTCGACCTGCTCGACCGCGAGCAGTTGCGGCACGGCCTGGCGGCGGTCCTGCTGCAGCGGGCCGCCCAGCGGCCGGCCTACGACGTGCTGTTCGACCTCTGGTGGCCGCTGAGCGACCGGCCGCGGACGTCCTCGGACTCCACGGAGTCGGAGGACGGCGAGGAGAGCGGCGAGGGCGGCGAGCCCACGCAGGGCGGTCCGCGCCAGGACGACGCCGCCCTGGCCAAGGCCATGCGCGAGCAGCTGTTCCAGCTGCTGCTCGAGGGCGACGAGGACGAGATCCGCCGGTTCGCCCGCCGGGCCGTGGACCGGCTCGGCAGCGGCCAGCCCAGCCCCACCGGGCAGTCGTACTTCAGCTACCGGGTGATGCGTGCCCTCTCGCCGGACACGCTGGTCGCCCAGTTGCTGGCCGGGCTGCTGGCCGAGGGCGACCGGGGTGGACTCAACGAGCAGGTCGCCCGTCAGACGGTGCGCGAGCGGGTGGACGCGTTCAAGAACGCGGTCGAGACCGAGGTGCGGCGCCGGACGGCCGACGAGAAGGGCCGCGAGCGGGTCGCGAAGAACGCCGTCCGCCCGCTGGCCGACCAGATCGACTTCCTCCGTGCGCAGTCGACCGACCTCGCGGAGCTGCGCCGCACGGTGGCGCCGCTGGCGCGCCGGCTGGCCGTCCGGCTCTCCGCGCGGCGGAAGATCGGCCGCCAGGGCCGGCTGGACTTCCGCAAGACCGTCCGGGCCTCGCTGGGCACCGGCGGCGTGCCGGTCGTCACCCACCACCGGCCGCGCAAGGTGCACAAGCCCGAACTCGTCGTGCTCTGCGACGTCAGCGGCTCGGTCGCCGGCTTCAGCCACTTCACGCTGATGCTGACCCAGGCGCTCCGCGAGCACTTCACCGGCGTCCGGGCCTTCGCCTTCGTCGACTCGACCGACGAGGTGACGCGGTTCTTCCGCCCGGGGGCCGACGTCGCCGACGCCGTGACCCGCATCGGGCGGGAGGCGCAGGTCGTCGGGTTCGACGGCCACAGCGACTACGGCACGGCGTTCGAGATGTTCGCGGACAAGTACGCCTCGGCGATCGGGCCGAAGACCTCGCTGCTGGTGCTGGGCGACGGCCGGACGAACTACCGGCCGGCCGCGGTCCCGCTGCTGGCCAGCATGGTGCGCCGGTCGCGGTCGGCGCACTGGCTGAACCCCGAGCCGCGGCGGCAGTGGGGGAGCGGGGACTCCGCCGCGGACCGTTACGGCGAGGTCATCGACATGGTGGAGTGCCGCAACGCCACCCAGCTGGCCGACTTCATCACCACGCTCTGAGCGCCGGCGGTGGGTCCGGGCGCTGCCCGGATCCACCGCCGCGTCCGGCCCTCACGGGTGGCTCCTGGCCGAGAGCAGCCGTCGGCAACTCGGCTCGTCGCCGAGTCAGCTCGTCGACGTGGCGTCCGCTCGACACGTCGCCGCGTCG
>JBEPZM010000148.1:0-8519 GCA_041640835.1 Blastococcus sp.
ACCGAGTACACCCGCCGGGCCGGCTACGACGTGACCGGGCGGGACGGCGTCCGGCTGTCCGAGCGCTGGTCCGACGGCATGCGCACGCTGCACGGCACCCACGTGCACGGCTTCCCGAACCTGTTCGTGGTCCAGCCGACCCAGGGCGCCAACCTGATCAGCAACGTCCCGCACAACCTCACCGAGTCCGGCCGCACCATCGCCGCGATCGTGCGGCACGCCCTGGACACCGGGGCCGCCGAGGTCGAGGTGACCGCCGAGGCCGAGGAGGCCTGGGTGGACCTGTTGCTCACCCATCCCGGCAGAGGGGTCATCGGCTCGCCCGACTGCACCCCCGGCTACTACAACAACGAGGGTCACGACGCCGGCCTGCGGGCGAAGCTCAACGTCGGGTACCCCGCGGGCGCCGCCGCGTACTTCACCTACCTGGACGGCTGGCGCTCGTCCGGGGCCTTCGAAGGACTGATGTTCCGGTGACCGCTCTCGAGGACCTGGTCCGGAACATCGACGTCGTCGACCCCTACCCGGTGTGGCAGTCACTGCTCGACCGCGGGCCGATCGTCGCCCCCGACGGCTCCTTCGCGCTGCTGACCGCGCACGAGCACTGCGACGCCGTCCTGCGCTCGCCCCTGGTCAGCGTGGACCGGAACAACTCCAGCCAGTGGCGGGAGATCGCCGCCACCCTGCCGCCGGAGGAGCTCGCCCGTCAGGAACGGCAGCGCAGCTTCCTCTTCCTCGACCCGCCGGACCACACCCGGCTGCGGCGGCTGGTCAGCAAGGCGTTCACGCCGCGGACCGTCGCCGAGCTGACGCCGTTCGTGGAGCAGCTCGCCGAGGACCTGCTCGGCGCCGCGATGGCGGACGGCCGGCTGGAGGTGGTCAGCGCGCTGGCCTATCCCCTGCCGGTCACCGTGATCAGCCGGATGCTCGGCGTCCCCGAGGCCGACCACGTGCGGTTCTCCGGCTGGTCGGACGTGCTGGCCAAGAGCCTCGACGACGGGCCCATGACGGAGGACACCGAGGACGCGCGGCTACGGCGGCACGCCAGTGACGAGTTCCGCGCGTACTTCACAGCCCTGTGCGCCGAGCGCCGGGCCGAGCCGCGGGACGACCTGCTCAGCGCGCTGGTGCAGATCGAGCACGACGGCGACCGGCTCACCACCGACGAACTGCTCAACACCGCCCAGCTGCTGCTCGTCGCCGGCCACGAGACGACGGTCAACCTGATCGCGAACGGCACGCTGGCGCTGCTCCGGGACGACGAGCTGCGCGCCCGGGTGGCCGACGACGAGGCGTGCGCCACCGGGTTCGTCGAGGAGGTGCTCCGGCTCGACCCGCCGGTGCAGATGACCGCGCGCATCGCCCGCGAGGACCTGCCGGTGCCCGGCGGCGTCGTCCGTGCCGGCGGCCGGGTGGTGCTCCTCATCGCGGCCGCGGGACGGGATCCGGAGCACCACCCGGACCCGCTGCGGATGGACCCGACGCGGACCAGCCCGCACCTGGCCTTCAGCATCGGCGCCCACTACTGCCTCGGGGCGCCGCTGGCGCGGCTCGAGGGCCGGGTGGCGCTCCAGGCCCTGGCCCGGCGGCTGGCCGGTGCCCGGCTCGGCGAGCTGACCTACAAGCCGAACCGCATCCTGCGCGGACCGGCGCGGCTCGAGGTCCTGCTTCCGGGCTGACCCGTCAGGGCAGGGTGCGCTCGAAGAACAGCGAGTTCTCGGCGTCCGGATCGTCCGCGTAGCCGCCGAACGGGCCGATCGCCCGGTAGCCGGCTCCGGTGTACAGGGCCACCGCCTCCGGCTGGAGCGGGCCGGTCTCCAGCCGCAGCGTGGTCCAGCCACGCTCGCGCGCGGCCGCCTCCAGCCCCGCCAGCACCGCCCCGCCCACCCCGCGGCCCCGCGCGGCCGGCACGACGTACATCCGCTTGACCTCCACCGCACCGTCGCCCAGGGGCCGGAGAGCGCCGCACCCCACCGGCGTGCCGTCGTCGTCGGAGGCCAGCAGGACGACGGCGACGTCGGCGGCCGACGGCGGGCGTCCCGGTTCGAGCTTGCCGCCGTACCGGGCGCGGATCTCGGTCTGCTGGTCGTCCGCGAGCCGCTGGACGACGGGGTCGTCCCAGGCCCGCTCCTCGATGCGCACGCGGACATCCTCGCCAGCGGCCCCCGCCGGTGTCGCAGGTACCGTCCGGGCACGCCGTCCTGGAGGAGAACCGTGCCCGTCGACCGCGAGCTGCCCACCCGCGAGGCCGAGGACCTGCTCGCCCTCACCCGCGAGATCGCCGACGCCGAACTGGCCCCGAAGGCGGCCGCGTACGAGCGCGAGGAGCGCTTCCCCCGGGAGGTGTTCCGGCTGCTGGGCGAGGCGGGCCTGATGGGGCTGCCGTTCGGCGAGGACGTCGGCGGTGGTGGGCAGCCCTACGAGGTCTACCTGCAGGTCGTCGAGGAGCTCGCCGCCCGGTGGGCCAGCGTGGCGCTGGGCGTTAGCGTGCACACCCTCTCCTGCTTCCCGATCGACCGGTTCGGCACCGAGGCGCAGCGCCGGGACCTGCTGCCGGACATGGTGGGCGGGCAGCTGCTGGGGGCCTACTGCCTGTCGGAGGCGCACGCCGGATCCGACGCCGCGGCGCTGCGGGCCAGCGCCCGCGCCGACGGGGACGGCTGGCTGGCCGCGGGCGAGAAGGCATGGGTGACCCACGGCGGGCACGCCGACTTCTACTCGACCTTCCTGCGTACGCCCGACGACGGCGAGCGCGCGATCTCCTGCTTCCACCTCACGCCCGACGTCGCGGGCTTCAGCGCGGCACCGCCCGAGCAGAAGATGGGGCTGACCGGCTCCACGACCGCGGCGATCCGCCTGGACGACGTCCGCGTGGCCGCCGACCGGCTCGTCGGCGAGCGCGGGCGCGGCATGGGCATCGCACTCGCGGCGCTGGACTCCGGGCGGCTGGGCATCAGCGCCGTCGCCGTCGGGCTCGCGCAGTCCGCGCTGGACCTCGCCGTCGGCTACGCGGTGCAGCGGGAGGCCTTCGGCCGGCCGATCGCCCAGCACCAGGGCGTCTCCTTCCTGCTGGCCGACATGGCCGCCGCCGTGGAGTCCGCGCGGGCCACGTACCTGGTCGCGGCCCGGCGCAAGGACGCCGGCAAGCCCTACTCCCGGCAGGCCAGCATCGCGAAGCTGGTCGCCACGGACGCCGCGATGAAGGTGACCACCGACGCCGTCCAGGTGCTGGGTGGCGCCGGCTACACCCGCGACCACCCTGCCGAGCGCTACATGCGGGAGGCGAAGGTCATGCAGATCTTCGAGGGCACCAACCAGATCCAGCGGATGGTCATCGGGCGGCACCTCACCAACGAGGTCGTGCCGCCGGCCGGCTGAGGTCGGTGGGTTCCACGTGGAACCCACCGATGGGTGGACGACGACGCCCGGTCGCGGGCCGATACTGGAGCCCACCACCACCTGGGAGTGCTCGATGCCCGAACCGCACCTGCGCGCCGCCGACGCCGACCGCTCTGCCGTCGCCACCGTGCTCGGCGAGCACATGGCCGCGGGCCGGCTCACCGTCGTGGAGTACGAGGAGCGGCTGACCCGCGCCTACGCCGCGAAGACGTACGGCGAGCTCGCCGAGCTGACCGCGGACCTGCCGGGCAGCGCGCCGGTGCCGCGGCAGGACGCCGCACCCGCGCGGAGCGTCGACGACGACGTCGTCGTCCACGGCTGGTCCGCCGACCCGCACTCGTGGCGGTCGTGGGCGAGCACCGCGGCGATCGTGATCACCATCTGGGCGATCACGTCGCTGGCGACCTGGCAGCTGCTCTACTTCTGGCCGGTCTGGGTGATCGGCCCCTGGGGCGCCGTGCTGCTGTTCCAGTCCTTCGGCCGCCGGGACGACGACGAGCCGGGGCCCGCGCTGCCCCGCTGACGTCCCCGGGGTGCCGGAAGCGCCCGTGCCATGCTGCGAGGAGCGGACCGGCGAGGCCGGCCCACCCCCGCTCCCCGCCATCCGCAGGAGGCACGCGTGACCGGTGACAACGAGTTCGGCGAGCCCGGCCAGGTGCTGTGGGCACCGTCCGCGGAGCGGCAGGAGAGCTCCCGGCTCACCGCCTTCGCCCGCCGGATCGAGGCGAAGCACGGCGTGCGGTTCGAGGACTACGACTCGCTGTGGCGCTGGTCGGTCGAGCACCTCGAGGAGTACTGGGCCGAGGTGTGGGACTTCTTCGACATCGCCCCTGGGACGTCCTACGACGCGGTGCTGGCCGACCGCAGCATGCCGGGGGCGGTCTGGTTCCCCGGCGCGCGGCTGAACTACGCCGAGCACGTCCTCCGGCGCGGCGAGGGCCGCGGCGCGGAGACGGCACTGGTCGCGGTGTCGGAGGACGGCACGGTCTCCGAGGTGACCTGGGAGGAGCTGACGCAGCAGGTCGGCGCGGTGGCGACCACCCTGCGCCGGATGGGCGTCCAGCCGGGTGAGCGGGTCGTCGGCTACCTCCCCAACATCCCGCAGGCAGTCGTGGCCTTCCTCGCCGCGGCCAGCATCGGGGCGGTGTGGTCCGCGTGCGGCCCGGAGATCGGCCTGCAGAGCGCGATCGACCGCTTCGCCCAGCTCGAGCCGGTGCTGCTGATCGCCGTCGACGGCTACCGCTTCGGTGGCCGCGAGCACGACCGCCGCGAGCTCGTCGCCGACCTCGCCGCCGCGCTGCCCTCCCTGCGCGCCGTCGTCCAGGTGCCCGTGCTCGGCACCGAGCCGGCCGGCGGAGCGATCCCCTGGGCGGACCTGCTCGCCGAGCCGGGCGAGGCCGCGCCGGTCCAGCTGCCCTTCGACCACCCGCTGTGGGTCGTCTACTCCTCCGGGACGACCGGGCTGCCCAAGGGCCTGGTGCACGGCCACGGCGGGATCCTGGTCATGGCGCTGGCGCAGAGCGGGCTGCAGAACGACCCGCAGCCCGGCGACCGCGGCATGTCCTACACCTCGACCACCTGGATCATGTGGAACAGCATGGTCAGCGGGCTGCTGACCGGGAGCACCGCCGTGCTGTACGACGGCAACCCGATGTACCCCTCGGTCGACCGGCTGTGGCAGCTCGCCGAGGAGCACCGGCTCACCAGCCTCGGGGTCAGCCCCGGCTACCTGCAGGCGTGCGAGAAGGCCGGCCTGCACCCCGCACGGGACCACGACCTGTCCGCGCTGCGCAGCCTGGGGGTCACCGGCTCCCCGCTGCCCGCGAGCTCGTTCCGCTGGGTGTACGACGAGCTGGGGCCCGACTTCGTGCTGCGGGTCTTCAGCGGGGGCACCGACTTCGCCGCGACCCTGGTGGGCGGATCCCCCTGGCTGCCGGTGCACCTGGGCGAGATGTCCGGGCGCGCGCTCGGCTGCCACGTCGAGTCCTGGGACGACGAGGGCCGGCCGCTGGTCGACGAGGTCGGCGAGCTGGTCATCCTCTCCCCGATGCCCTCGATGCCGCTGCGGATCTGGGGGGACGAGGACGGCACGCGGTACCACGACGCGTACTTCGACACCTATCCCGGCGTGTGGCGGCACGGCGACTGGCTGACCGTCACCAGCCGCGGCACCTGCGTCATCCACGGCCGGTCGGACTCCACGCTGAACCGGCACGGAGTCCGCATGGGCAGCTCCGACATCTACCAGGCCGTCGAGGCGCTGCCGGAGGTCGCCGAGGCGCTGGTGCTCGGTGTCGAGCAGGCCGACGGCGGCTACTGGCTGCCGCTGTTCGTCCGGCTCGCCGAGGGCGCCGTCCTGGACGAGGCGCTGGTCGACCGCATCCGCTCGGCGGTCCGCACCCAGGCCTCGCCGCGGCACGTACCCGACGAGGTGATCGAGGTGCCGGCGATCCCGCACACCACGACCGGCAAGAAGCTCGAGGTGCCGATCAAGCGGATCTTCCAGGGCGTCCCCGTGGAGAAGGCCTGCAACCTGGGGGCCGTCGACGACCCGGCCGCCGTCACCTGGTTCGCCGACCTCGCGGCACGGCGGCGGTAGCCGCAGGGCGACGGAACGACGAAGGCCGGACCCCTCGGGGATCCGGCCTTCGTTCGTGGGTGGGCAAGGGGGGAGTTGAACCCCCACGTCCTTTCGGACACACGGACCTGAACCGTGCGCGTCTGCCATTCCGCCACTTGCCCTGGCGAGCGACGACATTAGCAGCCCCGCCGCGCGCAACCCGGGCAGGGGGGCCGTCGTTCCCAGGCTGCCGTCACAAACGTGTCGGGCGACGCGCGTTGGCCGGTCCGAGCTGCGCCGCCCGGCTACGATCACGGCGTCCACGAGAACGTCCGGCCGAGCGCGAGGGAGCGACTGTGGGTGTGCTGCAGCGCTTCGAGCGACGACTCGAGGGCATGGTCGGTCTCGCGTTCG
Organism: Blastococcus sp.; assembly: GCA_041640835.1. Classification (GTDB taxonomy): domain Bacteria; phylum Actinomycetota; class Actinomycetes; order Mycobacteriales; family Geodermatophilaceae; genus Blastococcus. Next base: position 6,374 of record JBEPZM010000148.1, read on the forward strand.
CCCGCCTGTTCAAGGGCAAGGTGCACCCGGCCGAGATCGCCAAGGCCCTGCAGCGCGAGGCCGACGAGCAGCGCTCGGTCGTCGGCGAGGGCCGCATCCTCGCGCCCAACGTGTACGTGGTGCGCCTGGGCGACACCGACTACGAGCACCTGGGTCAGTGGTCCGACCAGCTCGCCGGTGAGCTCGCCGACATGGTCTCCGAGCACATCGACGACGAGGGCTACTCGATCTTCGACGCCGTGCGCGTGCACCTCGAGCTGGACAGCGACCTGCCCACGGGCGTCTTCGAGGTCTCCTCGGAGGTCGCCGACCCGGACGCGCCGAGCGCCCGCGGCGATCTCGCCCCCTCCGGCGTCCCCCCGCTGCCCGGCCATCCCCCGCTGCCGCCCCTCCCCCCGCTGCGCGGGCACGTCGGCGACACCGGCAGGGTCGCGCCGTCCGCCCGCCGCCCCGGCAGCCGCGCCACGACCACGCACGCCCTGGTCGTCGACGGCCCCGGCACCCGCCACGAGCTCTCCACCGGGCGCAACGTGATCGGGCGCGGCACCGAGGCCGACATCCGGCTGCCCGACACCGGCGTCAGCCGCAAGCACGTCGACGTCGTCCTGGACGGCGGCGTCGCCACCGTCGAGGACCTCGGCTCGACCAACGGCACCCTGGTGAACGGCCGGCGGGTCAGCCGCCAGCCGCTCTCCGACGGCGACGTCATCCGGATCGGCCACTCGGTGCTGGTCTACCGGCGGGACGGCGCGTGACGGGGACGCCGGGATCACGCATGAGCTGGGCGGTACCGGGCACGACCTCGCTGATGGTGAGCGAGGTGACCGGCTGATGGCAGAGATCGTGCTGCAGGGATTCCGCTTCGGCTTCCTCCTGCTGCTGTGGCTGTTCATCTTCGCCGCGTTCCGCGTCGTGCGGGCCGACCTGTTCGGCGGCCGCGTCGGCCGCGTCGCGTCGGTCCCGCCCCGGGCCGCCGCCCCCAGCAAGAAGCGCGGCAGCAAGGGCCCCCGGACCCTGGTCGTCACCGCCGGCCCGCTGACCGGCACCAAGATCACCCTCGGGGAGCAGCCGATCCTCGTCGGCCGGGCGGACGACTCGACGCTCGTCCTCACCGACGACTTCGCCAGCTCCCGTCACGCCCGGCTGACCAACCGCGGCGGCCAGTGGTACGTCGAGGACCTCGGCTCCACCAACGGCACCTACCTCGATCAGCAGCGCGTCCAGGGTCCGCTGCTCATCAACCCCGGTCAGCCGATCCGTATCGGCCAGACGGCCCTGGAGCTGCGCTCATGAGTCTCGTCCTGCGCTACGCAGCGCGTTCGGACCGCGGACTGATCCGCGGCAACAACCAGGACTCGGTCTACGCCGGTCCGCGACTGCTCGCGGTCGCCGACGGCATGGGGGGGCACGCGGCCGGCGACGTCGCCAGCAAGGTGGTCATCGCCGCCCTGCAGCACCTGGACGACGACACCCCCTCCGGCGACATGCTGCAGGCCCTCCGCCAGGGCGTGTTCGACGGCAGCGAGCACCTGCGCGAGGTCATCCGCGACTCCCCCCAGCTCGAGGGCATGGGGACGACGCTGACGGCGATCCTGTTCGCCGGTGGCCGGCTCGCGCTCTGCCACGTGGGTGACTCGCGCGCCTACCTGCTCCGCGACGGCGAGTTCACCCAGATCACCCACGACGACACGTTCGTGCAGACGCTGATCGACGACGGCCGGATCACCGCCGAGGAGGCCAACAGCCACCCCCAGCGCTCGCTGCTGCTGCGGGCGCTCAACGGCCAGGAGGTCGAGCCCGACCTCTCCATGCGGGAGGCGCGGGCCGGTGACCGCTACCTGCTGTGCTCCGACGGGCTCTCCGGCGTCGTCAGCGAGGAGACCCTCGCCGACGCGATGACCGACCCCGACCCGCAGACCACCGCGGACCGGCTCATCGAGCTGGCGCTGCGCAGCGGCGGCCCCGACAACATCACGGTGATCGTCGCCGACGTCGTCGACGACGACGGGCGCGGCGTGCTCATGGAGCCGGTGGTCGACGGCGCCGCGGGCGACTACATCGGGCAGCGCCAGGTCGACGGCACCTCCGCGGCCGGCCGGGCCGCCCTGGCCGATCCCGCGCCGCCGCCCTCGCCTCCGCCCGCACC
>JBEPZM010000149.1:0-8498 GCA_041640835.1 Blastococcus sp.
GGGCCCAGGTGGTTGCCCTCGGCGGTGTGGTTGTAGACGACGTCGAGGATGACCTCGATGCCCGCCTCGTGCAGGGCGCGGACCATGCCCTTGAACTCCTGCACCTGCTGGCCGTTGCTCGACTGCGCGTACTCGTTGTGCGGCGCGAAGAAGCCGATCGTGTTGTAGCCCCAGTAGTTGCGCAGGCCCTTCTGCAGCAACGTGTCGTCCTGCACGAACTGGTGCACCGGCATGAGCTCGATGGCGGTGATGCCCAGGTCGGTGAGGTGCTCGATGGTCGCCGGGTGCGCGACGCCGGCGTAGGTGCCGCGCAGCTCCTCGGGGATCCGCGGGTTCGTCATCGTCAGGCCCTTGACGTGGGCCTCGTAGATGACCGTCTTGTTGTAGGGCGTCCTCGGCGGGCGGTCCACGCCCCAGTCGAAGAACGGGCTGACGACGACTGACTTCGGCATGGCCGCCGCCGAGTCGTCGTCGTTGCGCTCCTTGGTCTCGAAGTCGTAGCCGAACACCGACTGGTCCCAGTCGATCTGGCCGTCGATCGCCTTCGCGTACGGGTCGAGCAGCAGCTTGTTCGGGTTGCAGCGCAGGCCCTGCGACGGGTCGTGCGGCCCGTGGACGCGGAAGCCGTACTTCTGGCCGGGGTGGATGTTGGGCAGGAACGCGTGCCAGACGTAACCGTCCATCTCGGGGAGCCGGATGCGCTCCTCGTTGCCCTCGTCGTCGAAGAGGCAGAGCTCGACCTTGTCGGCCACCTCGCTGAAGATCGCGAAGTTCGTGCCGGTGCCGTCGTACGTGGCCCCGAGGGGGTAGGCACTGCCGGGCCATACCTGGGTCATGGACTGGTTCCTCCTGCTGCTTGCCCCGCACAGGGGGCGAGGCCTCTCTCCGGGGTCGCGCTGGAGGAGGCCGGGACGGTGCGACCGTACGGCGGTGCCCCTCTCCGGGCCCCCGCACACCTCGGATCGGTGTGACCTCGGCGGCCCCCGGGGACGCACGACGGCGCCCTCGCGGGGAGCCCGCGAGGGCGCCGTGCGCGGAGCGACGGGCCGACCTCGCCCGGGGGATGCCGGGTGGCGCTGGTCCGAGGTGAGTGCTCTGCGAGGCGGGACGCTAGGACGCCGCCGAGGGCCTCCGCAAGTACCTGTCACGGGACCGTTGCGTCCGGTTCGGCGAGGGTCGCCCGGGCGGGAGCGGGGCGTCGCCGGCTCGCGACCGCGCGTTCTGTCGTACCACCGACGTACCGTCGTCCACGTGAGCACGACCACCGACATCAGGCCCACGCAGGGCCGCTTCCGAGTCGTCAGCCAGTTCGAGCCGGCGGGCGACCAGCCGGGAGCGATCAAGGCGCTCGCCGAGCGGGTGAACGCGGGCGCCCAGGACACGGTGCTGCTCGGGGCCACCGGTACCGGCAAGTCGGCGACGACTGCCTGGCTGATCGAGCAGGTGCAGCGCCCGACGCTGGTGATGGCCCCGAACAAGACGCTCGCGGCGCAGCTGGCGAACGAGTTCAAGGAGCTCATGCCGGACGCGGCGGTCGAGTACTTCGTCTCGTACTACGACTACTACCAACCCGAGGCCTACGTCCCGCAGACGGACACCTACATCGAGAAGGACTCCTCGATCAACGAGGAGGTCGAGCGGCTGCGGCACTCGGCGACGAACAGCCTGCTCACCCGGCGCGACGTCATCGTGGTGTCGACGGTCTCCTGTATCTACGGCCTGGGCACGCCGCAGGAGTACGTCGAGCGGGCGCTCAAGATCCGGAAGGGCGAGGAGCGGGACCGCGACGAGCTGCTCCGCACCCTGGTCACCGAGCAGTACACCCGGAACGACCTCTCCTTCACCCGCGGCACCTTCCGGGTGCGGGGCGACACGATCGAGGTCTTCCCGGTGTACGAGGAGCTCGCCGTCCGCATCGAGATGTTCGGCGACGAGGTCGAGCGGCTGTACTACCTGCACCCGCTGACCGGCGAGGTCGTCCGCGAGGTCGAGGAGCTCTTCGTCTTCCCGGCCAGCCACTACGTGGCCGGGCCCGACCGCATGGAGCGGGCGATCCGGAGCATCGAGGCCGAGCTCGAGACCCGGCTGGCCGAGCTCGACCGGCAGGGCAAGCTGCTGGAGTCGCAGCGGCTGCGCATGCGCACGACCTACGACATCGAGATGATGCGGCAGGTCGGCTTCTGCTCCGGCATCGAGAACTACTCGCGGCACATCGACGGCCGCGCGCCCGGCAGCGCCGGCGCCTGTCTCATCGACTACTTCCCGGACGACTTCCTGCTGGTCGTCGACGAGTCGCACGTGACCGTGCCGCAGATCGGCGGCATGTACGAGGGCGACATGAGCCGCAAGCGCACGCTGGTCGAGCACGGCTTCCGGCTCCCGTCGGCGATGGACAACCGCCCGCTCAAGTGGGAGGAGTTCACCGACCGGATCCACCAGACCGTCTACCTCTCGGCCACGCCCGGCGACTACGAGCTCGGCAAGGTGCAGGGCGACGTCGTCGAGCAGGTCATCCGGCCGACCGGCCTGATCGACCCGGAGGTCGTGGTCAAGCCGACCAAGGGCCAGATCGACGACCTGGTGCACGAGATCCGGCTCCGCACGGAGAAGGACGAGCGGATCCTGGTCACCACCCTGACCAAGAAGATGTCCGAGGACCTGACCGACTACCTGCTCGAGCTCGGCATCAAGGTGCGCTACCTGCACTCCGAGGTGGACACGCTGCGCCGGGTCGAACTGCTGCGCGAGCTGCGCCAGGGCGAGTACGACGTGCTCGTCGGGATCAACCTGCTGCGCGAGGGGCTCGACCTGCCCGAGGTGTCCCTGGTGGCGATCCTCGACGCCGACAAGGAGGGCTTCCTCCGGTCCGGCAAGTCGCTGATCCAGACCATCGGCCGCGCGGCGCGCAACGTCTCCGGCCAGGTGCACATGTACGCCGACAAGATCACGCCGTCGATGGCGCAGGCCATCGACGAGACGAACCGTCGCCGCGAGAAGCAGATCGCCTACAACACCGCGCACGGGGTGGATCCGCAGCCGCTGCGGAAGAAGATCGTCGACATCCTGGACGGCATCTACAAGGCCGCCGAGGACGCCGAGGCGGCGACCGAGCTCCTCGGTGGGTCGGGGCGGCAGCAGTCCCGCGGGAAGTCGCCGGTCCCCGGGCTGTCCTCCAAGGGCAAGGCCAAGGCCGGGTCGATCGACGTGCAGGGCCTGCCGCGGGCCGAGCTGGCGGACATGATCCAGACGATGAACGAGCAGATGCTCTCCGCGGCGCGGGAGCTGCAGTTCGAGGTCGCGGCGCGGCTGCGCGACGAGCTGACCGAGCTCAAGAAGGAACTCCGCCAGTTCGACGCCGCGCACGCCTGATCCCGGAGCCGCTCGCATGCCCCCTTCGTCGGCGATCACCGCTGTCCGGGCCACCACCGTCCCGATCGAGCTGGGCGGGCGCAGCTGGCAGCGGACGGCGGGCACGGTGCACGGGGTCGTCGACCCGGGGGAGCGGGTGGCCGGTCTGGCCGGGCTGCCCACCGACGAGCAGGGGCGCTACGCCTACAGCGCCGAGTTCGAGGTCATCGCTCCCGCCGAGGGCGGCGACCTCGTCCTCGTCGACGCCGAGAACCGGGGCCGCCCGGCCGTGCTGGTCGGCGTCGAGCAGTTCGCGCTCGGCTCGGCCGACAGTTCCCCGACGACGGCGATCTACCCGCCCGGCCGGGGCACCGGTTTTCTCGGCGACCACGGCCTCGGCTACGCCCGCGTGCAGTGGGAGACCGGGATCGCCGCGGGCGTCCCCGTCACGGCGCAGGGCATCGGCGAGGTCGTCGTCCGCGACTTCGGCCGGCTGCTGACCGGCCGCCTCGGGGTCGCCCCCGACGGGTCGGCGCTGCCGCGGTTCCGCGCGTCGATCCTGGCCGGCATCAGCCAGAGCGCCTGGTTCGTCACCACCCTGGTGGCCGAGGGGTTCAACGTCGACCCGCTGAGCGGCGGCCGGGTCTTCGACGCGGCGGTGGCGGTCTCCGGGATGGGCAACTGGCTGGCGATCAACCAGCTCGCGGGGGAGGAGGAGCAGCGCCCCTATCTGCTGGAGAACGGGGTGCCGCTCGCCTACGAGCAGGTGCTCGCCCGCCCGGACAGCGATCCGCTGTTCGTCGACGTCGCCACCTACACCGACTACTACCGGCTGCGGGCCAGCGTCACCGCGCAGGCGCACGGCGGTCGCGACGTGCCCCGGTACGACTGGCCGGCCCCGCACGCCGGGCGCACCTTCCCCGACGCGGTCGTGTTCGGTGTGCTCGGGTGCAACGGCGGCATCGAGGTGCCGCGCAACCCGATCTCCTACGAGCCCTACCTGCGGAGCCTGCTGGCCGACGTGGCCGACGTCCTCCGCGGCGGGGCCGGAGAGCTGCCGGCGACGGCGCTCTTCGACCTGGTCCCGCCACCCGACGGGGCGTCGGTCAACGAGCTGCCCGGGGTGGAGCTGTGCGTGCCGGCGGCGGACGACGAGACCTGGCAGCCGCTCGGGGGCGTCCGGTTCCCCGACGCGGTGGTCCCGCTGGGCCGGCCCCTGCCCGTGGCGCTGAGCCCCGTGGGCACCTCGTCGATCACCGACGTGTGCGGCAACTGGGGAGGGTGGCAGCCCTTCTCGGCGGACGAGCTGACCGAGCGGTACGGCGACGTGGACGGGTACCTGGCGCGGTACGCCGCGGCGGTCGACGAGCAGATCGACGCCGGGTACCTGCGTGCCGCCGAGCGGGACCGGATGCTCCGGCACGCCCGCGCGGCCTTCCTCGCCACCGGCGCCTGAGCCGGCCGCGTCGCGGCCGGCCGCCGGAAACGATCCGGAATCCGGGAACACAGCCGGTCACCGGCCCGTTGGGGCAGAGAGACGCGCTCAGTGAGCGCGTCCGTGGAGGGGAGTATCCCTGCGCGGCGAGGTCGTCAATACGGGGTTCCATGACCCCCGGCCCGCCGGTCGCCACCTCGGGTGGCGGTGGGAGAGACCTCCGGTACTGACGCAACGCCAGTCATCGGAGGCTTTTCCTTGGACGTCCCCTTCTGGGTGTGGGCACTCACCGTCGGCCTGATCGTCGGCATGCTGATCTTCGACCTCGTCGGCCACGTGCGGACGCCGCACGCACCCACCCTCCGCGAATCCGCGATCTGGTCGGGCGTCTACGTCGGCATCGCCGTCGTCTTCGGGTTGCTGATCTTCTGGTTCTACGGCGCCCAGTTCGGCGGCGAGTACTTCGCCGGCTACATCACCGAGAAGAGCCTGTCGATCGACAACCTCTTCGTCTTCGTCCTGATCATGGCGAGCTTCGGAGTGCCCCGGGAACTGCAGCAGAAGGTGCTGCTCTACGGCATCACCTTCGCGCTGGTGCTGCGCACCGTCTTCATCCTGGTCGGCGCCGCCGCCATCGAGAACTTCAGCTGGGTCTTCTACCTCTTCGGCGCGATCCTCATCTACACCGCGTGGGTGCAGGCCCGCTCCGGTGGCCACGACGGCCACGAGGACTACAAGGAGAACGTGCTCCTGCGGGCCGCGAAGAAGGCCTTCCCGACGACCGACGAGTACCACTCCGACAAGCTGTCGGTCCGCATCGACGGCAAGCGCTTCATCACCCCGCTGGCCATCGCGCTGATCGCCATCGGCAGCGCCGACATCCTCTTCGCCGTCGACTCGATCCCGGCGATCTTCGGCCTCACGCAGGAGACCTACCTGGTCTTCGCGGCCAACGCGTTCTCGCTGCTGGGCCTGCGGCAGCTGTTCTTCCTCATCGACGGTCTGCTCGACCGGCTGGTCTACCTCTCCTACGGCCTGGCCGTGATCCTCGGCTTCATCGGCGCGAAGCTGGTCATCCACGCGCTGCACACCAACGAGCTGCCGTTCGTCAACGGCGGTGAGCACATCACCGTGATCCCGGAGATCCCGACCTGGCTCTCGCTGACGGTCATCCTCGCGACGCTCGTGGTGACCACGGTGGCCAGCCTGGCGAAGAACCGCCGGGACAGGGAGGAGCGGGCGGCGCTCGCCGCCGCGGGTCGGCCCGTCGAGGACGGGCACCGGACGGATGCTCCGTCGGCCCCCGAGGCGAGCTCGACGACGGCCGCGGCGACCGAGCCCTCCGACCGGACCGCCGACGTGCTGGACCCGCGGTGACCACCGTCGTCCTGGCGACGCCTGCCCTGCCCGGCACATCCATGGCGGGCGTGCTCACCCTGATGGACGAGCTCACCGGCCTGGCCGGCGCGGGAGAGGGGCTGCGCCGGCGCGTGGAGGAGATGACGAACCTCCGGAGCGGCGAGCTCCAGACGCTGCTCGCGGTGGCCGGCGGGGCCGAGCGGACTGTCGTCGTCGCGGAGCTGACCGGTCAGGTGGACGACGCCGCGGTGGCGACCCTGCGGGCGCTCCGCGCTCGCGGCCTCGTGACCGGTGCCGGCGGTGCGCACCCGGGCGTCTGGCGGCTCACGGAGAGCGGCCGGGTGGTGCAGCAGCAGGTCGAGGGGCTGCGGATCCGGGTGCTGCACGGCGTCGTCAGCGCTCTCGGCGAACAGGCCACCGACGACCTGCGCAGCACCGTCCAGGCGCTGGGATCGGTGCTGGCGCCCGACGTCCCACCGGTGCCCGGCAGGCCGGCCGCCCTGCCCGGCTGAACGGGTCGCGCCGCGTCGTGGCGCGGTCGGCGCCGGGGTACGGTGTGCGCCACGTACCCCGGCGCAGCAGGCAGTGACGCCTGCACGGCGACGGGGTCGCACGATGGAGGGGAGTATCCCCCCGCGGCAGCGTCGTCAACACGGGATCCCACGATCCCCGGTGCTGCCGGTCGTCGGCGTTGCGCCGGCGGTGGGAGAGACCTCCGGTGCCGACGCCTGTCCCCGGAGGAACTCAGCGCATGGAACTTCCCGTCTGGTTCGAGGTCGCGACGTTCGTGGGACTCACCGTCCTGCTGCTCGCCGACCTGGCCATCGTCGCCCGTCGCCCCCACGAGCCCTCCATCAAGGAGGCCAGTCTCTGGGTCAGCTTCTACATCAGCCTGGCGCTGATCTTCGGCCTGCTGATGCTGGCGTTCACCAACAGCACGTACGCGACGGAGTTCTATGCGGGGTGGCTCACCGAGTACTCGCTCTCGGTCGACAACCTCTTCGTCTTCGTGATCATCATGGCCCGCTTCCAGGTGCCGCGGAAGTTCCAGCAGGAAGCGCTGATGATCGGCATCATCATCGCGCTGGTCCTGCGCGGGATCTTCATCCTGCTCGGCGCCGTCGTGATCGAGCGGTTCGTGTGGGTCTTCTACATCTTCGGCGTCTTCCTGATCTACACGGCGTTCAACCTCGTCCGGCACCGTGACGACGACGAGGACTACGAGGAGAACGCGTTCATCCGGCGCATGCGCAAGGTCCTGCCGATCACGCAGGACTACCACGGCGCCAAGATCCGGGTGAGCGAGAACGGCAAGAAGATGTGGACGCCGATGATCGTGGTCATCCTGGCGCTCGGCACGACGGACCTGATCTTCGCGCTGGACAGCATCCCGGCGATCTTCGGTCTGACCCGTGAGCCGTTCATCGTCTTCACGGCCAACGTCTTCGCCCTGATGGGCCTGCGTCAGCTGTACTTCCTGCTGGGCGGCCTGCTCAAGCGGCTGGTGTACCTCTCGCTCGGCCTGGCGGTCATCCTGGCCTTCATCGGCGTCAAGCTGATCATGGAGGCCGTGCACGAGAACCAGCTGCCGTTCGCCGGCGAGCGCGAGCCGATCGACGCCATCCCGGAGATCCCGATCTGGCTGTCGCTGTCGATCATCCTGGGCGTGCTGATCATCGCCACGGTCGCCAGCCTGCTCAAGACCCGCGGTCAGATGGTCGATGCCGGCGCACCCGACCTCGACCAGGAGACCGCGACCTCCGTGCCCACCGGTGGCCCCGAGTCGGCCGCGGCCGTCGAGGGCCGCCTCGCCGAGGAGCAGGACGAGACGAGCAACCCGCGCTGAGCCCCTGCGGAACAGACCTCCGCCCCGGCGGGTTGAGGGCTGTTCGTGGGTGACACGACGGACGCCGGTCGCGTCGCCGGCCTCGTCGGTCTGCTCTTCGGTCTCGCCGGGATGGGCAGCGCGGCCGTCGCGGTCACGCTCCCGGCGATCGCGGCCGACCTGGACCTCACGACCGGCGGGGTCTCCTGGGTCATCAGCCTCTACGCCCTGATGCTGGCGGTGGCCACCGCCATCTACGGGCGGGCCGCCGACCTCGCCGGCATCCGGCTGCCCCTGCTGGTCGGCATCGGCCTGATGGCCGGCAGCGCCGTCCTCGGCTGCTTCGCGCCCAGCATCGAGGTGCTGCTGGCCGCCCGGCTGCTGCAGGGCATGGGCGCGGCCGCCGTGCCCGTCCTCGGCATGGCCATCGTCAGCGCCCGCTACGACGGCGCCGTCCGGACGACCGCGCTCGGGAAGGTGGCCGGCACGGCCGCCGCGGTGAGCGCCCTGGGCCCGCTCGCGGGCGGCCTG
>JBEPZM010000150.1:0-8487 GCA_041640835.1 Blastococcus sp.
CCGCCACCGGCCGACCCCGTGCCGCCGAGCGAGACCGCACCGCCGACCGATACGGCGCCCCCGACGACCACCACTCCTCCACCCACGACCACGCCGCCGACCACGACGGCGCCTCCCACGACCACGCCGCCCACCACGACCGCACCACCCACGACCACGCCGCCGACGACGACGCCGCCCACGCCGCCACCGGCGGGCTAGACGTCCCGGCGCTCGTGCAGCACCGCGCCGACCACCCAGGCGCCGACGGCCCAGGCCGCCACGACGCCCATCCCGACCGGCCAGCTGGTCGGCACGGAGAAGAAGGCGTCCTGTCCCACCCGCAGCATGGGCAGCGCCTGGGAGAGCCGCTCGGCCCACCGGGGGCCGGAGAGCGCGAGCACCGGGGGAAGCACGAGCACCAGCGCCGTCCCCAGGCCCACCGCCCCCGCGGTCGAGCGCAGCACCGCGCCCAGGCCCACGCCGAGCACGCCCACCAGCGCCGTCGCGGCCACCTGCAGCCCGAGGGTGCGGAGCACCTCCGGGTCGGCCGGGGCGACGCCGCCGGGCACGGCGGTGAGCGTCCGGGCGGCGAACAGGCATGCCGCGGCGAGGGCGATCCCGAGCAGCAGGCACCACCCGGCGACGACGACGGTCCTGGCCAGCAGCAGCCGGGTGCGCCGGGGCACCGCGGTGAGCGAGGCGACGGCGCTGCCCGAGGCGTACTCAGCGGTGACGGCGAGCACCCCGACCACCAGCAGCGCCGGCTGGCCGAACCCGAAGCCGATCAGTGCCGTCTGGACGGCGATCTCCGGCCGCTCGGCGGTGTCCGTGCCGGCCGCAGCGAGCGCCCCGGCCGACCCCACGACGACGACGAACACGGCCGTGGCCCACCAGGTGGAGCGCACCGACGACAGCCGGGTCCACTCGCTGCGCAGCACCGCCGAGAAGGGGATGCCCCGGCTCACCGGGCCGCCGTCCGGTACTCGACCTCGTCGCCGGTCAGCGTGAGGTAGGCGGCCTCGAGGGAGGCGGTGACCCGGGTCAGCTCGTGCACCCGGACGCCGGCGTGGAACGCGACGTCGCCGACCTGGTCCGGATCGAGGCCCTCCACCCGCAACGAGCCGTCGATCTGCAGCTCGATCGTCGCCCCGGCCCGCTGCAGCGCCGCGGCGAGCAGCGGCGCCTGCGGGCTGCGCACGCGGACGGCGGAGTGCGCGCCCAGCAGGTCGGCCATCGGCACGTCGGCCAGCAGCCGGCCCCGCCCGAGGACGACGAGGTGGTCGGCGGTGTCCTCCATCTCGCTCATCAGGTGGCTGGAGACCAGCACCGTGCGGCCTTCGTCGGCGAGGTCCCGCAGCAGCTCGCGCACCCAGCGGATGCCCTCGGGGTCCAGCCCGTTCACCGGCTCGTCGAGCAGCAGCACGTCCGGGTCGCCGAGCAGCGCGGCCGCGATGCCGAGCCGCTGCCCCATGCCGAGGGAGAAGCCGCGGACCCGGTCGTGGGCGATCTCGCCCAGCCCGACCAGGTCCAGGACGTCGTCCACCCGGGAGGCCGGCAGGCCGTTGCTCTGAGCCAGCGCGCGCAGGTGGGCGGCGGCGGTGCGCCCCGGGTGCCGCGCGCGCGGATCGATCAGCGCCCCCACCCGGCGCATCGGGTGCGCCAGCTCGCGGTAGGGCCGGCCCAGCACCCGCGTCGTCCCGGAGGTGGGCCGGGCGAGCCCCAGCACGCAGCGCATCGTCGTCGTCTTGCCCGAGCCGTTGGGCCCGAGGAACCCGGTGACGCGGCCCGGGTGGATCGTGACGGTGAGGTCGGAGACGGCGGCCCTGGACCGGTACGCCTTGGTCAGCGCCTCGACCTCGATCACGGGCGACAGCATGGCCAGCGCGGCGCCCCCGGCGGAAGAGGCGCGCCCCTACTCCTCGCGCCGCGCGTCCGCCCGCTCGCGCTCGATCAGCTCCTTGCTGCGGACCAGCCGCAGCAGCGTGACCACCAGCAGGCCGCCGGCCATGTTGAGCAGGGTGACGTACCAGAACCAGGCGATCCAGTCGGCGTAGTCGAACGGCCCGCCCGCGTGGATGCCCGCGAAGATGATCAGCGAGTCCAGGATCGAGTGGAAGAGCACCAGCCCAGCCAGCACGAAGGCCCCGGCCACGGCGGCGACGATCTTCCCCGACTCGGACTCCGCCCCCTGCTGCATCCGGGTCATCAGGGTGATGGAGCTGCCGGCGAGGAAAGCCAGGCAGGCCGACTGCAGGTCCAGCGGGGCGTCGACGAAGGTGGTCGCGGACTCGATCGCCGTCGCGCCCAGCTCGGGCAGCGCGTGCACGACGACCCACATGAGCAGCCAGCCGCCGACCAGGTTGGCCACCAGCGTGCCGCCCCACAACTTCGCCAGCTGGCCGATCCCGGCCCGCCCGGCGACCACGGCGGTCACCGGCACCAGGAAGCCCTCGGTGAAGAGCTCGCTGCGGGCCAGCAGCAGCGCGATGAAGCCGATGCTGAACGCGAGGCCGGCGAGCAGGTGGCTGCCGGTCTCGGCGTAGACCGCCAGCAGCGCCAGCACCCCGACGCCGACCTCGAGCCCGCCGGCCAGGCCGGTGGTCAGCACCTCGCGCCAGGTCCGGTGCAGCCGCTGGGCCCCCTGGCTGACGATCCGGTCGAACGCCTGGGCGACCTCGTCCTCCTGGGGGGCGTCGGTCTCCCCGAGCTCGCGGCGTGCTGCCTCGGTGGTCACGGGTCCCCTTCTCCGCCGGGCTCGGGGTCGTCCTCGGCGGAGGGGCGCTACCCCTCACCCGGCCGGCCACACGTCCGGCGTCCCCCGGTCGGGTCGCCCCGGAGCGGCCGGAGCAGCAGGATCAGCGACCGTGGACCGCGACCTGCTCGAGTACGCCGTGGAGCTGGTCGAGGAGGCCGGTGGGATCGCGGCCCGCCGGTTCACCGAGACCGGCCCCGTCAGCACCGCCGACGACGGGACGACGACGCCGGTCGAGGTGGAGGTGGAGCGGCTGCTGCGCACCCGCATCGGCGCCCGCTACCCGGACGACGCGGTGCTGGGGCACGAGTCCCGGCCCACCGCCGGCACCGCCGAGCGCCGGTGGGTGCTCGACCCGATCAACGGGACCAGCCTGTTCGCCCAGCGGGTGCCGACGTTCAACGTGCTGCTGGCCGTGGAGGACGCCGAGGGCCCGGCGGTCGCGGTGGCCGGCTACCCGATGAGCGACGAGGTGCTCTACGCCGGCCGGGGCCTGGGCTGCTGGCACTCGGTCGCCGGCCGGCCGGTCCGCCAGGTCCGGGTCAACGACCACGCACGGCTGCGCGGCGCCCTGGTGGAGATGCTCAACCCGCTGGCCTGGTCCGAGGAGCTGCTGGTCACCCTGCACCGCGAGCTCTACCTGCAGCCGTGGACCAAGGGCGACGTCGACCTGGCCACCGGCCTGGCCGACGCGCTGGTGATCGCCGGCCAGCCGATGGGCTACGAGGACCTCGCCGTCCTGCCGCTGCTCGTGGGCGAAGCCGGCGGCCGGGTCACCGACCTCTCCGGGCGGGACGTCCTGTCCGGCGACGGCACGGTGCTGGCCAGCAACGGCGTGCTGCACGACGCGCTGCTCGGACTCGTGGCCGGGCTCCCGCACGGCCGTGACTTCGCCGCGCTCCGCCGGGATCCCGCGCCCTGACCTGCAGGCACGTCCGGATGATCCGGGTGTGCATCGGCCCGCGCCGGGTAGCGCCGGGGAGACGTCATCCGCTCTCAGACCAGGAGCTCCCCCATGCCCCCCGCACGCACGCCCGACCAGTCCGCGCCCAGGACCGTCAGCCCGACCGGTGTCGGCTACGACGGCCCCACGGACGGTCGCGACCCCCGGGGCCAGGCCGGCGACAAGCTCACGACCCCCAACGGGGTGCGCCTTCCCGACACCGACCACTCGCTCAAGGCGGGCCCGCGCGGCCCGGTCCTCCTCGAGGACTTCCACCTGCGCGAGAAGATCATGCACTTCGACCACGAGCGCATCCCGGAGCGCGTGGTGCACGCCCGGGGGGCCGGCGCGCACGGCGTCTTCACGGCCAACGGCGCGGGCGCCTCGGTGACCCGGGCCGCCGTCCTGGCCGAGAAGGGCCTGGAGACGCCGGTGTTCGTGCGGTTCTCCACGGTCCTGGGCTCGCGCGGCTCCGCCGACACGGTCCGCGACACCCGCGGGTTCGCGACGAAGTTCTACACGAAGGAAGGCACCTGGGACCTGGTCGGCAACAACATGCCGGTCTTCTTCATCCAGGACGCGATCAAGTTCCCGGACATCATCCACGCGGGCAAGCCGCACCCCGACCGCGAGATCCCGCAGGCGCAGTCGGCGCACGACACGTTCTGGGACTTCGTCACCCTCCACACCGAGGCCACCCATCACACGATCTGGAACATGAGCGACCGCGGCATCCCGCGCAGCTACCGGACGATGGAGGGCTTCGGCGTCCACACGTTCCGGCTGGTGAACGAGAAGCGGGAGACCGCCCTCGTGAAGTTCCACTGGAAGCCCAAGCTGGGCGTGCACTCCCTCACGTGGGAGGAGGCGCAGATCGCCGCGGGCGTCGACCCGGACTTCCACCGCCGCGACCTCTACGACGCCATCGAGGCCGGCGCGTTCCCCGAGTGGGAGCTCGGCATCCAGGTCTTCCCCGACACCCCGGAGGAGACCTTCGAGGGCATCGACCTGCTCGACCCCACGAAGATCGTTCCGGAGGAGCTCGCGCCGGTGCAGCCGATCGGCACGCTGGTGCTCAACGCCAACCCGACGAACTTCTTCGCCGAGACCGAGCAGGTCGCCTTCCACACCGGGCACCTGGTGCCGGGCATCGAGGGGACCAACGACCCGCTGCTGCAGGGCCGCAACTTCTCCTACCTGGACACCCAGCTCACCCGGCTCGCGGGGCCGAACTTCACCCAGATCCCGATCAACCGGCCGCACGCGCCGGTGAACGACAACACCCGGGACGGCTTCCACCAGCAGGCCGTGCACACGGGGCAGGCGCCGTACACGCCCAACAGCGTCGACGCCGGCGTCCCGTTCCCGTCGGACTGGTCCGAGGGCGGCTACGTGCAGGTGCCGCGGCACGTCGAGGGGGAGGTCGGCCGGACCGCTCCCGCGTCGTTCGACGACCACTTCTCCCAGCCGGCGCTGTTCTACAAGAGCCTGACCTCCGTCGAGCAGCAGCACGTGATCGACGCGTACACCTTCGAGCTCGGCAAGTGCTACGAGCAGGCGATCAAGGAGCGGGCCCTCACCGTGCTCGCCCGCATCGACGCCGACCTCTGCGCGCAGGTGGCCACCGGCCTGGGCCTGCCGGTGCCGAAGAAGATCAAGGCGGCGAAGTCGCGGTCGGAGTCCCCGGCCCTGCGGCAGATCAGGCCCACCCCCTTCCCGATCGAGGGCCGGATCGTCGGCGTCGTCGCCGGCCCCGGCGCCGACCTGGAGGGCATCGCCACGCTGCGGAAGGCCCTCGAGGCCGAGGGCGCGGTGCTCCGGGTCATCGCGCCGCACGGCGGCCAGCTCGTCTCGGGCAAGGCCGTCGAGATCGTGGAGCGCACCTTCGCCACCGGCCGGTCGATCGAGTTCGACGCGATCGTCGTCGCCGACGGCGCACCCAAGGACGGCGACTTCCGCGCGCTGGTCATGCTGCAGGAGGCGTTCCGCCACCTCAAGGCCGTCGGCGCGTGGGGCGACGGCGTCGCGGTGCTCCAGGCCGCAGGCATCGACCCGAAGGCGCCCGGCGTCCTGACGGGCAAGAAGGCCAACGCCAAGCTGGCCGCCGCTACGGTCGCCGCGCTCGGCATGCACCGCGCCTGGGACCGCACCCCGCTGGTGCGCGCCTCGATGGTGCCGCCGACCGTCTGATCCGGAACGACGAGGGGGGCGGGGCGGCACGTGCCGTCCCGCCCCCCTCGTCGGTTCAGGCGGGCCCGCCGCTCGGCCCGAAGCGCTCCACCCGGATGGACGCAGCCGGCCGCCCCGACGCCACGAGCAGCTGGGTCGCCGCCTCCGCGAAGGCCGCCGACCCGCAGACGTAGACGGTCTGGCCCTCCTCCCACAGCGGCAGCAGCTCCTCCGCCCGCAGCCGGCCGGCCGGGCGGATGCCGTACTGCTCCCGGCTGAGGACGACGAGCGCGCCGGCTGCCACGAGCTCGTCGGCGTAGGGCAGCTGCGCCATCGTGCGGGCCGAGACCGCGATCCGGAGCAGGTCCTCGCGGCCGGTCGCGCGGGCGTGCCGCAGCATCGACACGAACGGGACCACTCCGGCACCGCCCGCGACCAGCAGCGCCGGGGACTCCCCGTCCCAGACGAACCAGCCGCCGATGGGACCGCGGACCTCCAGCTCGTCGCCGGGCTCGACGACGTCGGCGAGGTAGGTCGACACCTCGCCGTCGTCCAGCCGCTCGACGAACAGCTCCACCAGCGGGTCGCCGGGCGCCGAGGCGACCGAGTACGAGCGCTGCGCGGTGTACCCGTCCTCGGCGGTCAGCCGGACGACGTAGTGCTGGCCGGGCAGGTGGTCGATCCGGTCGTGGACGTCGAGGCGGAGCTGGACCGAGCGCTGGATCGGCCGTCGCACCCCCGAGACCGTCGCCGTCCGCCAGCCGCCGCTCGGCGCATCCGCCACGCCCGCGCCGAGGACCGCCGCGTCCTCAGTCACCCTGGTACCGCTGCTGGCGCCAGGGGTCGCCCAGGTCGTGGTAGCCGTTCTGCTCCCAGAAGCCGGGCTGGTCGCGGTGCAGCAGCGTCAGCTTGCTGATCCACTTCGCGCTCTTCCAGAAGTACAGGTGCGGCACGAGCAGCCGCACCGGGCCGCCGTGCTCGATCGGCAGCGGCTTGCCGTCGTACTCCCAGACGATCCACGCCTGGCCGCCGGTGACGTGCTCCAGCGGCAGGTTGGTCGTGTAGCCGGTCTTGGACGTCGCCATGACGAAGTGCGCCTCGGCGGTCGGCCGGGCGGCCTCGAGCAGGGTGTCGACGGAGACGCCCGCGAACCAGGTGCCGAACTTCGACCAGGTGGTGACGCAGTGGATGTCACCGCGGTACTCCGACCGCGGCAGGGTGTGCGCCTCGTCCCAGGTCCAGGTCGTCGGCGCCTCCACCGCGCCGTCGACGGTGATCGACCAGGTCTCCGGCGCGATGCGCGGGGTCGGCTCGGCGGTGAGCACCGGCCAGTCGGAGCCGGCGTCGTACTGGCCGGGCGGGAGGCGGGGATCACGGTCACGGCGGCGGCCCAGGAAGCCGCGGGTGGGTCCAGGCATGCGGTCACTCTGCCCCAGGTGGAGCCGCCCCGACCCGTCAGTGTTCGTCCCGCACGGCGGTAAGGCAACCCTTACGAGAGCTGTGTCACCGCGCGTTGACGTGGTGGCGGGCCCAGGAACGTCCTAGTTTGGGCGCCGTGGTGACGGTGACGGACTCGACTCAGCGCAGGACACCGAAGGCGGCGAAGACCACCTCGGTCTTCAAGAAGGCCGTCATGGCGATCAGCGGCATCATCCTGGTGCTGTACTTGATCGCGCACATGATCGGGAACCTCAAGGCGTTCGCAGGCGCCGACGAGTTCAACCACTACTCGGAGTGGCTCCGCACCATCGGCAACCCGGCGCTGCCGGGCGCCACCGCGCTGTGGCTGATCCGCATCATCCTGCTGGTGGCCGTGGTCGCCCACATCTGGGCCGCGGTCTCGCTGTGGCGCCAGGCCCGCAGCGCCCGCCCCGAGCGGTACGTCACCAAGAAGGCCGTGGCCCAGAGCTACGCCTCCCGGACGATGCGCTGGGGCGGCGTCATCATCCTGGCGTTCGTCATCTTCCACATCCTCGACCTCACCCTGGGTGCGGTGAACTCCGAGGGCCGCGACGGCGAGCCCTTCGACCGGATGCTCGCCAGCTTCCAGAACCCCGTCGTCACGATCTTCTACGCCATCTCGGTGATCCTCGTGGGCATGCACCTGCGCCACGGCATCTGGAGCGCCACGCAGACCCTCGGGCAGAGCAACCGCCGTCGTGAGGTGACCGTCAACTACGCCGCCACCGCGATCGCGACGATCCTGACCGTCGGCTTCCTGCTCACGCCCTTCTCCATCCTCTTCGGTCTGATCGACTAAGGATTCCCAGGCATGCCTCTCGACCTCTTCACCGAAGGCGACCCGATCGCCGACACCAAGGCGCCGACGGACGTCCCGATCGGCGAGCGCTGGAGCGAGCGCAAGTTCCGCGGGCGTCTGGTCAACCCGACCAACCGCCGCAAGATGACGATCATCGTCGTCGGCACCGGCCTGGCCGGCGGCTCCGCCGCCGCGACCCTGGGCGAGGCCGGCTACAACGTCGAGTCCTTCTGGTACCAGGACAGCCCGCGCCGGGCGCACAGCGTCGCCGCGCAGGGCGGGATCAACGCCGCCAAGAACTACCGCAACGACGGCGACAGCGTGCACCGGCTGTTCTACGACACGGTCAAGGGCGGCGACTTCCGCGCCCGCGAGAACAAC
>JBEPZM010000151.1:0-8436 GCA_041640835.1 Blastococcus sp.
CGTCGGTGCGCGGGCGCTCGGCGGCCGGCACGGCGGCGGCGAGCTGCGCGAGCACCTGCTGCCGCTGGTCGGTGGTGAGCTGGGCGAAGGCCTCGGCGTGCGCCTGCTCGATCTGCTCGGGCGGCGCGGTGCGCAGCAGGTAGCGGTAGCGGGCGACCGCCTGCTCGTCGGGCAGCTGCTGCCCGGGCGCCGGGCGGCCCCCGCCGTACGGCGTCCCGTAGCCCTGCTGCTGCTGGTCCGGACGGGGGTGGCGGCCGAAGAGCCGGTCGAGCAGTCCCATGGCAGTTCCTCCTCGCGTGTCCTGTCCTCCGGTGCCCGCACGGGCACCGGCGCACACCCGGCCCGTTAGCCCTCGGGCCGGTGCAGCAGCCCGTAGGCGCCGCGGTGGAACAGCAGCGGACGGCGGTCCGGCGCGGCGCCCAGGTCGAGCACGCGGGCGACCACGATGGTGTGGTCACCGCCGTCGTACTCGGCCCACAGCTCGCCGTCGATCCAGGCGACGACGCCGTCGAGGACCGGCGAGCCGTGCGGGCTCGGCGTCCACGGGACCCCGGCGAACTTGTCGGCCCCGGAGCGGGCGAAGTTCTGCGAGACGTCGTCCTGGCCCTCGGCCAGCACGTTGATGCAGAACCGGCCGAGGGTGCGCAGCTGCGCCCAGGTCCGCGACGAGCGGGCCGGGGCGAACGCGACCAGCGGCGGGTCCAGCGACAGCGAGCTGAACGACTGGCAGGTGAACCCGATCGGGCCCTCGTCGGTGTCAGCGGTCAGCACGGTGACTCCGGAGGCGAAGTGGCCCAGGACGTCGCGCATGACCCGCGGGTCGACGATGCGTTGCGGCTCCTCGGACAGCGCGTCGCTCACCGGGCGTCCTGGGGGCGGGGCACGGAACGCCCGCCGGCGCGGTAGAGGGAGCTGGGCAGCTCGTGGCCGACCGCCCGCTCCGTCGCGGCGGCGGCGACCAGCAGCGCGTCCAGGTCCAGGCCGGTGCGCACACCGGACTCCTCCAGCATGTAGACCAGCTCCTCGGTGGCGATGTTGCCGCTGGCGCCCGGGGCGAAGGGGCAGCCGCCGAGGCCGCCGATCGAGGCGTCGAGCTGCGTCACCCCGGCCTGGACGGCGACCAGCGCGTTGGCCTGACCGGTCCCGCGGGTGTCGTGGAAGTGCACGCCGAGCGGCACGCCGGGGCAGGCGCGGCGGACGGCGTCGAGCATCTGCACCACGCGCAGCGGCGTCGTCGTCCCGATGGTGTCGCCCAGGCACAGCTGGTCGGCGCCGGCGGTGACGGCGGCGCGGGCGACGTCGACCGTGCGGGCGATCGGCGTGCGGCCGTCGAAGGGGCAGTCCCACGCGGTGGCGATGATGACCTCCAGCGACCCCCCGGCGCCGTGCGCCAGCCCGGCGATCTCGCCGACGGCGCCGACGGCCTCGGCGGTCGAGCGCCCGGCGTTGGCGCGGCTGTGCCCGTCGGCGGCGGAGACCACGTACTCGAGGTTCGCCACCCCCGCGTCGACGGACCGGACGGCGCCGCGCGGGTTGGCCACCAGGGCCGACCAGTGCACCCCCGGCCAGCGGGACAGCTCGGCGACCAGCCGGTCGGCGTCGGCGAGCGCCGGGACCGCCTTGGGCGAGACGAACGACGTCGCCTCGATCCGGCGGACACCGGAGGCGACGAGCGCCTCCAGCATCTCCAGCTTGGCCTCGAGGGGGACGGGCGCCTCGAGCTGCAGGCCGTCGCGCATGCCCACCTCGCGGACGTCGACCGCCGCGGGCAGGACCAGGTCGAACTCGTGCACGGGTGCCTCCTGACGTAACCCTCCGTGCATCCTGCACCCGTTGGGCGTCCCCCGATGAGGCGACCCGGAACGGTTCCGTGACGCCTGCCGTCCCCTTCGTCGGTGCCGTCGCGCAAGATGAGTGTCCGAAACGGAGGTGGGGTGGTGGTCGAGGTGATGGGTGCGTTCCCCCCTGCCGACCGCCGCAGCGCCTTCGCGAACGCCCCGGTGGGGCTGGCGCTGACCACGCCCGACGGCGTCCTGGTCGACGTGAACCCCGCGTTCTGCACGCTGCTGGAGCGCACCGGCGAGGAGCTGAACGGCACCTCCCTGCTGGACCTGATCCACCCGGAGGGGGCGTCCGCCGCCCGGGTCGCGCACGCCGACCTCCTGGCCGACAGGAGCCGGCCGATGCGGCACGAGACCCGGCTGGTGTGCGCCGGCTCCACCGTCGTCCCCGTGCAGCTGACCGCGTCGTGGGTCGAGGAGACCCCCGAGGGGCAGCCCGCGCACCTCGTGGTGATCGTCGAGGACATCACCGAGCGCAAGGCGCTCGAAGCGCAGCTGGTGCACCGCTCGCTGCACGACCCGCTCACCGGGCTGCCCAACCGGCTGCTGTTCCAGGACCGGCTGTGGCACGCCCTGGAGCGCGGTCAGCGGGAGCGCACGCCCACCTGCGTGCTGATCATGGACCTGGACGGGTTCAAGGCCGTCAACGACGAGCTCGGCCACCCGATGGGCGACCTCGTGCTGGTCGCCTTCGCCGACCGGATGCGCTCGGTGCTGCGGGCCAGCGACACCGCGGCCCGCCTCGGCGGGGACGAGTTCAGCATCGTCTGCGAGAACACCGACCGGCCCGACGCCGAGGTGCTCGCCGCCCGCCTGCGCGCGGCGGTGACCGCGCCGCTGGAGCTCAGCGGCCAGCAGGTCTCGATCGGCATCAGCATCGGGATCGGCTCCGCGCCGGGCGGCGAGGATCCCGCCGACGTCCACGAGCGGGTGATCCGGACCGCGGACGACGCGATGTACGCGGACAAGGCCGCCCGGCGCCGTCGCGGGCGGCCGCGCTCCCGCTGAGCCGTCAGGGGCCGGAGGAGACCCAGCCGACGGTGTCGCGCCCGCGGGCGAGGATCGCGGTGATCACAGGCAGGGCGAACCCGATGGCGGCGACCATGACGAGGAACGTCGCGTCGTCCCCGTAGAGGGTGCTGGCGCCGACCAGGCCGATGAGCACCAACGACACGGCCGCGGCCAGCGCCGAGAAGAAGAGCAGGTCCGCGGACTTCCGGGCGATCAGCCGGACGCCGCCGGCGATCAGCCCGGGGGCGCAGAGCAGACCGGTGACGATCGCCAGCAGGTATGCGGCCTCGTTGTCGCCGGCACCCAGGTTGATGAGGAAGCCGAGCGTCATCAGCGCCGTCAGGCCGCCGGTTACGAAACCCAGCACCGCAGCGGCGGTGGCGTTCCCGGGGCGTCCCGGTCCGGCCGGCCACGCCGGCACGCGGCCGGGCCAGTAGCCGTAGGGCTGGCCGTAGCCCTGCTGCGGATAGCCCTGCTGCGGATAGCCCTGCTGCGGGTAGCCGGGGGGCGGGCCGTAGCCGTAGGGCTGGCCGTACCCCTGCTGCGGGTACCCCTGCTGGCCGTACCCCTGCTGCTGCGGGTACCCCGGCTGACCGGAGCCCGTCGGCGGTCCGTAGGACGGCGGGCCGGAGTAGCTCTCCGGCGCGCCGTCGTGCTCCGACCCGTGTTCGCTCACCCGGCCAGTCTGCCGGGTGACGGTCAGCGCGCCACGGTGACCGGCTCGCGCGTCGTCGTCCCGGTCGGGACGTCGGCCAGCCCGGCGCCCTCGACGTCGAGGTTCGGCAGCACGCGGTCCAGCCAGCGGGGCAGCCACCACGCCGAGCGGCCGAGCAGCGCCAGGACGGCGGGCACCAGCGTCATGCGCACGAGGAACGCGTCGACCAGGACGCCGATCGCCAGACCGAAGGCGATCGCCTTGACGGTGACGTCGTCGATGGTCACGAAGCTGGCGAAGACCGAGAACATGATCAGCGCGGCGGCGACGACCACGCGCGAGGCGTGGCGGGCCCCGGTGACCACGGCGTCCCGGGGCCCGGCGCCGTGGACGTACTCCTCGCGCATCCGCGAGACGAGGAAGACCTCGTAGTCCATGGCCAGGCCGAACAGGATCGCCATGAGCATGATCGGCAGGAAGCTGATGACCGGGCCGGAGGCCGGGACGCCGAGCGGGTCGGCCAGCCAGCCCCACTGGAAGACCGCGACCACCGCGCCGAACGACGCGGCCACGGAGAGCAGGAAGCCGACGGCGGCCTTGATCGGCACCAGGATCGAGCGGAACACCAGCAGCAGCAGGACCAGCGCCAGGCCGACGACGACCAGCGCGAACGGGAGCAGGGCGTCGGCGAGCCGGTCGGAGATGTCGATGGCGACGGCGGTCTGCCCGGTGACGGCGAACTCGGCCCCGGTCTGCGCCTCCAGGTCGGCGGCGAGCGCGCGCAGCTCCCCGACGACGTCGTGGGTCGCCTCGTCCTGCGGGCCGGTCTCGGGGATGACGCTGACGACGGCCGCCGTCCCGCCCGGCAGCGGCGCGGGCTGCGCGACGAGGACGCCGTCCAGCCCGCCCTCGAACTCGCCGGGGGTGCCGGTCGGGGTGCCGGCGATCGCGACGGCGACGTCGTCCAGCGACTGCTGGGCGGTCGCCGGGTCGAGGCCCTCGACCAGCACGACGAGCGGGCCGTTGACGCCGGGGCCGAAGTACTCGCTGACCAGGTCGTAGGCCTGCCGCTGCGGCGTCTCCTCCGCGGCCGCGGAGTTGTCCGGCAGCGCGAGCTCCAGCTGCGGCGCGGGCAGCGCCAGCACGAGCAGCCCGGCCAGCACGGTGAGCACCGTGACCAGCGGCCGGCGGGTGATCAGCCGGGTCCAGCGGGCGCCCATCGAGCCGCCGACCCCGGTGCTCTCCGCGGCGTCGGCCGCCTCGCGCCGCCCCGCGCGGGAGCCCGGCTTCGGCACCAGCCGCTCGCCGGCGAAGCCGAGCAGCGCCGGCAGCAGCGTCAGCGCCACGAGGACGGCGACGAGGACGGTGCCGGCCGCGCCGATGCCCATGACGGTGAGGAACGGGATGCCGACGACGGCCAGCCCGGAGAGCGCGATGATCACCGTCAGCCCGGCGAAGACGACCGCCGAGCCGGCGGTGCCGACCGCCCGGGCGGCGGACTCCCGGGGCGTCATGCCAGCGGCCAGCTGGGTGCGGTGCCGGGACAGGATGAACAGCGTGTAGTCGATGCCGACCGCCAGGCCGATCATCAGGGCCAGCGTCGGGGCGGTCGAGGAGAGCGTCACCACGTTGGAGGCGAGCAGCAACCCGCCCATGCCGACCGCGATGCCGGCCAGGGCGATCGCCAGGTTCATCCCGGCGGCCAGCAGGGAGCCGAACGTCAGCACGAGGACCAGGACGGCGACCCCGACGCCGACGAACTCCAGCGGGCCGACCGAGACGCCGGTCGTGCCGAACGCGTCACCTCCGACGGCGACCTCGAGACCGGCGTCCTCGGCGGGCTCCGTCGTCGTCACCAGGGCGTCCAGGGCGCCCTCGTCCAGCAGCTCGGGGCTGACGTCGAACCGGACCTGCGCGAGCGCTGCCCGCCCGTCCTCGCTCAGGGACATGCTCTCGAAGGGACTGACCACGCTGCCGACCTGCGGCACGTCGCCGGCCTCGGTGAGGGTCTGCCCGATCGCGTCCGTGATCGCCGGGTCGAGGACCGTCTGCCCCTCCGGCGCGACGAACACGATCTGCGCGCCCGCGCCGGCCGCCTCGGGGGAGAGCTCCTCGAGCCGGTCCAGCGCCTCCTGGGACTCCGAGCCCGGGATGGTGAACTCGTCGTCGAACGCGCCGCCGACGGTGACGAGCAGGGTGACGACGACGGCGAGCAGCACGCCCCACGCCGTCGCGACGAGCCGGCGGTGCCGGAAGGAGGCCGCGCCGAGGCGGGCCAGCAGGGTTGCCATGGGGAAGGTCTTCTCTCGGGTCAGGCGGTGACGGCGCGCAGCAGGCGCAGCAGGGCGGTGCGTTCGAGGTCCGCGCCGGGCTCGGCGGACCGCTCGTCGGGCGCGTGGACGGCGTCGCGCAGCGCGAGGCCGTCGTGCAGGGCGAGCAGGATGCGGGCGAGCTCACCGGCGGGGAGCGTCAGCCGCAGGCCGGTGCGGCCGAGGGTGTCGTCGATGATCGCCGTCACCCGCGCGAGCAGCACGTCCTCGTGCTCGCGCAGGGCGCGGGCGGCGGCGGGGTGCCGGGCGGCGTGCAGCGCGAACTCGGTCAGCGCGAGCACCCAGGACCGGTCCGCGCGGAGGGTGGACAGGCAGCGCTCGACGGCCGCGGCGACCGGGTCCGCCTCGTGCTCGAGGCCGGCCAGCTGCTCCTCGACCCGGGCGAGCTCGCGGCCGGTCTCCCGGGCGAAGAGCGCGGCGAACAGCTCGTCCTTGGTCCGGAAGCTGGAGTAGAAGGCGCCGCGGGTGAACCCGCCGCGCCGGCAGATGTCCTCGACGCTCGCCGCGTCGAAACCCAGGTCGGCGAAGGTCTCCAGGGCCGCGTCGAGCAGCCGCTCGACGGTGTCGGCACGGCGCCGCTTCGGCCGCGCCTCCAGGCTCTCGGTGCTCACGATGCACGAATGTATTGGATACGCGGGTGCATCGAGACGTCGAACCGGCCGATTGTGGCGCACCTCCCACCCACCAGGGCAGAAATGGCCATTTCTGCCCTCCTGTGGACGGCGCCAGCGGGCCGGCACCCACATCGACCAGGCTCGGGCCGTGCCTGAGCGCTTCCGCCTCCTCCCCGGCGTGTTCGTCGGTAGCCACGCCGTCGCCGCCGGCGCTCTGACCGACAAGCAGCTGCGCTCGCGGAGCTACCGCCGGCTGGTCCAGGGGGTGTACGCCGACCCGGGGCTCGCCTACGACCACCGCCTCAGGTGCCGCGGCGTCGCGCTCCTCCTTCCACGCGGGCTGGCGATCGGTGGGTACTCGGCAGCCGCCTGGTACGGCGCTCCGTTCGCTGCGGCGCACGACCCGGTCACCGTCGTGCGGCCGCCGGACGTCGAGTGGAAGGGCCCGCGGGGCGTCCGCGTGCACCGCAGCCACATCCCTCCGGACGTGGTGCTCGATGCCGACGGCGTACCGGTCACCTCGGCCCTCCGGACGGCGTGGGACATCGCGTCGCTCGAACCGCTCGGGACCGCGGTCAGCGCGCTGGACGCGATGGTCCGTGCCGGAACCGTCGATCAGGCCGGCCTCGCCGCGCTCGCCGCGACCGGCTCGGGCCGGTGGGGCGTGAGCCGCGTGCGGCGCGCCTTCGGGTTGATCGATCCCCGCGCTGCATCCCCACCCGAGTCGCGCGTGCGGGTCGCCCTCGTCCTTGGCGGCCTCCGACCCGTGCCCCAGTACGAGATCGAGACGCGGGCAGGCGTGGTGCACGTGGATCTGGCTTTCCCCGAGCACCGCGTCGTCGTGGAGTACGAGGGCGCGTATCACTTCGAGGACGACCAGATCGTCCGGGACGACGCCCGCTATGCGGACCTCCAGGCGGCAGGCTGGACCGTGATCCGGCTCAGCGCTGCCGACCTGCGGGAGCTGGACGCCGTCGTCGCCCGCGTACAGGGCGCCCTCGCGTGAGGGCAGAAATGGCCATTTCTGCCCTCGGGACGGCGGGTCAGGTGGCGCGGGGGGCGTACACGATCACGGCGACGCCGACCAGGCACAGCAGCGCGCCGACGACGTCGTACCGGTCGGGCCGGAACCCGTCGACGGCCATGCCCCACAGCAGCGAGCCGGCGACGAACACCCCGCCGTACGCGGCCAGGATGCGGCCGAAGTTCGCGTCGGGCTGCAGGGTGGCGACGAAGCCGTAGGCGCCCAGGGCGATCACGCCGGCACCGATCCAGAGCCAGCCACGCGACTCCCGCACGCCCTGCCACACCAGCCAGGCGCCGCCGATCTCGGCGACGGCGGCCAGCACGAACAGCAGGACGGAGCGCGCGACGGTCACCGGAGGACCGTAGAGCGGCTCATCCGGCGCTGCGCGGCTCCCCCGCGTAGGTGCCGAAGGACCAGAGGTTGCCCTCGGGGTCGCGGGCGGAGAACTCCGACGAGCCGTAGTCGGTGGTGGTCAGCTCCTTGACGATCGTCGCGCCGGCGGCCACCGCCCGGGCGCACACCGCGGCCGGATCGGCGGTGACGACGTAGCAGGCGGCGGTGCCGGGGACCGCGGGCCAGGCGTCGCCGCTCTCGTCGCGGACCGAGCCGAGCATCACGCCGCCGCCCTCGGGCCAGGAGAGCTGGGCGTGGTCCACCCGGTCGCCCTCGCCGTACACGGCGGTCTCCTCGAAGCCGAACGCGTCGGCGAGGAAGCGGATGAGGGCGCGGGCGTCGCGGGCGCGGAAGGCGGGCCAGACGGTGGGCTGCGGGCTGGTGGGCTGCGGAGCGGTCATGCCGTGGAGAGTGCCGCGCTCAGCGCCCGGGTGTCTTGGACGAATCCGAACTCCTCGGCCAGCCACCGGGTCGGCGGCAGGCCGGCGAACGCGCGCCACTCGCGGGTGAGGTGCGCCTGGTCGGCGAAGCCGGTGGCGCCGGCGAGCCCGGCGAGGTCCAGCGG